>JBARMK010000222.1:0-5948 GCA_049802395.1 Candidatus Angelobacter sp.
GAGCTCGCCGTTAGGCCGCAAAGCTTCCAGCACGTAATAACCCGTGCCGGAAGGATTGGGGCCACTGAAGTCTTCGCGCCAGTCCGGAAGCAAAGCTAGGGAAAGATCAAAGTATTTGTTGATATAGGAATTTTTTTCCATCACGCCGCTTTCCGGCTCAAACATCGGGGAACCGGCGGAGCTGGGAGCAAAGCCTGGCGCTCCCGGCTGTATAGGTCCATGTGTCTGGGCCGCAGCCCATAGCGATGCCAAAATTACAACTGCGGTTACACTCAGGAATTTGTCGCGCATCCGAAGCTCCTTTTCAAAATGAAAACAGTCCATCGGGGCTGCTTACCCATTGACTTTTCCTGCCGGGGAAAGGCCGCAGATGTGTTGGCATCCGCGGCGCGAAAGTTGCGTTGGTCAGAGAGATCGCAGGAAGTTCAACAGGTCTTGTTTGTCCTGCGGGCTAAGCAGATTGAAGTTATTGATCACCGTGTTGGCCTCAGAACCGCTGCTCTGATGGTCGTTGATAGCGCCTACAAGCTCCTGCCTGTGTCCGTCATGAAGAAGGAAGAGCCGGTGCGACAATCCCCACAGAGGCGCCGAACGGAAATGCCTGCCATCCGCCTGACCCTGGGTGACGTTGTCAGCCAGACCCACTCCCATGTCATGCACCGCGAAGTCAGAGAACGCGCCCACGAATTTGCTGTTTTGGTTGCTGGGCAACGAACTCTTGGCAATAGTTTTCAGGAAGGTGGCATTGTCGGAATGGCAGAGATTGCAGCCGATCCGGTTAAATACCGACTGCCCATTATTGAGGGAAGCCGCACTGAACCTGGTGATCCGCCGCGGAGGCGGCGCAGAAAGCCGGCTGGCTTCGGCGAAATTAACTACGTCCGAGGAAAAATCGGACGGCGTGCTGGCAGTGTTGAATTTGTTGGTGAGGTTGATTGTGTCGTCAGGAAGCGGGTTGAAGAGGCAGTTGGTGACGCTCTGTCCCAGAAGATCATTGTCAATTTCCCGCTCATTGGGGAATAGTTCGTTGCTCACGCCTTGCTCAACGTTGTAGGCTTCGCCGGAAAACACATGCAGAGATTTGTTCTGCGCTTTCCAGCCGAAGCGGGCAATGGTGGCGTCATTACCGCTCAGGTTGAAGAAGCCGGAGACGCCCATGGCAGGGGTGAGGGCGGAGTGATTTTTTTCCAGATTTTCATCGTCAATCAATTCCACCAGCCCGTCACCCTGGGTTTGCAGCGGAATGCGAAAGATAATGTTGTTCCTTGCCAGGTTGGTGGCAAAGTCCGGTTGCGTGAGGCCGCAGGTTGTAGTTGTTCCATTAATGTTGTTGGCATTCGACGCGTCTACGCGGCCGCTAATCACAAATAGATTGTGAACGTTGCCGTCGGTTTGGCCGGTGGCAAGATTAGTGATAAAGCGGACTTCTTTCACGGCGCTGGTGGCATTAATGAACTGGCTCAGCGCGGAGAGCGAGTTCTGCGCGCCATCCAGCGTGGCCACATCCACTTCAGGATTATGAGACGGGCTGGCCGCCAGGATTACCGGAAAAACGTGGCACATGGCGCAGCTATTGCCATTGAAACGCGGCCCCAGTCCGGCGCCGGTCTCATTGCAGCTAATGGTGCTGCTGTTTTGATTATGCCCGTTGTCCACGGGAGCACATTGCCCGTTGTTTCCCGGCGGGACTACACCGGAGACGGAATCAATGTCCTGGAACCGCCCTACCGCCGCGCAAAACAGGTCCAGCTCTGCTTGACTGATGCCGGGCAGCGGGTTGGGCAAGGTCTGGCCGTGATTGGCATTGTCCGGGGAAGGGCATCCTGTAAACCCGATGCTGCCGGTTTGCACGCTTGAGCCATCCGGCCCCGTAACCGTGCCGCAATCGGTAGTGTTGCAGTTGGCGTAACAAGTAGTGGTTCCGTTGTTGACCGTGATTGTGGTGGTTCCTGGCGGGCAGGAGCAAGGCGAGGCGCAGGTGGCCAGAACGGTAAGAATGGTTGTGGTGGTGTTGGGAGTGGTATCCACTCCAGGATCAGTCTGCGCATAGAGCATTCCCGCGCTGAAAAGACTGGCAAGCAGAATACATCTCAAAACATACTGGGGTCTCATCTGTTTCACTCCAAAGGAGCAGGCTTCGCTCCGTGCAGTTGGTTTTGTGGAGGACTGGATTTTGAGGAATTCTTGATGCGGGGCCCATAGCCGGGTCCGCCATCGGTTAGAACCCGGGAAGGTTGGAAGGTCTGGTAGAAAAAGCAGCTACTGGGTTCTGAACGGCAGAGATTCAGAGACTCCGGATAGAATCAGATGCTGGTTGACTCAGGAAAGGATGGATGCTGAAAGGAAGCCGGGAAAATTTAGGTCAGGGAACACCGCCCGCGCGGAAAGTTAGTGGCAATTTTGCGGAGCCTGTTATCACCTGGTTTTTCAGCGCGGAGGCAAAGCCGTCAACGCTGGACGCTCGAACAACGGTGACCTTCTGGCCCTCTAACTCCTCCGCGCGACTTTGAGCGACCCGGTTGAAGTTCTGGCCCTGATTGTGCGCCTGTTGCTGTTCTTCCTCATTCGGCAGGTTCGAAAAGTCTGTGGTCGTTCCCTCGCTGGTCGATGTGAGATTCGCCCCGTAACCTTGTCCTACCATCATGTTTCCGGGAATGCTGTCGGCGACTGGCGACATCTGCGGTGAGTGCCCATCCGGGTCGATGCCGTTGATCGGATTGTTATCCACGTAGCTGTACAAATTGAGGGTCTGCGGGTTTTCGAGATGCGCGAATGGATTTACGGAGCACGGAGCTGCTCAGCCAGCTTGTGCTCTGCGGCGGCTTCCTCGTCCTTTCCTAATTTACCCAGAATTACGGAAAGCAATTGATGATTGCGAGCAGACTTTGGACTCAGGGCGATAGCCTTTCGAGTTACTTCCTCCGCCTCTCCTAAGTTGTTAGTACTCTCCAACGCCGCTCCGAAATAGAAATACCTATTGCTGCTCTCAGTGAGATGGGGGAGACTCGAGCGAAACAAAGGAACCGCGTCGCCAGGACGATTCATGCAATAGGTATAGATACGGGCCAAGTCGTACTGCGCCGCCGGATTGCTCGGATCGAGATCAAGAACGTATCGGAATTCGCCTTCTGCTTTTAGGCATTGTCCGAAATGGTCGTATGTGTAACCCAACTCCCCATGGCCAATCATGTCACTCGGATTTCTCTGGACGAATCTCTCAATATGAGCAATAGCTGCTGGGTCGTTACGATCCAGAGCAAGCTCGCCGCGATGGAGTTCGACCACGTCACTTCGCACCCAGATCACCAAAGCGAATATGATGATCAGGGTTGCGAGACTGAAACCGAGCAAACGCCATGGTGGATTGAGGCGTTTACCAGCGGAAAAAGGGAGCGTCGGTGCGAGGAAGGCTCCGATCATCAGGCCGCTTATTAATCCCCCAATGTGCGCGGCCGTATCAACTCTGAATTGGGTTGCTGTATCAACACCTTTGCAAAGCAATTGGGAAAGAAGCCCGATCGGAGTCCACAACAGTGCCCAGAAAAGAACGTGACGGCGATCGCGCAGCGAAAGGGCGTCTCCGTTAAAGATAAATAGCGAGATCAGCACTCCAGCGAGCCCATACAGGGAACCCGAAGCACCATTACTGATCGATGTCGGATGCCAATAAAGACTTACCATTGAAGCCGCAGTACCGGTTACGAGGTACAGTAATACTGCTCTTGGCCAGCCGACGATGCGATCGAGCAATATCACCAGATACCAAAGAAAGAACATGTTGATCGAGAAATGCCAGATACCTGAGTGCAAAAACAGAGATGTAATCAATCGCCAATACTGTCCGCCAAGAGTATCGGGGCCATAATTTGCTCCCAAGGTCCGCAACGCCTCCAGATTAAAGCTAGCAACAATCGGGGTATTCGCACCATTGCTGTAAGCGCCATACCCCAATATCAACAGGAATCCCAGGATGTTGGCGCCGATCAAGAGGTAAGCAGCAGTACGGTGGCACACGTTCGAAGTAGCCTCTAAATCCACAGAAACTTCCTGAGTTCCCCCAACGTCCGTGATGTCGCAGCGTGGATCAGAGTTCATTAACTCGGGCATCTTCATCATTATTGGAGGGCGGACAATGCGCCGTTCCTCTGTACCTTCGTAATTAGCACTCGCTTTTCCAGCATGCCTAGTGCTCGTTATAATATGGATCCTAAAATAGCCAAGAGTGGTCCGGCATACAATGTTGCCGAGGAGATCACATCTGCTAGTGGCTACAGGATCCTAGTCCGTTCTCTCCACAGAGATTCGGCGCTTTGAGGCTCATTACCGTATCAAACACTTTATCGAGTCCCTTTTCCGCTAAGGCTCCCGCAATGTGCCAAGGTAGCATGTTGAGTTCGTTTATAAAACCGAAAGTGATTCCATGCTCGTCCATGTGTTTCGCCACCACCTCCCCGCTGTTGTGTAACAGGCTGCCCTTAGGATCCAAAAAGGCAGCGGCAGCTCCTGTCGCGAATCTGACACCATCTCCAGCGAGTTGGTTCTGGAGATTGGGAGTGGGGTCGGAAATCAGATTCTTCGCTTCGCCCATAGGGACGCCCTGTTTTTGGTAAGTTATTTGTCCATTTTTGGTGTCTGTCACATCAATCACCGCTTGAACGTTACCGCCTAAGAAATTGCCGTTGACGTCGTAGGTCTTTGTGGTAACCGAACCAGGAGTTAAAGTTTCTGTCACGCCGGCCCCCTTATCAAGCGTTATTGGTGTGCCTGACGTTTTTTCTGTGACCACTGTGACCGGAATGCTTGCCGGCGCCTGATCGTCGTTGGGTTTTGGAGTGCCGGAAAGTGCATTTTGAAAGATATTTGGCCCCCAGGCGCCGCCTGCGACCATCGATTCAAACGTGTGCCCATCTGCATCAATTCCGTTGATCGGGTTGTTGTCTACATAGCTGTAAAGGTTCAGAGTCTGTGGGTTATCCAGATGCGCGTAGGGCACCGTAGACGGTGCGGCTGACCAGTCTGGGGTCATGAACCGGCTGATGGCACTTGAGTAATAGCGGGCGCCGAAATAATCGAGCCCGCTTTTTGCATCTCGCTTTTGCCCGGTGAATTTGTATTCGTTCGCATCATTGTTGACGAACTGGAGGTCTCCGAAGGGATAATAATCAGAATCCGCTTTGATCGTGCCGGTCGCATCTGTGATCACCGAAGCTCGCTTGAGGTGATCAGAGTAGTAGTACGAGACTGCGTTACCGGGCAGATCTTTGCGCGCGATCCGCTGGCCGCCGAAGAAGATATATTCGTGCTGGATAATACCGTTGAGGTCGCTTTCAGCAATGATTCCCGCTCCTGCGGCATACCAGTAAATAGTGCCACTGGCGCCATTAGACTTCTCACGCGATTGCCTGAAGCACGCAGGTGTAGGTGTATCCGGCAGCGCCGGTAATGCGGTTCTCCTCGTCATAGGTGTAATTCAGGTTGGCGGTGGCCAAGTGGCCCAGGGCTTCCGGTGTTTGCTGAAGAGGGCGTACAAAATCGCGGAAAACGTTCCGTCTGTCCGGATTTATCTCCCCGAGTTTTCTGCCTACTCCTTTTCGTAGACAAACACACCCTTGTCGATTGGTTGACCTGGGTTCCACCAAGAATCCGTGATGACCCTCCCATCGCCGCTCAGTTCTAGGCAGCCTTGATGAAGAGCTTTGCCATTACGCTTTGTGAGAATGTGAAGCTCGCGCCGCCCAGCCAGCCGTACTGAATAAGTCATGCCCTCTAGAGAGTGAGGCCCCTGCAAAGCCACGTCGGCTCCGTCAAGCGATGCCTCAACATACTGCCCGGCACTCGGATAGCTAAGATGCAAGATCCGACTATCAATACGCAGCGTCATATCGGCATATCGCTGCAGGTAGCTCGTATTCCGCCACTCGCCGGCAAAGCCATTAGAACCCGAGACT
>JBARMK010000223.1:0-4233 GCA_049802395.1 Candidatus Angelobacter sp.
CCATAGTGTTTGGCGGATCAAAGACGATGCCTACTGCCTGGAAGCCGTTCGGGCCCAGTTCACTGTTGAGTTTGTTCAGCGTGGTGGCAACGCGAATGCAATGCGGGGATTTGATGAAGAGAAATTCCATGACCACCACTTTGCCTTTAAGACTGGAAAGCAGCATGGTCTTGCCTGAGGAGTCGGCAATGGTGAACTCGGGCGATTTGCGAAGTACGGCAACCGTCGGCAGAGCAAATACGGACGTTACAAGGGCCAATACCAGAAATATGGACGTGATCTTCTGACTACTCATAGGTGTGCCTCCCAAGCTCTCAATTCTTTAGCGGGCCTGCCTTCGTTCGATTTCATCAGAATCAACTTAATCCGATTACGCATCGTCATCCGACGATTCGGTATCAAATGACCTGTTTCCATTTGTCGGCAATACGCTGCATTTCCGCCGCTCCCGAAGCTGCGGCTTGTTCCGCACTCTGCTCGCCCTTGAGCACCCGCGCCACCATTTTGGGGATCAAGGAACTGGTGAAAATTTCCATGTAGGCAGGCGTGGCAAATCCCGGAACACCAAGGTTTGGGGTCCAATGCAGCGCGTCTTTGAGCGCCGTGTACTTGGAGGGTGGATTGGCCTGCGGGTCCTTAGAGAGCCGGACAATAATGTCAGGAACAGTTTTCGGATAAATAGGAAAGTTGCAACCCAGGCTTTTCTCGTATCCCGTCCTTGAACTGTCCACCACGTCGGCCAGGAATTTACTGGCTCCCACATGATTCTGGCTGAAGTTCCACACCACGGAGCAATTAGTGACGTGAGGAAGCGCCGTGACTCCCATTCCACTTTGACCGACCAACGGCGGCTGGATCCAAAGCGTCCGAGCTACGTCCGGGTCCTGTTTTTCGGCAGTGCGCAGCAGACTGATGGCATTCATAGCGGCGGAGCTTTTGCGTTCCAGCATGGCGCGCACGCTGCCGCCGCTCCCCCAGGTGAGCTGCTCGGGCGTTCCCGCCTGCTGGCAGAGGGCCTGGATGTATTCCAGGGCCCTGGCCGCAAACACATTTTTGTTGAACAGCACATTTCCCCCTAGATCCAGGACCCAGGCACGGTGGGAGTAAAGGATGGTATGCAGCGTGACATTGCCTTCCAAGGTTGGGCTGAACGCCAGACCGCAGGGGATGCCCAGCTTTTCCCGTATCTGCCTACTGCCGCTCAACAGACTGCCATAATGCACCGGACCCAGGGGAATGCCAACCTGAGCCCAATAGTCCTCAAAGAAATGCAGTGGGGAGGGCATCCAAAAATCGGCGAAGGCGAAATACTTCTTTGTTGCCGGGTTGAAGGTGGACCGGAACGCGAGCTGCTGGATTGAGCCGTATTTGGCAGCAACCATCTGGTAGATGCCGCCATGATCGATCACGTGCCGGTGGTATTCGGCTGGAGACCAGGGGAAGATAAATATGTCATGCCCTTTACCGGCCGTGACTTCAGCGAATGCGCGGTCGCGAATTTCCTCCACTGGAATCACGTCCACCGTGACCTTGGTCTTGTTCTGTTTGCCCCAGTCCGCAGCCATTACGTTGATAAACCAATCATCAAATTCGGGGAGAAAGTGCGCCCATTTAGCGACCTTCAAGGTCTTTTCGCTGGCGAATGCGTTGGGCGTGAATACAAAAAACGGTCCTACAGCCGCCGCTCCGGCGGCCAGCTTGATGAAATTCCGGCGAGTAACCCTCTTTCCCTTTGGACTCGGCATCCTTGTTGCTCCTGAGACAAATTGCCCCTGGCAGGGCCTTTAGCCGTGCCAGGGGCCTTTTATAATACTTCTACGTCATCCCTGCAATTAGTTAGCCGAGGCCGCCGTTGAAGCCAATTGCTGCTGCTGCTTGGCCGAGAGTTCATTCGGGAACACTCCGAAGATCTGCAGGCTAAGGAAGTTAACAGTCAGGGGGATGTTTTGCGGGACGCCGTTGGAATTGCGCACCTGGTCCAGGAACGCGTCCTGGGCAATGGCGCCAGCGCGCGGATCGGGAATGGCCGGACAAATCAGAAAGACCGCTCCTTGATCGCCGCCGGCCATGTCTTCCTTGGCTTCGGCTCCACAAGCGTGGGGGTTACCGTTCGCGTCCGTATGGCCCTCAAGCTCCACGTTGAGTTCAAAGGCGGTCAAGACAATGGGAGTTCCGTCCGTGTTAAAGCCGTTCTTTGCTCCAATGGCCCGGTATACGGGGCCACACTCGGCATCGTTGGGGGGCGCGGTGACCCAGAAATAGGTAATGATCCACATGCCCAGCAGGTCGTCGCAGAAATAACCAAACGGGGCACTGACCGGACTGGCGGCAAACGGATTGTTGCCATCGCTGCCGTCAATGGCATTGCGATTCGTAGCGAACCTCCAATCTTGCCGGAGGTTCGGAGTGGCAACATCCGAGACTATTTGGCCGTTGACCACAGTGTCGGCCACAGGGAAGCAAGGTTGCGGTACGGTAGTCGCATTTGGGTTCTGCAGTTGCTGGATCATTTGCAGCGAACAGGGATTTGAAGCGAAACCGTGCGGCGTTGTCTGCCTCAAGGCCGCGTAGGCTTCAAAGTTGCTGACAATGGTCTGCATGGAGAAGCCGCGAAGAGTTTGAGCGGGAGCTTCACCCAGCGAGGGTTGGCCAATGGAGATGTCCGTTCCGGGGTTTTGCTGAACGCCCTCAAGACCGCCGTTAATGAAGCCTACGTTGCGCAGGTAGCTGTTGGTAAAGGGCGCTTGGCTGTTCAGGAATGCCAAGATGGAGATGAACTCAAAGGTTTCAGGTTCCAGGGCCGACTGGTTGGCGCATTGGGGACTGACCGGTGGGGGCTGGTTAGCGCAGGTGAAGGGACTGTTGCCGTCATCCGAGTTGCCACCCGTGGTCGCCAGGATGCGGAAATTCCTACGCGTGGGATCATTGGTGCTGCAGTTGCTGTCAGCGACATAGTTTTTTTGGTTGCCCCGTGCAGGCGGGCCAGTCAGACGGGTGGTTCCGTTGTTGTCCCCGAAACGACCGATCAGTTGGGTTACATCGATACCATTGTCCGCGTAGAACTGGTTGCTGAAATCGCAGGGTGGAGGATTGAAATTGTCGTCCGCGTCCCCGCCGCTGGGAGGCGCATCCTGCTGGGCTGCCGCCTTGGGAGCTGCCAGGAACAGCATTCCGCTTAACGCCAGGATCGTCACAAACATATAAGCATGCTTTCGGATGCTTTTCATCGCACTTGATTCCTTCCTCCGGTGGTTGCCGGTTCTGTGGTCCGGCCCCCCGGAATTGAAAAACTGTTGTCCAAAAACTACCGCCGTGCGACCCTCACTGGGCCTCAGGCTGCCTCTTAATCCCAGGTCCAGGTGCGTCGAGGTGAACCATCCAGGAAATGGATTCAGCCACAAAGCTAGGATGAGCCATGCCCGGACACGCTCCCCACAACATGAGCGGTTCGTTCCCGTAACGCACATTCCCGATGTGCTGGGTCTTGTCCTTGTCAATCGCCGGGTCGGGATAGCTGAAGCCAATACCCCTGCGGATTTTTTCCATGTCCTCAGGTTTACCCGTCAGAAAGATCCAGCCAGGCTTGGCGTTGTACATCTGACGGTAGCGCCTGATGGTTTCCACATCGTCCTCTTCTGGTTTCAGCGTGAGCGAGTACATGAAGATCTTTGTGCCAACGTCTGCGCCGAGCAGCTTTTGCACCTTGGCCAGATTGGAAGTCACCACGGGACAAATCTCATCGCACTTGGCAAAAAAGAAGTTCAGGCTGACGGCCTTGTTCTTTACCAGGTCGTCATAGAACATGACTCGTTTGCCTTCGTGCGTTAACAGGGGGACGTTGGGCAGATGCAAACGCTGAATGCGCTGCCGAGCCAAGTCGGACACGGTGGGGCTCGCGCCTTGGACAGTGGCCTTGCCGGTTTTTCCGGCCACAGCCGCTGTCGCCCCGGCGAGAGGCGCCATCGCAGCCCAGCTCAACAGTTTCCTTCTCGTTAATTCAGCCATTATCTCGGCTCCCTTCCCGCTCCCTGGGCCAGGTTCCCGGCCCAGGGATGCAGAGTTGCGTCAGACTTTACGGCACCAAGATGTTGTCGCCCTGAGGTGCAACGTGCCAGAGCGCCATCATGGCGTGGTCTTCATGCACCACGTTATGACAGTGGATGGGATACTTGCCCAGCCAGTCGCGGAAGCGGAAGAACAGCTGCACGCGCTCGTTGGGATGCAATTGGGTAA
>JBARMK010000224.1:0-15348 GCA_049802395.1 Candidatus Angelobacter sp.
GGAATAGAGCTGTTTCAATCGCAGCCGGGTTGGAACACGATCGTTTCCAATCCCAAGGAATACGCCCAGCACTTGTGTGATGCGGACGCGCTGCTGGTGCGTTCGGGCTTGCAGGTATCGAAAGAAGTGCTGGCGAAGGCGCCGAAACTTCGCGTGATTGGGCGCGCCGGCGTGGGCGTCGACAATGTCGATCTGGACGCGGCCACAGCGGCCGGCGTGCTGGTGATGAATACTCCAGGCGGCAATGCCGTCTCTGTCGCCGAGCACACACTGGCGCTGATGCTGGCGCTTGCGCGGCATCTCTGCCGGGCAGACTCCACTACACGTGCGGGAAAATGGGAAAAGAAATCTCTGCAAGGCACGGAGCTGCGCGGCAAGACTCTGGGCATCATTGGTCTGGGGCGAATTGGAATGGAGGTCGCGCGGCGGGCCAAAGCGTTTGAGATGAAGATTGTCGCGCACGATCCATTTGTCTCGGCATCGGTGGCGCGCGATCAGGGTATTCAACTCGCGGAGTTGGACCAGGTCTTTGCCGTCGCCGACTACTTGACGCTGCACGTCGGGCTCACGCCACAAACCGACGGCATGATCAATGAGAAGTCGCTCGCGCGGATGAAAAAAGGCGTACGCATCGTCAATTGCGCGCGCGGTGAGCTGCTGGACGAAGCCGCAGTGGCTTCAGCCCTGGCCAGCAAACAGGTAGGCGGAGTTGCGATGGACGTCTTCACCGAAGAGCCGCCGAAGGACTCACCGCTGCTGTCGCTGGAAAACGTGATTGCCACCCCGCACATTGCAGGTTCCACGAATGAGGCGCAGGATGCTGTCGGTATGCAGATTGCCAGCCAGGTGCGCGAATACCTGAAGCGCGGCGTAATACAGAACGCCGTGAACATGCCTTCCATCGACCATCAGCAGTACACGCTTATGCACCCTTATATTGCCTTAGCGGAAAAGCTGGGGGCATTCCTGGCCAATATCGTGCCGGCCTCCGGCTCGATTCAGGAGATTTCCATCCGTTATTCAGGACGGATCGCAGATTGGAACACTGAACTGATTCGCAATGCGGCGATTCAAGGAGTGTTGAACCAGCGAGTCGCCGAGCGGGCAAATGTGGTGAATGCCGCAACCATCGCGCAGGAACGCGGGATTCATGTGCATGAAGGCAAGGAGCAAACGCCGGCTGGCGGCGTTTCAGGCGATGTGATTGCCGTGCTGCTGAAGACCACGACAGACGAGCACCGCGTACGCGGAGGCGTGCTGCACGGCAATTCGTTGCGCCTGCTGGGAGTGGATGCGATTGATATTGAAGTGCCGCTGGGCGGCAACCTGATTTACATGCGCAACCGCGACGTGCCCGGCGTGGTGGGAAAAGTAGGCACGCTGCTGGGCCGCTACAAAGTGAATATCGGCAACTTTGCCCTGGGCCGCAGTGGAGAAACAGAAAACGCTGAAGCGATCGCCGTAGTGCAAGTGGATTCTCCAGCGCCGGAAGCCGTGCTGCAAGAGATTCGGCAACTGCCGGAGATTCAGGAAGTACGGGGAGTCAGGCTGTAGTTTTACCACTGATGAACACTGCTAAGCGCTAGTTGTGAATATGCGGGCTGCTTGCCGTGGGCCGCGCCTTGGGTCCGGCCTTGCCTCGGCTACCGACCTTCACGTTGAAAGTAAACGGCAGGTTCTTGGGTGGGTAACATGCATTGTTGTCGCACGCCTGATATTTCAGCTCGCCGTGAATCGTATACGTGCCGGTAGCGGCTGCGGTCGGGGCGATAACCATTCCATGGATGGCGAAATCACCTGAATAAACGCTGAGTTTGGTACTGGGGTCGAAAGGGAAGCTCATCAGCTGTCCTGCGGGATACTGCATCCTGCCTACGGCAACTTCACCTGGAAGCGATAAATGCACCTGCGTGGGAATCAGCTCAGGGACCAGCGGCTTGCTGGAATTGATGTGGTAGGGGTCCTGCACACGGAACTTGAACTGCACCGGCGCAGAGTGTCCGGGCGAGACGACAACATTACTGGCGGATTCAAAGGTGACAAAGGTCCGCTTCTGTGGCGCGGGATTTTCCTGCGCGCGGCAAAGAACACCGATGCACAACATGCCGCAGAGCGTGGCCCAAGCCAAACGATGAATTTTCATGGTCCTCCGATTGCCGCTGCTAATTACTTGCCGGTCCCAGCGCTCGTTTGATGGCGTCTTCAATCACTGATTCGCTGGCCAGGCCAACGGTCTCGTCCACCACTTTGCCTGAACGATCGAGATAGTAAGTAAGCGGCAGGCGATCAACGCCACCATAAAGGTCGCCAACTTTTTCCGTGCCCTTCAGGACAATGTAATTAACGCCCATTTTGTGGGCGAAGTCGGCGATTTCCCTTGGTTCGGCGTCATCCATCGCAACCCCGACAATCTGCAGCCCTTCGGGACCGTATTTCTTTTGCAGATCGACCAGCCAGGGCATTTCAATCTTGCAGGGACCGCACCATGTGGCCCAGAAATTCAGCAGGACGGCCTTTCCGCGCAGAGAAGAGATTTGTACCGCTTTGCCCTCGGGAACGCTTTTAAGCTCAAACGTTGGAGCAACGGAGCCTTTTTGCGGATCGCCCGCTCCCTGTAAGGGAGCCGCCGATTCTTGTCCCGCACCTTGATTGGCGGCGCTGGCGGTCTGCTGCGGCTTGGACGCACGCTTCCCCACCAGCAATAAAGCAGTGATTCCCACGACTACACACAGCACAACGATGACATTTCGATTCACAACAATCTTCCTCACCAGGTAAAGCGATTTAAGAAACTAAGATAACTGGACAGCACGGTAAAGTGGCGGGTCAGGATCAGCGTACCCAGCACCATCAGCAGCACGCCGCTGCAAACTTCCAGTGTATGCAGATGCTTGCGGAAGCGCCCATAAAAACTAAGAAAACGATCAATCAACAGCGAAGTCAAAAGAAACGGAACCGCCAATCCCAGCGAGTACACCCAGAGCAGAAGTACGCCCTTGGTCACTGTCTCGGCGGATCCGGCCATGATGAGAATGGCGGAGATAATCGGCCCGAGACACGGGGTCCATCCGAAGGCAAAAGCAAAGCCAACCACAAAGGCTCCAAGCGGCGACTTGCCGCCTTTTACGGAATGAAGCCGCGCATCGGCATAGAGCGCCTTGATTTTCACAATGCCGGTGAGATGCAGGCCGAAAATAATGATGACCGCTCCGGCCAAATACGTGAGCGGCTTCTTGTATTCCCTCATCAGTTGGCCCACGCTGGTGGCTGCCGCGCCCAGCATCACAAAGACCAAAGTGAATCCCAGGATGAACATCAATGAGTGCAAAAGCACTGTATTCAATAGCTTACGGTCTTTTGACTGAAGCTCTTCCACGCTTGCTCCGGAGATCAGTGAGACGTAGCCCGGAACCAGCGGCAGCACGCACGGTGATAGAAATGACACGATTCCCGCCACAAACGCGGCAATCGGCAGAGGTAATGAGGACATAGGCCTTTCTCTACTTGCTACAGACGAAGGATGTCCTTCATTGTAATCTGGTTACAAATTTTCTTATAGTCCCCTGAGTGCGAAACAGCCACTAACCAATGGGCCTTTCGCTATTCCAGATTGGTCAGTGTGACCGGCTTTTTCTTGGCGACTGGAGCTGCAGGCTTCTTCTCCGGGATAGTGTCATCCACAATGATCTTCTTCACGCCTTGATCGGTCACCACCTGGGTTGCGGAAGCAGACTGTGTGGTTCGTGGCGAAGGCTGCGGGGCCGGAGCCGAGAAGGCTGCAACGGGCGCTTTGCCTCTGGTTTCCCACGCTGAAGATGCCTGCTGGATGTAATTGGAGAGCGAGCGGCGCACCCGCGTCAGCGCGGAAAAATCGTCCACCAAAGGAGCAGCGTCGGCTTTGTGGCCGGCAGCTTCGCTCGCGTTGATCAGCGAATCCAGCGCTTCGCAAACCAAGCTTACATCGTCATAAAGCTTGAACGCGGTGGAGATGCTGCCGCGCGAATTCTGCACGTCATGAATCAGGCCGGGCATGGCATTGGCAAGGTTGCGCTGCAATGATCGTGCAGCCTGTTGGGCCTCCTGCGCGTGTGAGCCATCTTTCAGGAAGCCGGTCTTCCACCCTGATTTCCACTTCTCCACCTGCATGTTGGCGATATCACTCTGCGCCGCCTGCGAAATGCGGTCAAGGTCAATCAACGCGGAGTTCAGGTCAGAGTGGCCGGACATCACCACCTGCGTGCGCTGCGTGCCGCGTGACTGCGCGGCCAGGCCAGACGTGAAAACCAAGCTGAAAGAAATCAGGGTAACAGCGGCCAGGGTGTTCTTCATGACAAACTCCTCGCTAAGTATCAGTAAGAATAGCGTTAACCGCGCGGAATCAAAGCATTACCGATGTTCAGCGTCGTTAGCGATTGGGGTCCTGTGCCGTTCGTGGTTCAGCGATCTAACCACGGCGCGGCAACTCTCGTGAGGCGCAGAATCGCGGGAAACATCGCGTTCGCTGGTCTCGGTTTTAGCCCACTTTTTAGCGGGCTTTTCTTTGGCGGCACAGCTTCTTTTGGGGTTTTGAATAGGGCCGTCATGCCCTCTTCAAACCTCTCCCGTGCCCGTTTTCCCTCGTCGTACTCGTATAATCTATCCACACTTTTTCACATGAACTTGCTCATTGCATATCTACTTGGCGTATTCACCGCAATAGGAAGCAAAAGCCACAACAGCGCCCCCAACCATAATGCACCCAAGGACGGCCAATGCAAACCCCATCCAGAGGAGCCGCTTGCCGTAATGAGCGTCCCATCACCCAAAACCGATCAGAAGCACCGCACAGAGGAAAAGGAAGATAGACGCAAGGCAATAAAGTTTTACGGCGAGATAACTGGGCTTGTGGTTCTCACCATCTACACCATCGCCACGATAGCCCTCTGGAGTAATTCCGCCGAACAGATCCAAATTCTCAGGGAATCCCGCGACCGACCATGGATTAAATTCAGCGAGGACATACTCGAAAGCGGCATAACCTTTAAGCCCCCAAGCAGCGAACGGCGCGAGCCTTCTATCGGCATCGAACACTCTTTTCGGTTTGAAAACCTCGGGAAACTGCCCGCGAGAAATTATGCTGTTTCGGTGCGGACTTTTTATTTCGATGACGTTCATGGCATGGAAAACTGGACGCACACAAATTGGAAGCGGCCCACCTGCGATGCTGCCCAGAGCAGGCTGCGAGCTGTGGTGAATGGCATGCTGATCAAGGGGAACGTAATGTTTCCAGGCCCGGCTACGTATAGAGTTTCGGAGCAATACCCAATTTCCGATACCGTTAAGAATATCGAGATCGTGACTGTCGCTTCCTGCATCGCCTATGAAGACGTGAGCGGCAACGTTATCCATGAAACCGCCGTCCTCTATTGTTCCCTGTGGCCAGAGGGAGAAAGCCCGAAACCCCAGCGTGTTTTGGACAAACCCGAGATTTGGTGGAATCATCCGACCAGCACGTTCAAACCGTGCATGGCAGACGCTGACTAGCAGCCCTGTCACGGCAATTGGCCAGCATGACGCAAACAGCATGTGCGTCACGTACAGTCCATCCCAATTTGGCCTGGGTTTCAGAGCTTTCTTTCCGATTACCCGATGACGGCGATCACCCGATCTCCCATTGGTCTTGCTAATTGCCAGTTGTTTTTTCAAAGATCAATCACTTGCTCACCCCTCAGGGCTGCCTGATACTACCGCTGTCCCTCGCAATAATCACGCGCGAAGTAGTTCACCGGTGCCGGACATGTCTTTTGCGACCCACTGCCTGACACGGACAACAGTAGGGATGCAAACATGAGCTTCTTCAGAGCAGAGTCATTTGCCAAATTTACAAAGCCAGCGCTTGAAGTTGTGATTGGTGAAATGCTGGAAATGGCAGAACTTCGCGTTACGCGGCGGCTTTAGCCGCTTCTTCCTCAAGGATCCTGGTATCAACGGTTAGTGATAACGCGTTTGTACATGCTTCCCTAATCCCTACTTTCCGCGAGCCGACAGCCCTCCAGCTTAACCGAGATTCACTGCAAAATTTCATTCGCCATCCTCTTGACGTGACCTAATTGTTACGTTACTATTTACTCACATAATCAATACAGGAGCATAAATCGAATGAAGATTGAGGACCTGACACTCGACGTTGAACAACAGATCGACATTAAAGCGGCCCCGGAAAAGGTGTTTGCCGCCATGCTGGAACGCTTTGGCAAAGGCAACACAAGCCCCAGCGGTGAATCGCTGCAGTTGAACCTGGAACCAAAGCCCGGCGGGCGCTGGTATCGTGACCGCGGCAATGGCATTGGCCATCTCTGGGGATTTGTGCAGGTGATCAAGCCGCCGTCACTGCTGGAATTGAGCGGTCCCATGTTCATGTCATATCCGGCGCACAACCATGTGGAGATCAAGGTGGAAAAGACTGCCACCGGCAGTCACGTAACGCTGCGCCATCGCGCCCTTGGCATGATTGACCCGGAACATCGCAAAGGCGTGGGTCAAGGCTGGGGCCACATGCTGGCCGGCCTAAAAAAGGACGCTGAATAAACGTGGCGAAGACGTCCCAGGGGCAAGGCGGCGAAAGCAAGCCGCCGAATTCGCTTAAACAAAAGCCGGACAAGCTCGATCCGGTTTGGAAGGCGCTTTCCGATCCCACGCGGCGCGCCATCCTTGACCTGCTCAGGGACCAGCAGCGTACGACGACGGAGATTGTTGACGCGTTTCCTCACCTCACGCGCTTTGGGGTGATGAAACATCTTGAAGCTCTTCGCGAAGCAGGACTGGTCAATACGCGTGAAGATGGGCGGCAACGGGTGAACTCATTGAACGTGTTCCCTATTCGCCAGATTTATGAGCGCTGGGTAAGCCCCTTTCAGGAGCTATGGGCCAGCCAGTTACTCGGAATCAGGCAGCTCGCGGAGGAAGGCTTGGAAGCAAAGCCGCGTACATCGCGAAAGAAAGCAAAGCAATGATCTTCACAGAAACGGCTATTCAAAGAAACGACCGTTCAGCGAAGAATTTACCGGGCCGCAGAGATCTTCTATATCAAAGCCGCCGTATGGGATCTCAACGGCCCGCATACAAGACACCAAACAAACATTCACTAATTTATGACAAGGAGTATTTTTATGGGACAAGTAGCTGCAAATCATGAAATCGAGTATCGTGCAGTGGTCACGGATCAAGAATGGCTTGCTGCCCGGAAAGAACTACTGCGAAAAGAAAAGGAATTTACCCGCCAGCGCGACGAACTAAGCCGGCTGCGTCGTGAACTGCCCTGGGTGAAAGTGACCGACAATTATGTATTTGACGGGCCGAACGGCAAGGAAACCCTGGCCGATCTTTTCGGCGGCAAGAGTCAACTGATCGTTTATCACTTCATGTTTGGACCGGGATGGGAGGAAGGCTGTCCCAGTTGCTCCATGCTGGCCGACCACATGGACGGCATTCTGGCGCATCTCGCCAACCGCGATGCACGCTTCGTGGCCGTCTCGCGGGCGCGCACCACTCAAATTGAAGCCTTCAAAAAGCGCATGGGCTGGAACTTCAAGTGGGTTTCTTCTTTCGAGAATGGCTTCAACCGTGACTACAACGTGTCTTTTTCGCAGCAGGAAATGGCTGAACACAAGATGTACTACAACTACGAGATGCAGAACTTTCCCAGCGATGAAGCTCCCGGCCTGAGCGTCTTCTACAAAGACGAAGCTGGAAGCATTTTCCATACCTACTCTGCCTATGCTCGCGGACTGGACATACTGCTTGGTGTCTACAACTTCATTGACATGACGCCAAAAGGCCGCGATGAAGATGAGCTGACTTTTTCCATGGCGTGGGTCCGTCACCATGACCGTTATCCTGAAGACCGTTATCCTGAAAAAACGGCTGCAACGCAATTGGCAAAGCAGGCGGCATCGTGCTGCTCACATGAAGGTAAGTGATGAGCGCCTGCTGCAACTCGCTTGCTGGTAAATCGAGTAACGCAAAATGCGCAATCGTGGCGACGGACAGCGTTTTTGCTCCGTCGTCGCGTGCGCGGCGGTCTCTCGCCGTCACGCGATGGTCCTTACCGGCGATGATTCTGGTTCTCCTTCCCAAGTGCCCGGCCTGTCTGGCGGCTTACATCGCTCTGGGAACGGGAGCCAGTCTCAGCGTGGCAGTATCGGCGCAACTTCGCTTGGTCCTGCTTGTCTCATGCGCCGCGACCATCGTTTTTAATGTCCTCTTGTTTGCGCGAAAAAGGTTCCGGAGAGCACATTCCAAATATAGGGAAGCAGAGAAACAAACGCCAAGCCCTGCACAGCAAGTTCGCCGCCGAGTATGACGAATACCGCAGGAATTAAGAAGATGGTGGCCAGGAACAAAGGGGTATCAAGCTCGGTGGTGTCTCCGAGTAAGACACAACGCCCGCCGCGCAGCGGTTAAATCTGCTATTCTGCCCGCATCATGCCTGAGACAACTGAGCGCCAAAGCAACCGTGCGCCCTGGGCTGCGCTTGCGCTAGCCCTTGCTGCGTTGCTATCGAATGCCGTTTTCTTTCTCGCTCTCCCTGGGCAGCGGTTTGTCCCGTGGGTTGAAGTGGGAGTGATTGTCGCCGCTCTATCGTGGGCCGCGCTGGGAGTGAAGCGGGCATTTCTGCAGCCGCAAATGTATGGTGGCAAGGTCGGCAGTTCAATTCTCGGCCTTGTTGCCGTGGCGATCTGCGCTTTCACGATGTTCGGGTTTTTCCATGCCCGAGAGCTTCCTGCCTCCGCCGGCGCGCCCAAGGTAGGAGAGAAAGCGTCGGACTTCACGCTCGCCGATACCAACGGCAACAAGGTTTCACTCGGACAGTTGCTGGGCAGGGCGGAGGCTGGCAGCGCCTCGCCGGCAACCGCGAACAATGTAGGCAGTGCAACGCCGCCAAAAGCGGTGTTGCTGGTCTTCTATCGCGGCTACTGGTGACCGTTCTGCAACCTCGAGTTACGAGGCATACAGAAAAACCTGAAGAGATTTGAAGACGCTGGCGTTCGTCCGGTAGCCATAAGCGTGGACGCGCCTGAAGTATCGCGCAATCTGGCCGCCAAAGCCGGTTATACCTTTCCCATCCTTTCTGATCCGGCCGCAGATACAATTCGTCGTTACGATCTGCTGCATAAGGGCGGCGGCCCGGATGGCAGCGACATTTCCCGTCCGGCGGAGTTTCTAGTGGATTCGTCCGGTACGGTTCGCTGGGTCAACTTTACTGAAGACGTACGGGTGCGGGCGCGGGCGGAGGAAATGCTGGCGGCAAGCAAAGGAATCAGCCGCTAGTTTCTGCGCGCTTCGCGTCCTATGCGGTAACACAAATGTTGTCGAGCGAAAAGACCGCTGGCGTAGAGACGTAGCAAAGCTACTCTCTAAACCTAAAGCTCATTCACAGGAGGGAGATTAACGTGGCAAAACACATTTCTGTTCTGAGGTTGTTCTTGCTGGTGATGCTAGCGGCGATCGGCAGCGTGTGGCTGGAATCTTCGGCGAGAGCGCAGGAAGCGCCAAAAGCAACGCAAGCTGCGCCGGATACTATCACCGCGATTCGCGCTGCCACGCTGATTGACGGGCTGGCAAACCAGCCCCGGCACAATGTGCTGATCGTGATCAAGGGCAACAAGATTCAGAGCGTCGCGGAGGGCGGCAATCCGCCGCCAAACGCCAAGGTCATCGATCTGCCGCCTGGCGTGACCGTTCTGCCCGGCCTGATTGACACGCATACGCATATCTTCCTTCAGGGTGAAGACCCGGCTGAAGGCGGATATGACATCCAGCTGCTGAAGCATCCTTCTTCGTATCGAGCGGCGCGAGCTACGGTCTCAGTCCATCGCGCACTGGAACAGGGCTTCACTACTCTGCGTGACCTGGAAACCGAAGGCGCCGGCTATGGCGACGTGGGAATCAAAGAAGCGATCAATGACGGCTTTATTCCCGGACCGCGGCTGCTGGTGGTGACGCGCGCGATCTCAGTGACCGGAGGCTATCCGTTGGAGGGCTACAACCCTGACATCGTGGTGCCTAAGGGCGCGCAGCTGGGCGATGGTCCGGTGGAGCTGCGCAAGATCACGCGCGAGCAATTAGAGAATGGCGCCGACTGGATCAAGGTATACATGACGCATCGGTCATGGGTGGACAAGGAAGGGCGCCTGGTCTCACAGCCGACGTTGACTGTTGAAGAGCTGAAAGCCGTGGTGGACGAAGCGCATGGCCAACAGAAGAAAGTAGCCTGCCACGCTTATAGCGGCATTGGGCTGCATCGGGCGCTGGGTGGCGGATGCGATTCCATTGAACACGGCCTTGACCTGGATGATGCCGCAATCCGGCAAATGAAAGATCGTGGCATTTGGCTGGTTCCCACGCTGGGCGTCTATTACGAAGATTGGGCGCCCGCCGACACGCCGGACGGCCAGCGCGACCGCGCCCGGGCTTCAGCGCATGAAGTGTCATTCAAGAAAGCGATGAAAGCAGGGATCAAGATTGCCTTTGGCACTGACATGGGCGGAATTCCCTGGACCAAGCCCATCGCGAATGAGTTCGGCTACATGGTCAAGTTCGGCATGCCGCCAATGGAGGCGATCAAGTCCGCGACCTCCACCGCCGCTGATCTGCTGGAAATGAAAGGCGAGGTAGGAGTAATCGCTCCGGGGGCCTTTGCTGACGTAATCGCGGTGCAAGGCGATCCGCTGGGAAATATCGATGCCTTGAAGAACGTAAGTTTTGTGATGAAGGACGGAAAAGTTTTCAAGCAGTAGTGAAAATCCAAGGAGAGAATCGCTCAGCATGAAAAATTCTGGATCGTCTTCTGTCGCGATGGCTGTAGCGCGAATCGTCGTCGGCATGATGTTTCTTTTCTTTGCGCAATACAAACTCATGGGACATGAATTTGCCCATGGCGGATATGAGCACACCGTCACCGGATATGAACAAGTCACGGCGGTCAGTTTTTACAAGCCATTTTTGCGGACCACGTTGCAGCATCCTGTGGCGTCAGGTTACGCAGTGGGTGTGGCGGAGCTGCTGATTGGGCTTTCCATGGTGCTGGGATTCTGGGTGCGCCCCTTTGCCATCGTCGGCGCGCTATTCATGTTCAACCTGCTGCTCTGCACATGGGTGCTGCCGCACGGATCGGCGCCCTGGAAGTATTTTGGCAATGAGCTGGATAATATCGGGCTGCTGCTGTTGTTCGTTTTATTTTTCGCCCACAACGCCGGTCAGACATTGGGACTGGATGCAAAATAACGGTCGAAAATAAAGAATTGAAACTAAAAAAACACCAGGGCAATGGTGCGCGCCCTGGTGGGAGATTGAAGGAACAGCTAAAAGAACAAATCAGACGTGCCCGACTTGAGGCACGGTGGAAGAAAACTGATTGAGAAGTTCGATCTGCGGAGGCACAGCAAGTTTCTGTTGCAGTTCGATTACCGCCAGGCGAAGGTCAGTTAAATCGGCGGTGGAGCGAGCGGTTTTCCATTCATCAAAGTCGGCGGCGAGCATGCGGCAGGCCTTGGCTAAAACGCTGGCCGGATAGTCATCCAGCCGCAAGGCAACTGCGGGGCTGCCGGCCTGTACTTTCGGCGCAACTGGCGTTTCGAATGCCGGCTCGGTCAGGTTTTTAGGCGACGATGATTTAAGACGCAGCCGCTGGATAATCTGCTCCAGTTTTTCCTGCTGCTCCGGAGAAACGTCTTGCAGGCTGATTCCCATTCCGACCATGGGATAGCTGGTACGCACCACTCCCGCAGCTTCAATGGGAATGTCTTCCACGTTCATCTTGACATAGACCCGGGTATTGACGGGTAAAGGAATGGTGGTTTCAACATAGACGCCACCCAGGGCAATGTCCTTGACCTCGCCACGTACCGGGTACCCTGAATTTTCACCGCGAACAGATGCGCTGCCTCTGCATTCAAAGCGCGTGTGCCAGCGCTTTTCAGTATCGCTTTTAAGATCGAGTGTCGGTGGGGACGCTCTGCGCAGGCCGCGGTCTTTGGGAGCGACATCGGTTTCATCCGGCGGCAGGTTGTCACCCCAGATGTCCTTAGTGGGCTCCATGCTGCGGACTCCGGCCTGGCCTTCCATTGCGCTGCCTGGCGCGCCGATCCAGAAAACCTGAAATCTTGCCTTTATGGCGCCGCATTGGATTTCAATGATTTCGCCGGGCTTCAACGCTAAACTAACCCCACCAAGACGGGCCGAAACGTGAGTCAGGTCAAGCGTATGGGCCAGTTGCTGTTCCTGGCCATTGTTCCGGATCACGGTGACCGGCAGGACCATTTTGCGGCGTAGCCGGCTTCTATTTGAACGAATGGTTGACGACATGAGCAGCTCCTTACCCGTTTTTATCGGCAGGAACCATGGGGACTTGAGTACTTATTTGCGCGCATCTCGTCTGTGAGAACTCTTATCTGGGATTGCGCCCGATTATCGCTATGACCGCTCATGCCATGACTCCCTGCCGCGTGCGGCTGATTTCACCTGTAAAATACTGATTAGCCCACATGCTGAAGTTTACCGAGCAATACGACGTAGTGGTGGTCGGCGCTGGCCACGCCGGCTGTGAAGCTGCCATGGCGGCGGCCCGGATGGGACTGAAGACCGCTCTTTTCACCCTTAACGTCGACCTGATCGCCCAGATGTCCTGCAACCCTGCGGTCGGCGGGATCGCCAAGGGCCATCTGGTTCGCGAGGTTGATGCCCTGGGCGGGATCATGGGCGAGGTCACTGACGCAGTGGGCATTCAATTTCGCCTGCTCAATACCTCACGCGGACCTGCCGTGTGGTCGCCGCGCGCTCAGTGCGACAAACAGCAGTACCGCCTGAAGATGCGCGAAGTGCTGGAAAGCCAGAAGAACCTATTCATCAAGCAGGCAGAAGTGGCGGAGTTGATTCTGGAAGACGAAGATTCACCGCGGAAGCGCGGAGACGCGGAGGGAAAACAAAGTAGCGAGCATATAACTATTGGCGGCGAGGCCGACTTGGGCGCCGAGCCGCCTGCTACAAGTGCTGAAAAATCCTACGCGAGGAAGGAGCTTGAGCGGTTTGGAGCGAAGCGACAGGTAAAAGGCATCAAGCTGCGCGATGGCCGCACCGTCGGCGCACGTGCCGTAATTATCACTACCGGGACTTTTCTCAACGGGCTGATCCATTGTGGCGAGCAGACGTATCCTGCCGGCCGGAGCGGTGAGCCGCCGTCCCAGCTTCTGGGCGAGTCGCTCAAGTTGCTGGGCCTGCGTGGCTGCCGCCTGAAGACCGGAACACCGCCGCGGCTGGATGGCCGCAGCATCGACTGGTCAAAGTTTGAGCTCCAGCCGGGTGACGCCGATCCCACGCCCTTCAGCTTCCGCACCAAAAAGATCACGCAGAAGCAGGTGCCGTGCTACATCGCTTTCACCACCGCGGAGACGCACCGGATCATCCGCGAGAACGTGCATCGGTCGCCTATGTATTCCGGCCAGATCCAGAGCATTGGCCCGCGCTACTGCCCCAGCATTGAAGACAAGATCGTCAAGTTTCCCGACAAAACCACGCATCAGCTCTTCCTGGAGCCGGAAGGCCTGAACACGCATGAAATTTACGTCAATGGCATGAGCACATCCATGCCCATCGATGTACAGCTCGCAGTAATCAAGTCCATCCCCGGCCTGGAAAAGGCAGAGATGCTGCGGCCGGGATACGCCATTGAGTATGACTCCATTGATCCGACGGAGCTGGAGCGCACACTGGAGACCAAAAAGATTGAGTGGCTGTTTCTTGCCGGGCAGATCAACGGGACTTCCGGCTATGAAGAAGCAGCTTGCCAGGGTCTGATGGCCGGCATCAACGCGGCATTGAAGATCAAGGGCGAGCCACCGCTGGTGCTGGACCGGACGGAAGCCTACACCGCCATTCTGATCGACGATCTGATCAGCAAAGGCACCAACGAGCCCTATCGCATGTTCACCTCGCGCGCGGAATTCCGCCTGCACTTGCGCATTGACAACGCAGACCGCCGCCTCACGCCGCATGGGCGGCGGATTGGATTGATCGGCGATCAAGCCTGGGCCGATTTTCAGGCCAAGCAGGAGCGCGCGCAGAAGTTGACGATGCTGCTGGAGAGGACGCGTGTTTCGGGCGAGATGCTGGAGAAGATTGGCTGCGCTCAGCAGCATCGGCTGGAGGCGCAGCGATTCGTACGCTCTGCCGGCTCAATCGAGGCGGATGATTCCAGCGAGCTTTCTGGTCCAGCAATTTCTGGCAGCGCGAATGGAAGCAATCTCTCCGGCGCGCTCGGCTCTCCGCTGGCGCAATTGCTTAAACGGCCAGAGATCGTAATTGAAGACCTTGCGCAGGTTGTACGTGAAAGTTATCCAGAGTTTTTTTTCGAGATCGCCTCGAACGCTGACATCCTAGATGGTTGCTTACTTCACGATGCGCCATTCCGAGCGGAGCGAGGAATCGGCTCTGCCGGTGCTGAGGTCGAGAGTCCTTCTTCCAAAAACGGCAGCGGAGCAGATCCCTCACCTCGCCGCCCTGGCCTTCCTGTGGGAAGCGAGCCTGTCTTCGCGGCTTCGGTTCGGGATGGCGTATCCTCAGAGTCCACAGCGCTCTCCGCCGCGGCCCGCAATGAGATGAAGACCGTCGAAACCGAAATCAAATACGCCGGCTATCTCGACCAGCAGCGGAAGTCTATCGAGCGCCTCAAAAAGGCCGAGCAGCGCGTGATCCCCGACTGGTTCGACTACGGCAAGGTGAGCGGTCTCTCGCGTGAGATGAATGAGAAGCTCCAGCGCGTGCGTCCGCGCACGCTGGGCCACGCCTCGCGCATACCGGGAGTGACGCCGGCTGCGGTTAGCCTGATCCATGTTTACATTGAGATCCAGCGGAAGCGATTTACGCAGGTTCAGGGTGTAGCGATTGATTTTTGCTGATCGACTGGTACCCGAACAGCATTTTTAGAACCTCGGAACGTTATCTTCCAGTATTCCATCAATAATCTCATGGATAGGTCCGGGTGCATTATGAACCTTAATCCATTGATATGCCTTTGCTCCCAATCGCTTAATAGGAGTGGCAAGCAACGCATTCAGGAAGCTGTGGGGGGCAGTTTCGACATCGCGAAAGTCCAGATTGATCCTTCTACCTGCTTCGATTGCCGGCAGGAGGTGTCTATCGCGGAACGTAATTGCAGCATCCTTATCTTCGGCGTACTTCCCAAAATAATTGAAAATGCTTACGTTGTAGCGTGTTCCTTCATCTTTGGCTGAGGCGGTATCCATTTCTTTCTGGGCGCTCTCGCGAATTTCAGCAAGCATCTGATCCAGGGCAGCGCTTGGCGTGTTCCCC
>JBARMK010000225.1:0-3399 GCA_049802395.1 Candidatus Angelobacter sp.
TTATGACACTTGCGATAATGTAGGAGCAGTCAAACCAATGCGATTCTTCGAGGGTGATTTTTGACCACTGGGGTGGGTGGTCGCAGTCCGAGTAATAAAACCCGACAATCTGTTCTTCACGTTGTCGGGCTTCTTTAAGAGTACGAATAACGTCCTCAGGAGCGACCCTAAACCGATTGCGGGGTGAATCCGCGACGTTCTTACAATGCACAATAGACGTCACCACTCGGTTAAAATTTTCAGAACGGCCAACCAGAATACCGCAGCTCATCAACGGGTAGGCGTCCTGCCCGTGTTGCCTGATCTCGTCGTATTCCTTTTGGTCAATTGTTAACATGGATCCGTACCAAGGACATTTGTACCTGATATGCCTATTAACAAATGCAACATCTTGAGTAGCCGATGACGCGGCAATTCCCCGCCCACTTCAAAGAAATCAAGTCGAGCGTGTCTGCTTAGCTGGTCATTGTAGTAACGACTGATAATTTATTGAAAGAAATTCTATTATCGCAGTCTTTCTCAAATTGATCAGTTCGGCCGTCTGTACACCGGTCCGTTAAGCGGACGAACCAGTTCGATTTGCGAGCGCATCAATTCCGGCAATTTGACCCCATGGAGTTAACGAGAGTCGGACGAATCAGGCCTGAGCCGGAAGGGCCCCCGCCCCCCTAGCCCGCCACCATCACGGCCACTTCGCTGCCCTTATCGGCTCCTGCCAGGCGAGAGGCCGCGCCCTTGTTGGCTGAGATTTCCAGAAATCCGGCGCTGCCCAGAATCGCAAACAGCTCGCCCTGCGCGCCCTCGGCATAGCTTGAGCAGAGCTTGCTCACTTCTGCTTTACCCACCGTGATCTTGAATGCGTTAGAAGAACCATCAAAGATCTGCGGAATGTCGCGGGGTGTGATGTTGGTGATGAGATTGCCGAATTTGTCTGTCTTCAGCACCAGGCCCTTCCATGCATTGGCGGCGCTGGCTTTTGGCCTGGGAGCGGCAAAGCGTACAAAGTCCGTAATCTCTTCGCCAAACTTGGCTGTATCCACGCCTTTGCTCAGGTAGGCGGCCACTGGCGCGAATACGTCGCGACCGTGAAAGGTTTGGCTGACCGGTTGCTGGAAGTAATACTCTGAGGTGATGTGACGTACGGTTACGCGTTCTTCGCGCTCAAACACAAGTGAAAGCACACCATTGTCGGGCGCGACAAATAGATATTGGCCTACGCTCGCAAGAATCGGCCGGCGTGGACCGCCCACGCCCGGATCAACCACCACTACGTGCACGGTGTCTTTGGGAAAGTAACTGTATGCCTGGGAGATCGCAATGGCCCCATCCAGAATGTCAAATGACTGCACCGCATTGGTGATGTCAACCAGTTGCGCTGAAGGGTTGATGTTGTAAATAACCCCTTTCATGGCGCCAACATAGTGCTCCGTCAAACCGAAATCGGTGGTGAGCGTGATCATCCGCTGAAAAGGCACGATTTACTCCCGCTGAAGAATCTGATTCCCGTGTCGCGAAGGTATCGCGTGGCTTCGTTGCAAGTCAAGCCAGCGTAGTCCTTGAGTAATGCTTCGGCGATCGACGACTTGGCACTCCCCGGTGGAGGAATGGCCCTCCGCCCCACTCTTCTTCGCTTGTTCTGAAATTGGAAATTTTTAAGCGTGACAGTGGAAAAGTCTGAACATTCATTTAAGTTCGAGGGGTTAACTTTTTGTAAGACTAACGTAGGACTGGGGACAGAGAACACTGAATTTTACGCACCCCAGCATAACAATATAAGGCTGTCCCTCCATTAGGAAGCTTCGGATTAATGGTGATCCGCCGATTTAACGCTTGATTGAACCTGCGAATGAAGCCAAAGCAGCAGGAGTTATCGTCCGGGTTGTAAGAAAGGGGAACTATGTCGACCGCATTGCAGACCATACCGCAAGAGGATGTTACCCAGGCGGAGTCGTTGTTTCTGCTGATCGTGGATGCAGATCGCGTAGTCCGCGATTTGTGCAGGGAAGTTGCAGCAAAAATCGGCTTCAAAGTGTATGCCGCTGAGAGCGCTCGCGCCGCATTGCGGCAAATGGAAGTGCAGCCGGTGGACGTAGTGCTGCTGGATGTCCGTCAATCGATGCAGGATGGCCTCGATCTTCTGACCAAATTCAAGGAAATCCATCCCCAGACTGAAGTGATTATGTTGAGCGGCCAGGCGACTGTGGATTCCGTGGTCACGGCCATGAAAAACGGCGCCTGTGATTTCATCCGCAAACCGTTCAAAGAGGAAGAACTCCGTACGCTCCTCGCCCGCGCCGCCGGGCGGCTGCGTAATTCCCTGGAGGACCGCATGGCGCGCGAGCACTTACAAAATAATCCGGGATACAAGGGCATGGTGGGAGTTTCTGCGGAAATGCAGAAGCTGTACCGCATCATTACCAAGGTGGCTGGCAGCAAGCATCCGGTATTGATTCAGGGCGAAAGTGGGAGCGGTAAAGAAACCGTGGCCCGCGCCATCCACACTGATGGCCCGTTAAGCGATCGTCCGTTTGTCGTGATAGATTGCGCCTCGCCGGCCCCGGGCGCGCTGGAGAGTGAACTCTTCGGTCCTATTAAAGGAGCGACAAGTTCAGGCAGAGCAAAGGAAAACATGCTGGCCCTGGCCAGCGGTGGCTCGGTTTTCCTTGATGAAATAGGCGAAATGCCGCTGGACGTTCAAGGCCGTCTGGTTCGCGCGTTGCAGGAAAGAGAATTTCATCCTCAAAGCAGCACTAAAGCGGTTCAGATTGATGCACGTATTATCGCTGCGGCAAGCCGTGACCTGGAAGCCGCCATGCAGCAGGGAACTTTCCGCCGCGATCTGTTCTTCCGCTTGAACGTGGTTGCACTTCGCCTGCCCCCGCTACGCGAACGCAAAGAAGATATCCGGCTTTTAGCCGAGCACTTTCTTGACCGCATTGGTCAAGCCAGGCGCATTCAGCACTCCATCAGTACTGAAGCAATGAAACTGCTCCTGCTCTATGATTGGCCGGGCAACGTTCGTGAGCTGGAAAACTGCCTGGAGCGCGCTGCGGCCATGAGTCCGGGACCCGCATTACAGAGCAGTGATTTTCCCCCGCATATCCGTACAGCAGCGCTGCGCAAAGCATCGCCGGATAAGCAATCCAGGATTATGTCACTGGCAGAGCTGGAGAAGCAGGCCATTCTGGACGCCCTGCAACAACTCAACGGCGACAAGTTGATGACCGCCCGGGCCTTGGGCATCGGCAAGACCACGCTGTATCGCAAGCTGAAAGAGTACGGAATCTCTCATTGGATTAGTACCCCGTTCACCGGCCAGCAGCCTGCCGGAAAGTAAACCGACCCCATTATGTGAATCGGCGTTTCAGACTCGCTGAAGCGCCGGTTCGTACCGGTTTC
>JBARMK010000226.1:0-10197 GCA_049802395.1 Candidatus Angelobacter sp.
GCCATTGATGGGTACGGAAGGCCGGCGATTTCCATGACTCAGTAGAAGTCGCTGCAACTCAGGAAGAATCCGCAGGTCTTGCATACCATCTTGCAGCGCGATTCGGGCATCTGTGACCCGCAGTTGGGGCAATAGCTGGAAACATCGGGTTTGGTGCTGGATTTTGCCTCGACTTGCCCGGGCAGCTGAGAGTCTGGTTGCTGTTGATGGCTCATCATCCCGCAGTGTAAACCCTAAGCCGTGTCCACGAAGAGGAAAAACCGCCCGGCAACAGCTCTGGCTCGGGACTCATCACACATCAAGTCCTACTTTGTACGCCGCCGGGCCCGTTTGGCGTCGCGGCCTGCGTAAGGGGCAGAAGGTTGCTGATCAGGCGACGTTCTCAAGCGGGTTGGAGCGAAGCGACAAGAATGAAGATTACCCTGTTTGGCCTGACCATCTCATCTTCCTGGGGAAACGGACACGCCACACCCTACCGCGCCATCCTTCGCGCGCTGCATCGCATGGGCCATCAAGTTGAGTTCTTCGAGAAAGACGTTCCTTACTACAGATCCCGCCGCGACTTCAATTCGTGCAGCTATTGCCGCCTCACTCTCTATTCTAATTGGTCTCAAGTCCGCCGGCAGGCGCTCGCTGCCGCAGCCGATTCTGACGTGGTAGTCACCGCCAGCTTCCTGCCTGAAGGCCAGCTTATTAACGATGAAGTGCTCGATCTTGCCCGCCCGCTGCGCGTCTATTACGACCTGGATACACCGGTCACGCTCAACACCTTGCAGAGTGGCGATGCCGCGTATCTCCGGCGCGACCAGTTAGCGGCATTCGATCTGGTGCTGTCATTCACCGGTGGACCGGCATTGGCTGCGCTGGAGCAACAATACGGCGCGCGCATAGCCAGGCCGCTCTATGGATGTGTCGATCCTGACGATTACCGGCGCACGGCCCCTAGTCGCGAATTCGCCTGCGATCTTGGCTATATGGGCACTTACTCGCATGATCGCCAGGAAAAATTAGATACCCTGCTGCTAGAACCGGCCCGCCGTCATCAGGAAAAGCAATTTCTACTGGCGGGGTCTTTATATCCCTGGCAATGGCAATGGCCTGACAATGTTCGCCGCATTGAGCATGTAGCTCCATCGGACCACGCGCGCTTCTACTCCTCTTCACGCATCACATTGAACATCACTCGCGGAGAGATGGCCGCGAACGGCTGGTGCCCTTCTGGCCGTTTCTTTGAGGCAGCGGCCTGTGGCACGCCGCTTATAACAGATCGATGGGATGGCCTGGAAGCGTTCTTCGATCTTGAGCGCGATCTTTGTATCGTCTCCGGGCCGCAGGACGTTGAAGCCGCGCTTGCGCTTCCCGACCCAGAGCTGACAATCATGGCAACCAGGGCCCAACAGCGCACGCTGGAAGAGCACACCGGAGAGGCGCGGGCACGCCAGTTGTTGAAACACATTGAAGAGGCGCGCAATGGAGATTGCGACCGGGCAGAGAAAAGAGCAGAAAAAGAGGTAGTGCGATGATCGGAATCATTCCCGCAGCCGGCGCAGGCGAGCGAATTCAGCCTCTGGGCTGTTCCAAAGAGCTTCTGCCGGTGGGCTCACGGTTGGTGGAAGGTGTGGAGCGCCCCAAAGCCGTGTCTGAATACCTGGTCGAGCGGATGATTGCCGCAGGGGCCAGCCAGATATGCATGGTCATATCGGCTGAAAAGACTGACATCATTGAGTATTACGCCCAGCGCGATTACGCTGCCGAGATATTTTACGCCGTACAGCAAAAACCTCGCGGCCTGTGTGACGCCCTTTTTCGCGCCGAACCGTTCGCGCGCCATCATGACCAGGTGCTGATCGGCCTTCCCGATACCATCTGGTTTCCGGAAAACGCCTACCTTCCCGCGTTGTCGTCTCAAGAGGCCGATTGCACCCTGATTTTGTTCCCCGTGAATGATCCTTCCGTCTTTGACGCCGTGGTTTGTGATGACCTTGGCTTTGTCCGGGAAGTCCAGGTCAAAAAGAAGAATCCGTCAGCAAACTGGGTATGGGGCGCGGTCACTGCCACGGGCGACGCGTTTCACCGCCTCAAGCTGCTCTGGGAATCCCGCCATCGTGGCGACGAGTACCTGGGCGACCTTTTAAACGCTTTTATCGCTGCGGGAAACGTTGTGCGCGGGCGATTCGCCGGCGAAACTTATATGGACGTGGGAACTTTGGAAGGCTATCGCAATGCCCAGGACTATTTAAGAGCGCGGGCGACGCAACCGCGCCGCGTGGCTTAAATCAGAACTAAAAACAGGCAGCTACGATGCGCTGGCGCGCAGAATATCGCGGATGTCCCGGTTGATCTTGGCGCAGTCGCGGCTGGCCTTGTCGATCAACTCAGCCCATTTCTTGCTGTTTTCGTCCAGTTTTGACTGGGCAAGCAGGTAAGACGCTTGCATGATCGTCTCCACTGAGTTGCTGAGGTCATGCGCCAGGGCCCGTAATTTAGTGTTGATTTCGGGTGGAATCTTTGCAGTAGTTTCCATTTTTGGCTGCGCGCTCATATGCCCTTCCTCGTGCGTGTTTTGTAGAGACACAAATGCCCATCCTGTGCTGACCAACGATTAGACGCACGATTTGCCCCACGCGTTGTACTTTACCACCCTTCAGACGAGGTCCATCCGGACGTGTCCTAATCTCCTAATCTACAGTGACCGGACAATTAACGTAGTTCTCTAAGGTGAATCAACGGGCGAAGCTAGTTCTTTGTCTGATGTGGGCTAAGGCGAGGCTCGCCTAGAATCCCCACAATCACTGCTTTAAATTTCAACTCTTTCTGCCGAAATTGAACACTTAGTTCGACGTGATTAAGCGAGCGAGCTACGGGGGTACGTGTGCGCAAATTCAGCCCAATTGGGTTCATCCTTTTAACCGTTCTGATCGGCCTGCGGGCCTTTGGCGGAACGACATTCAAAGCCACCACAACATTGACGGCAGAAACCTCCAACAATACCAGCGCTGCCGGCAGTTTTGCGGCGCAGACCAATGGCAATATCGGAGCCACCAATATCAGCAAGGTTCCCACGCGCAGCCTGCTCTATCCGGGTTCGACCGCGAAAATTTATGCCCACCTGGTTCCGTGGTTCGGCTTTGGCGACCACATGAACGTTGGCTACGTCTCCAGTGACATATTGCAGGTCCAAAAACAGGTGAATGACATGGTGAGCCGCGGGCTCGATGGCGCCATTATTGACTGGTATGGCCGCGGTGAATCCAGCGCGCATTTTGCCTCTTACGACCAGGCCACACAGGCATTCATGCACCAGTCTGAGCTTAATCCGGGCTTCAATTTTGCCATCATGCATGATGCCGGCGCGCTCAAGACCTGCTCTACTACCATTGGTTGCGACGTCACACAGACCCTCATTGACGATCTGAACTACGCCAACCTTACATACTCAAATTCTCCAGCTTATCTGCATTCCGCCGGCAGGCCGGTGGTTTACTTCTTTGGCCATGAGGCATACGCGATTGATTGGACACGCGTCCGGGCCGGTGCGGCCGGGAACCCATTGTTCATCTTTCGCAATGGCAGCGGCTTCACCCAACCCCAAAGCGGTGGCGCTTTTTCCTGGGTAGCACCCGAGACGATCTCCACCACAAATCTAATGGCATTGAATTATCTTGACGGCTACTACAGGACCGCACTCTCATTCCCTGTGAGCTATTCCACTGGATCAATATATAAAGGATTTAATGACACGCTGGCAGCATGGGGCAGCAATCGGATCATCAACCAACAATGCGGACAAACCTGGCTCCAGAGCGTTGCTGACGCCGGCAAATATTATTCCGCGGCCCGGGAAATGCTTGGCATTCAGCTGGTCACCTGGAATGACTATGAAGAGGCATCAGAGATTGAGAGCGGTATCGATAACTGCGTGACCGTCTCAGCAAGCGTGACCGGCGCCGTGGTTTCCTGGAGCATCGCCGGACAAATGAATACGGTGGACCACTTCAGGGTGTTTGCCTCGCAGGACGGCGAAAACCTCATGTGGCTAGCGGATGCCCCCACATCGACAACGTCACTCAACCTCGCGCCATTCGGTTTGAATTCGGGCAATTACATCGTGTATATACAGGCTGTCGGCAAGCCGTCACTGACCAACAAAATGTCCGCTGGAGCGCAGCTCACAGTTTCGAACCAGCCTCCTACAGCAGTTTTGAGCGTTACCCCAGCTTCGGGCACAGCTCCCGTTGTGGTCACGGCATCCACCACGGGCTCCAGCGATCCTGATGGCACGATTGCGGCAACCAGTATCAGCTTTGGCGATGGCAGCGCTCCGGCAAGTTCCCCCGCCGCAACGCATACGTATGCGGCCCCAGGAACTTATACGATCACCGCTACTGTTACGGACAATTTAGGGGCAACGGCCAGCGAGTCCGCAACCGTTGTCGTCACAGCCCATCAGCCACCGATTGCCGCAATCACGGTCACCCCCACAACCGCTTACGGGCCAGTCACCATTAGCGCAAGCGCTGCCGGTTCTTCTGACACCGGCGGGACGATTGCCAGCACAGTCATCAATTTCGGCGACGGCACGTCCGCCAACGGAGTTGCCGCTTCACACACTTACTCGTCCGCCGGCATTTACAAGATAACAGCCACAGTGACTGATAATTTGGGTGCTTCTTCTGTCGCCAGCGCTTCCGTGACGGTCAAAGCTCCACAAGTGATCGTGAGCAGCCCAGCCAACGCTGCAAGCTTGACCTCCAGGGTGCATGTGGTTGCCAGCGGTTTTTCCGGCAATCCAGTAACGACGATGCAGATCTATCTGGACTCGGTCATGGTCTATTCCGTTGGTTCACCAAACCTGGATACCACCATCACCATGGCGCCGGGTTTGCATAGCCTGATTGTGAAAGGCTGGGACAATACCGCGCATAGCTTCGCCAAATCGCTGAGCGTAACCGCAGTCAATCAACCGCCGGTGGCGGCCCTGAGTGTTAGCGCCGGAACAATTCTGGCCGGCGGATCGGTCACCGCATCGGCAATCGGATCGAGCGACCCAGACGGTACTATTGCCAGGACGAGCATTGATTTTGGCGATGGCACATCGGCTGCTGCCATCAGCGCGTCGCACCAATACAAAATTGCGGGAACCTATACCGTAAAAGCCACGGTCACCGACAATTTTGGCGCATCTTCCAGCAAATCCACCACGGTCACGGTAAAGCGGCCCGTGGTTACCATCTCCAGCCCCACCAGCACTTCAACCACCAACACGTCAGTTCGCGCGATCGGAACGGCATCCTCAGGCTATCCCGTGGTTGCCACGCAGGTGTATCTGGATGGCGTGCTCAAGTACCAGAGCTCCACTAACATCGCTGACACAACTCTGCCTCTTGCGGTGGGCGCGCATCAGATCACGATTCAGGGTTGGGACTCTTCAGGAGCCACCTTCAAATCAGCGGTGACAGTGACCCGGAACTAGGCATTGTTGAGTTGGCCGCAAGGCTGGGTAGGAAGCCTATTGTGACGCCGAGCGGCCCCCTTCCCTCTTCCTGATTGCCATCTCAGAGTCTCTTTATAATGAAAGTTATGGCAGAAATCATGTTTGGCAAGCCGGTCGCGGATGAAATCGAGCAGCATGTGCGCGGCGAGGTGGAAAAGCTGCGGTCGCGCAATATCATTCCCCGGCTGGACGTGGTGCTGGTGGGCAAGAGCCCGGCTTCGCAGCGCTACGTAAATAAAAAAATCGATTTCTGTGAACGCCTGGGAATGCAGGCAAAACTGCACGCTTTCGACGATCACATGAGTGCGGGCGAACTGCGTGACCAGGTGCTGCGCCTCAACACCGATCCTGCCGTCCACGCTATCCTGGTGCAGCTTCCGCTGCCGCGTCATATTGAAGAACCGGCAACTGGGCTGAACAAATTTGATGTCTTTGACGCGATCAGCGGAGCCAAAGATGTTGACGGCATCTCGCGGTCCACGGTGCCGGAACTATATCGCGCGCAGGAAGAGCGCATGCTGCATCTGCCGGCTACGGCCCTGGCGGTCCGGCGGATGTTGGCATTTTACGGCATTGAAACAGAGGGGAAAGTTGCGGTGATAGTTGGCCGCAATGACATTACCGCCAAACCCATTCATCACATGCTGGGCGGACGCATGTGCAATGCCACCGCCATCTGGTGCCATCGCTACACGCGCAAGGCCGATCACGATGCGTTCATGCGCGCCGCCGACATTATTGTGAGCTCGGTGGGGAGCGAGCGCTATCGAATCACCGCGGACATGGTGAAGCCCGGCGCCGTAGTCATTGATGTGGCGACACGTGTAGGCTCCGACGGAAAGCTCAATGGCGACGTGGATTTTGAACGCGTCAGGGACGTTGCTTCATTCATTACGCCTGTGCCCAAAGGGGTTGGGCCAGTCACCGTGGCTGCGCTTACGGAAAATGTGGTGAGGGCCACTGAGTTCGCTCATGGACTGCGCCAGCCTGGCTATGACTTCGCAGCGCAACGGGCGGATCATTTACATCCCGTCCAGTAGTCACTTCTGCTATAGATGAGACATGTCCTTAAGCATTAGTCATCTGTTAAGCGGTCGGAGGTGGCTCAAATTGACTGAGCTTGTCGATGACAATTTCCTTCCCGTCATATTTGAAGACAGCATCAGCGCCCTTATAAATAAGGTCATACCTCTGTGATAAGTTGCTTCCAAGACGGCCGTTGGGCTCCAAAACGAAAACCCGCTTTTCAAGGACATCCCTTCCAAAACTCAGGTCCCATCCAGCGAATGTTTGCATGGGAGATCGCAACACAAGCCAACTGTCGAATAGGTCGACATCATGAACGCGAAGTTCTAGCCGTCCCGTTGGTTTTTCAGGAACGCTTTTGATCCAGCCTGCCAGCTTCTTGCTAAAGACAGAAATTGCAACACGGATATCGCCTACTTCAAGATCAGAAAGCAGCGAAGCGCGCTCAGGAGATATATATGGAGTAAGAAGACAGAGTTCAACATTTGTTCCGTGCGCGAGAGCGTCCGTAATCGCTCCGGGATTGTTCAGGAGCGCTACCAAGCTTCTCGCAACAACGCGAAGATCACCGCCGCGGCGAAGTTGAGGCGCAAGCTTAAGCAACGAGTATTCCTTTTCAAAGGCATCCCTGGTTGGAAATATCCGGCGAATACCAAGAAAAGCGCATACAGCAGCGTTGCTCTCCCCTTTCACCACCTCGCTGGCGAGAAGTCTAAGGAATGTCTTGATATATCGCTTTGCGAGAACCAATTCGTACAAGAGTGAAACACCAAAAACGGCAAGGATGACAATGCCCAACTCCTTCGTCAGATCCCGCAACAACCCGTACCAGCGCCCCCCTTCTGTGATCAATAACGAAATCGAAATAAGTAACAGACCGGAAGTTGCGAGAACAATGGCGACCAGCTTTGTGATGGTAGGGATCGACTCAAGGGATTCTATATCTTTGAGTTCTTCATCATTCATAGACGAGCCATAAGCCTATCACCAGCTTCTTTACAGGAAGAAACTCATTTACGGCCGGCGATTTCCTCATAGAGCTCAGGCAACCGCTGCGCATCTTCCACGGACTCGGCGAAGCGTGCCCGCTCGTAATGTTCGGTAAACAGCTCAACATTTTGCCGCACCAGCGGATCGCCGATGCAAGAGGTGAATTCTTCTGGAGTCTGTGACGGCTGCTTGCTCACCCCCCGTCGTGCCATGAGTTTGAGCATCCGCATGTACCAGAAGCTGGCGGATGTGCGGGGCGCGCGCGCCGGGTTTCGCAGCATGCGGGTCCGTTGCCAGCCGCGCCAGGCTTTTGCGCTAAAAGGCAGCGCCAGCAGCAGGGCGAGCATTACGCAACAGATCGCCATCTGGGCCGGAGAAAGGGCCTCCAGCCGCCGCTGCCAATCGCCCATAAGGGCTACGATGCGCTCATATCTGTGTGCGAGCCACGCGCGAAAACTGGATTGCGCGTTGCCGGTTTTGGTGCTGATGTCCGTGCGCAGGCGCGCCTGGTGGCTGAAGTCATAATTGACGATCCACTCGCGCCATAGTTGCCGCGCGGCATCCATATATAACTCCATGCGCGACCAGCCACCGGCCGGTGCAACCGCCTCTCCAGCCGGAGTGGGATCGAAACTGACCCAACCGTAGTCAGGGAAATAGGCTTCCACCCAGGAGTGCGCGTCCTTCTCGCGCACAATGTAACTGCCGGTTAGGTCGTTATACTCACCTCCGCGGAATCCGTTGACCACGCGCGACGGAATTCCCAGCGTGCGCAGCATCATGGCCATGGATGAGGCGAAATATTCGCAGTGCCCCTTCTTCCGTTCAAAGAGGAAATGCGCCAGCGGATCGGGCTCGCGCAGTCCGGGTAGCTCCAGCGTGTAACCAAAATTCCCGCGTAGATATTGCTCCACGTCGCGTGCGCGCTCGTAGTTGGACCCTGCGGACGCAGTTACCTGGCGAGCCAGTTGTGTGATCCGGGGATCAAGACGCGGGACTTGCAGGTAAAGAAAAGCCACGTGTGGCGGGTAATCGCGGGAATTGGAATCACGCACGTAAGGCAGAGGATTTCGAGTGTCAGCCTCGGCGGTATATACGCCGATTGTTTCAGGACTGTCATTTTCGCTGGAACCGGCGCTCCCCTCCTGGGGCCGGGTGGTGAAGATGGAGCCGTCTGATTTGATCTCCAGAACGCGGTAGTCGCCATTGATTTTGAGCGGCACCGGCGCCAGAAAAAACAGATTCAGCCCCACGGGCTCCATCACCACACGGTAGGACAAATTCGCCAGATGCGGGACCGATTCAGCCTCAGAGTAGAAAGAGAAATTGCTGACTCGAGTAAGGTCCAGGGGAGAATTGTACAAGCCGTGAAACGTCGGAACTTCAGGAGTGTTGTACCAGCGATGGCCGTCAAAGTTCGATAAAGCGATGCCGCGCCACTTCACATCTGCGGGCAGTTTGCCGTCCAGGACCTGGATATGCATCACCACGTTGCTGGATTGCTGGATCTCTCCAATGCCACCCAGACTTACTTCCTGGCTGAATCCGGTCATTAACGCGCCTTGAAATCCCAGGCCCCGAAGATAGAGGCTGGAGTTCACGCGGGGAAGAATGAAGAAAATCAGCGCCGCGCCGGCCAGTGTGAGTGCGCCCAGGATGGCGGAGATTCCGGCCAGCGAACTGTGGAACTTTGTGTCCTGCTGCGCGGGAAAGCCGACGGTCAGCGTTTCGCGCTCTGACCGGCGCATCTCCATACTGATGAAGGTGGCAATCGCCACCAGGATAAACAGCGAGAAGGTGAGAAGAAAAAGCGTGTCCACAGTGAGGACTGCAGCCGCCAGCACCATCAGGAATGAGAGCACAGCCAGGTACAGCAGGTCGCGGTCGCGGCGCACCGAAAAGATCTTGATGATCATGCTGAACAACACCATGTGGACCGTAGCGTTGATAAAGCTCTGGGAAAAATAAAAATAGTCTGCCGCGTAAAACGCGAAGTACAGGATGGTAAGAGAACTGGTCCAGCGTTCAGAGATGACAAACGACTTGTGCATCAGCAGAAGGTAGCCGCGAAAAAAAAGGGCCGGCAGCACCAGCGCCAGGGAAGGAAAGTCCAACTTGTTGGTGCCCATGAGCGCGGTGAACCCGACTACCAGCAGCACATAGAGCGACCATTGAAAAAAACGCTCGGCGCTGCCCGATACGGACCGAGCCTCAGCAGACTTGATGGCGCGCGTGGACATTGATTTATTTTCACCGAATTCCGCTCGGGATGAAAGCCGAATCCGTGCGCCGATGACCCAACGTAACCGGCCCCGGCGGCCGGCAAAATGATGTTAGAATTGAAAACGCCGGGTCCCGCGCGACGCAATCCCGCCAATCCCGCCAGGTCCGGAAGGAAGCAACGGTAACGGGCTAGTGCGTGTGCAGCGGGGTGCCCGGTATCTTTTGTTTTTGTCGCTTCGCTCCAAACCGCTTTAAGAGCTTCTTTCCCGGTGACATTCTCAGCCCTGATGCAGCGGGCTCGGCGCGCGAACCGGCCTCGCCCTCCAAACATTTTGTCATTCCGCTCCAAACCGCTTATAGAGCTTCTTTCCCGGTGACATTCTCAGCCCTGATGCAGCGGGCTCGGCGCGCGAACCGGCCTCGCCCTCCAAACATTTTGTCATTCCGCTCCAAACCGCTTATAG
>JBARMK010000227.1:0-3528 GCA_049802395.1 Candidatus Angelobacter sp.
AGGCCGATCAGTCTACAATGCAGAAAACTATGCAGGTTTTCTTACGACCCTATCGTGTGGAAGATCAGGAATTTTTGTTTCGGCTGTACGCCAGTACCCGTCAGCATGAAATTGCTGGGTTTGGCTGGCCCGAGGCGCAGCAACAGGCCTTTCTGCGCATGCAGTTCACGGCACAGCAACTCTGGTATGAGTCGGCATACGGGGAGGCCGAGCACCAGATCATCGAACGGGACGGCATGGCCATCGGCCGGCTTCTGGCGCTGCGCCGGGCGGGGGCAGTTTTGCTGGTTGATATTGCTTTACTGCCCGACCATCGCGGGCAGGGAATTGGCGCGGAGTTGATTGGGCAACTCGCTCAACAATGCCATCAGGAGAAAGTTCCGCTGCGGCTGCAGGTAATGAAAGGCAATCCGGCGCTACGACTTTACCAGCGTCTCGGCTTCAGCAAAACCGGCGAAGACCAGATGTACATCCAAATGGAAAAGCAGCCTGGTTAGCCGATGCCGACGGTCCTTATTGCCTGCCGTTTTCTTGCTCACCGCTATCCAAGGCAAGCGGCACAAATTTTACCCGGCCAGGTGACACTTGCCGTTGGCGAAGCTTGCTGGCTGGCGTGCAGGTGGTCATTCCTGTCAGCACTGGAGCTTGTCCATCCTGGCGGTGGAAATGATACGTGCGAATCATTAAGCAGGTATTGTCCTGCGCCGCAAGCGGGCTTTCCAGGATCAGCCGGTCCACAGGTCGGGCTTGCAAAACTAGCATGCCGCGATCGACATGCAGCTGAGGCATCGCAGCCTGTTGTGGCGGAGCCGCCGTCGCGAAAAACAGAAAGATACTCAGAGGCAACATGCGTCAGTCCTCCTGCCGAAAAATTATAGCCCTGTTGGGGTATGCGACGGTACTCAAAAGGTCGGACTCCGTTATGGGAATTGAAAAGCAAAGCGTGATATTTGCATCTTCGTACCCTGTGGCGTACGCTTATTGACCACAGGCGCGAAATGGACAGGTAAGATTGAATGTCAGTTACTGCACTCAACCAACCTAATGATCGCCCGAAGCTCAGCGCTTGCATTTCAGTAAAGAAGGATCGCATGAAGAATATCTATGTAGGCAATCTGGATTTCAACGTTAGTGAAGATGAACTTCGGCAGGCTTTTGCAGCTTACGGGCAGGTCGATAACGTTACCATCCTGAAAGATCGTGATACCGGACAGCCGCGCGGATTTGGATTTGTAGAAATGGCCAACGATGAGGAAGCGGAGAAGGCCATCAGCTCAATGAATGGCTATCAACTTGGTTCGCGCGCCTTGAACGTGAATGAAGCGCGTCCTAAAACGGGTGGTGGTGGAGGCGGTGGATTCAGTCGCGGCGGTGGTGGCGGATTCGGCCGCGGTGGTGGAGGCGGCCGAGGCGGCAATCGCGGCGGTGGTGGTGGTCGCGGTGGCAGCGGTGGAGGCGGAGGCTTCCGCAAGTACTAAAAGTTATTAAAAAGAGAGACGCAGGCCCAGCCTGCGTCTCTCTTTTGCTTAGGCTTACACGTTACTAAACGAAATCAACACTAAACGAAATCAACGTGTGGATCATGCGGGATGATGCCGGCGCGGTATCCCATCTCCAGGAGCCGCGATACGGCTTCTCTGCCGTCTTTGCCGTAATCGAGCGTGCGCTCGTTCACGTACATTCCAACAAAGCGGTCCGCCATCTGCGGATCAAGATCGCGCGCGAACTGCATAGCGTAGGCCAGTGCGGATTCGCGATGGTCGAGCGCGAACTGTATGCTGTCGCGCAGTGCCTGTGTCACCTGGGCCATTAACTCGGGCCCCAAGTCGCGACGAATTGCATTTCCACCCAATGGAAGCGGCAGTCCGGTGAGTTCATGCCACCACTTGCCCAGATCAAGAATGCGGTGAAGGCCGGAACGCTCGTAGGTAAGCTGCCCTTCGTGGATAATAAGGCCGGCTTCGTGTTTCCCGGCCAGCACTTCGGGAATGATCTGATCAAACGGAACTACTGCAGTTTCAATCTTGGGAGCAAACAATTTAAGCGCCAGGTACGCTGTAGTCATCGTGCCCGGCACGGCGATTCTTATCCGTTTGAGATCTTCCAAGCCAAACATCCGCGGCGCAACCACCATGGGGCCATACTGTTCGCCTACGCTTCCACCGCAAGGCATGAGCGCGTATTTATCCTGCACGTAAGGATAGGCATGAAAGGAGATGGCGCTCACGTCGTAATGGCCTTCCATGGCCTTGCGATTGAGAGTCTCAATATCAGTTAGCGTGTGCGTAAACTTCAGCCCGGGCACGCGAACCTTGTTGGTGGCAAGGGCGTAGAACATAAACGCGTCATCAGAATCGGGGCTATGAGCAACCGAAATTTCGCGGACAGCAGTGGGAGCGGACGGAGATGGCATACTTAAAATCCTACCGTATTCTTGGCTTTTACGCGGACCGTAACAGGACAACCTTGGATAAATCTTTTATCCACCGGAGTAGCTGGTTCTGACTCGCGGGCGGGTTTACGTCTTTTCCACCGGCTCTTCTTCCGGCTGCACGTCCAGCGCCGGAGCAGCCGGGATCACATGGGAGCGGCGCAGGTGCCAGCGCAGCCGCCACAACATGGCGCCCGCCGCCACCAGGATTGCCCCGATGGAAAGCGCTAATAAGACCAGCAAGACCTTCATTGATGCGGCTAGCATACCAGAGCTGCTCAGCACCATGGGCCGGGAAAAGCTCTTAGACCCCCACAGGGAAAGGCTTAGTATGCGGTTCAGGCGCGTCTTTCAAACGGCGCTCAAATCTGCCTTGCAGCAATGACATGAGCCCGGTGTACCAGTATCCCAGTACAAAGAGCAACAGAAACGGGATAGTCCAATAATTGCCGCTGGTGAAAGCGTAAATGCACATCATGACGAAGTAGGACCCTACCAGCAATTCCAGCCAAGGCACCAGTCCGAGCCGCCGGCGATATTTCTGCCCCAGGACTTTATCGGTCTTCGCTTGCACGCGGTATTTAGGTGTGCGTTTAAATGACGACTTCACGCCCAGCAGCGCTTCAATCACCGCGCGCGTGTTGGTAAGCGTCAGGCCGATGCCCAGCGCCATGAGAAAAGGCAGGAAGAGGAACGTTCGCGGCCAGCGGCGCGGAAACAGCTCTTTCTGTGACACCAGATAGAAACTTGAGATGGAAAACGTAGATGCAAGGAACAGCGGCAGATCGATCACCAGCATCTGAAACCAGCCGCCGAACGAACGGATAATCATGGCAGGCATGAGCAGGGTTGAAAGAACAATCATCAGCGGATAACTGAGATTGGCGGTAAGGTGATAAAACGCCTCCACCTTTACCCGGAAAGGCGCTCTGCTGCGGAAAACTTTTGGCAGAATTTTTTTGCCGGTCTGAATCAGCCCTTTGGCCCAGCGGGCCTGCTGCGTCTTGAACGCGGTCATTTCAATGGGAAGCTCAGCCGGGCATTCCACGTCCTGCAGATATTTGAACTTCCAGCCCTTGAGCTGCGCGCGATAAGAG
>JBARMK010000228.1:0-8424 GCA_049802395.1 Candidatus Angelobacter sp.
GTCCTTGACCGTGCCGTGGCCGGTGATGTTCAGGTTCAGCCCCCCGGCTACCTGCATATTGCGATCTTTCACCGTTTGCAATTTCTCCAGGCGGAAGTTTTGGGCCTGCACTTGCACCGTATAGTCCTGGTTCCGGGGAGCATAATCCGCGTCAGCGTGTGCCGTTCCAGCGGACATCTGGATGGTAAGGTTCGCGTGTATGGCCCTGCCATCGCCCTGGAACTTCAGGTCAACGTGTTGAATGGACTCTTTTGAGACTTTGGCATTCGCAATCGTGATGGTTCCCTGTCCCACCGGATTGAGCTGCGTGCCGTGCACAGAAATATCCAGCGCAAGTGTGCCTGTCACCGGGAAGGCCTGGTTCGCGAGCCGCTCCAGGTCGGCAATCGAGATTTGAGCAGCCGAGAGCTTGACCGCGACTGAATTCGATGGCGTGTAAGCCCAGTTTCTCAACTGCGCCTGGGCGCTAAAACCGATGTGGCCTTGGGGAACTGCTTCTAGATCGCCATTGCGCAGGCTTGCCTGCGATGAATCTGCGCTGAATCCGGCGCGCAACACCTTCCATGAGCTTCCTTTCACGCGCAGGTTTCGTGCGTCTATCTGTCCGTTTATTTCCGGTTTAGCCAATGAACCGCTGACAGTCGCGTTTACATTGGCGGTACCGTAAAGTCCAAACGGTTGCGGCGGCTGGCCAGGGGCCGGCTTCTGTAGCGCTGCGGCTAGAACTTCAAGTTCGTGCAAGTCGTTGGAGCGCACCGCTACTTGCAGTTGCGAGCGATCGCTTATCTTGCCATTTAAATTGATTGTGGTCTGAGGCGTGCGAATATGGCTATTGGTGAGCGCGATTTGCTTGCTGGCAGCGGCGTAGTCCGCGTGAATTGCACCGTTCAGCGGCGTAGCCTGGCCCTGGCCCTGGCCCACGCTCGCGCGGAGCGTCGCATCACTGTGGGCTGTGAGATTATCGAGCGTCTTGGCCCAGTGTGCGTCGGCATCAGCGCTCAGCGTACCGCTCAAGTGCGCCTGCCGCATGGATGTGTTATGCGTGGCCGCCTGTGCCTGATCTAACGATAGATCTTTGATTGACGCCTGCAGCCGCGCGATTGAGGCGCCCGCCACGTCGCGGATTGTGAGCTTGCCGCTCAACGTTCCGCCCATGATGCGTGCGTGCAGGTCGTTAACTTCGGCATTCCCGCCTGCTAGCTTGTAATACGCACGCAGGTCGCGGACCTCGGTTTGTAAGCTGGGTGTCTTCACTGCCAGCCCGGAGCTGTTGACGTTGCCTGATGCGGTGATTGTCTCCAGCATCGGTCGATTTGGATCGGCCTGATAATTCACTTGCCCGGTCAGTCGCACTGTTCCGCTGGGAAGCGAGGGGTTCTTCAGTATCCTCTGGAAATCGCCAGTCACCAGCTCCGCCTCATAATGGCCTTCGGCCTGCATGGCTGGCAAAGTGTAGTTGTCAACTGCCGCGCTGAGCGCAACGTGCGATTTACCGGCTGCAAGGTCAAGCTTGTCTAGGCTAAACTTCTGCGGCGTCACGCCGAATTTCGCCTGCAAGGTGTGCTCGACGGGCGCGTACGTCCCGTACACGATCTTTCCATTTTTATAGCCAAGGTCGCCTGAATACTTGTTCTGCGCCGGATCGTAATTTGCATTGATGGCAAACTCATGTACCTGGGCATCCAGTGGGGTCTTCTGGTCGTTGTAATAAATCTCGCCGTGGTTGAGTTGGAGCTCCCGGATCGCCAGATCAAAAACGTTCGTGGAGCTGTTGCTGGCGCTCTTCTTGGGCGGCTGGGGAAGATTGTTCTTACCCGCTGAATTGACGGCCATGTGCACGACCGGATGGTCAAGGATGATGTCCCTGACATGCCATTTGCGATTCAACAACGAATCAATCGTGAGCCCAACCTGCAAATGATCTGCCTGAAGCAGCGGTGTGTTGGGATCAGCTTCTCTGCCGCGCACAATAATGTTGTACAAGTCGAGTGAAAGATTGGATAGCTTGAAACGAAAATCACGCACTTCAACCTTCGCGCCGGTTGATTGCTGGATACTGTTCTCTACCTTTGCCATAATGTTATGGCGAAAGCCTTCGCTGTGGTTCAGCAAAAGAACCAGCGTGAAGCCGATGCCGGCAATAAGCACCACGATTGCCGCCAGGACCCACAGCACGATTTTTTTCCACTTCTTCATTCGGTTCACCACTTCAAAATGCCTGTCCCAGAGTCACGAAAAATTGCAACGATTTGACTCCCGGTGGCGGGTTCAGGAGATGTCCAATATCAATACGCACCGGCCCGACCGGGGTTTTGTAACGTAACCCAAAACCAACAGTGTGGCTGAAATTGGAAAATATGTTGTTCAGGCTCACGCTGGTGTAAACATTGCCGCTGTCATAAAATGCGGCTCCACCCAGAGGGCCGCCCACCAGCGGCATGGAAATGCCTAAAGGAAAACGCAGCTCGGAATTCAAGATCACAAGCGCTTTTCCGCCCACCGGCACGCTAATGGTCTCATTGCAGTTCGGTGTGCTGGCCGGGCATACCAAAACGGTGCGCTGCGGCCCTGCGCCATTCAGGCTGAAGCCGCGGAGCGTGCTTCCGCCGCCCGAAAAGAAGCTCTCGCTGATGGGTATATGGCGGCCGCCAAATGCGCGCTCCATACCCAGACGCAAGCTGTTGGCCCACACCAGAGACGAATCTTTATTTAGCGAGCGGTAGTAGGCAGTCTGGCCCAGGAACCGCCCAAAGCTGGTATTTGAACCCAGGTAGCTTGGGTCCAGGTCGAGTTGAAAGCTTTCGTAAATCCCTTTATGCGCGTCCAGCGGGTTGTCGCGAGAATCGCGGCTGAACGAAGCCGAAACCGAGGATAGCCTGACATTCTGGTCCTGCGGCTGCACTAAATCCGGTATAACAATGTTTGAGAGACTGGTACGGCGGAAGTCGTAACGGAAGATGACGGACTTTTGCCGGTCTTTGTCGAGATAATGTTGAAACTGAATCCCCGCTCCACCCTGCCGGGACGTGAAAATCGGGTTCTCGCTGTCGCGCTCGGCGGAGAGAGTAACCGTGGAACTCCAGCCTGTATTCCATATAGCCGGATTTACCCAGCTCGCCGACCCCCGCTGGTCCAGCCGTCCTGCGAAAGCCGCCAGATTGATCGTCTCGGCGCGGCCGCGGAAATTTCTGCGCGTATATTCAATCGACCCTTCGGGCCCCCAGAATGTCTGCTGGCTGGTGGCGAATTGTGCGGGCAGGCCTACCGGCGGTAGTCCCGGCAACGCGATTGTGCCGCTGGGTATGCTGCCGCCACGGTTGATCACCTGGAAACCAAACCCATACGTGATGCTGTTGCGTTTTGATTCATGCAGCTTGACCAGTACCTCCGCTTGTGGCTCGTCCGTAATGGGCCGCCGGGTATCTACACTGGCCCAGTCAAATACGCCGAGCGTATAGAGTTGGCTTTCTCCGCGTAGCAGGGCTGTCTCGCTCAACGGCTGGTTTACTTTAATATTCGCGTTGCGCGCGATGATTTCCGGGCGCGTATGCAATGCGCCGATCGGGGCCAGACTTGCTGTGTGCACCTGCGGGCCTTCATCGACCTGGTAAATGACCTGGGCATGGTGCGGGTCGTTCTTGGGATGCTGCACCGTTGCCTTAAACGTCATGGTCAGGAACCCTTTGTCCAGATAGGTCGCCATGATCTGGTCGCGGTCCTTGTTCAGAAGCTGCGTGGAGTATGGTTTACCGGGCTCAAGATTCAACCCCTTGGGCGCGAGTTGCTCTTGCGAGAGTGCCTTATTTCCTTCCAGCTGCAATGATTCGACAATGTCGCGGTCACCCTCATTGACCTCGAAAGCAAGAAACAGGTCTTTGCCCTTCCTCGTGACTCTCGGCACGACTTTCACCTGGCTATAGCCGGCGCCGTGGTAAAGCCCTTCGATGTTCTTCACGCCTTTGCGCACCAGTTGCTCGCTGTACTTTCCGTGCGAGAAGGGCAGCAATGGCGCCTCTTTGGTAACCTGCACATGCGACTTGAGTTCTTTGTCGCTGAATTGCTTGTTTCCGTGGAACGCAATCGACTCCACGTTTCCCCTCCTGCCCTTTTCGATTTGATACACCACGGTGACGCCGGAAGGCTGCTTCTTAATCCTGCTTTCGACCTTCGCGTCAAAGAACCCCTTCGATTGAAAATAAGAAGTCAAGTCCTGCTCCCCTTCATTCACCAGGTCGGCATCCACGGCATTTTCCTGGTAAATGGGGATGAGCTTTTTCTGGGTGCGTTGCCAGATGTGCGCGCCAACCACCTGAATGGCTATCACCGGACCCTCGTTCACCTGAAAAGTAATGTCCGCGCGGTTGGTTTCAGGGTTGTAAACGGTAGAGACCACGTTCACCCGCGCGGCCAGATAGTGCTGCTTCCCCAGTTGCTGCTGCAGAAAGGTGGTGGCCGCCTGCAATCTTTTGAAAGAATAGATTTTGCCCGGCTTCAGGTAAGCGCCTTTGATTCGCGCCCTGAACGACCGTATGCTGCGGGCCAGCCGCGTGGTTTGTGCGCCCGGTGTCCCGGTAATTTTTACGTCGCCAAACTTGGCGTGCCGTTTCAGGTTGATGTCATAGGTCACGTTGACGACGCCATGCTTCGAATCCGTCTCCAATTTGGGTTCGACCGTGGACATGAAGTAGCCTGTGCGATGAAAAAATTCCAGCAGGTTTGATTCTGCCTCTTCCACGCTTTCCTGGCTGTAGGGCTCCTGCTTGGAATAGTTTGCTTCCTGCAGCAGGCGGGTATAGCTGAAAGTTTTTTCTGCCCGAGAAAAAGTGAACACGCCAAAATAATAGCCGGGCTGCAGCACAAACATCACCCGCAAGCCTTCCGCCCTTGGCGTCACTTGGACATCCACGTTGGTGAAATGCCCGGCCTGCTTGAGCGCTGCCACCGTCTGATCGATTTTGCTTTGTGAATAAGGCGCGTTCACCGGCTGCGCGATCAACTCTCGCAGCTTCTTGAGGTTCCCGTCCGGCTGTCCGGCTAATAGCACGGATGAGATCCGCTGTCCTTCATACGTAATCGCAGGAGTGGTCGCCTGGATCTCTTGCGCATGTAGCGCGATCGCCACGAAGGTAAACGCCGCTACCATCGCCACCCCGATTGAAGCGCCGAGCCAAAGTCGTGAGTTTTTCATTGCGTCTGAGAATCTACCGGTCAATTTGGCGCACAGCGCACTGGGCCTCGCTCTGCCTCCATCAACTACATTGTTAGAGAGGAAACACGGCTTCCTTGTTGCTCATCTCTTGAGAATTGCCGTCAACTGCGGCCATCGAGGAACACAGCAGCAGAGCTGCTGTTCCTGCAATCGCTGTGGGATGGGTTTGAGTTCGGCGGGGTCAACTCAAGCGCTGCGCAGCCGCATCCAATTAAGCGGCTGGTGTTTTCCAGCCTGGAGATTTGCATGCTTTGGACGGTATTTGCTATTTTGCTGTTGCTCTGGTTGCTGGGCTGGGGATTCCACGTTGCTGGCAGCCTGATTCACCTGATTCTGGTGATCGCACTGGTTGTGCTGGTTATTGAACTGATCACTGGCCGGAGGGCCACGGTCTGAGTTCAAGGTTCCTCAACCGGCGCCAAAGATGGCGTGCTTCCGGCCGCAAGCCGGCGCGCACAGCGTTTAGCTGGTGGGACCCTTTTGCGCGAGCTTTTGGTCGATCTCGCTCAGGGCCTTACGCAGCGATTCAGTGTATCGTTCGTTGGTGGATAATTCGATCTGATGCAGCACATAGGCGCGGGAGAGCTTCAGGCTATCTCGCTCGCGCTGGGCTTTCTTCTCGTCGTCGTTAAGGGCTCTTTTCGGTCCTGAATCCGGGCTGGCACTGGCGCTTTCCATCTGGGCTTCAACCGACTTGCTTTCCCAACCTCTTGCCATGTCTTAAATTATAGGACTCCACGCGGATTCCGCGCTGTTTTTATTCCTAAGAATTTATAATCCTCGGACGATGAAAAAACTCATTTTCGCGCTTGCGTGCACGATTGCCCTCTCCGCTCCCGCCCAGCAGCAAAGCAGCCTTTCCCCCGAACACCAGATTGCACGCGATATTTTTAAGCAACTCATTGAGATCAATACCACCGACACGCCGCTTGGCAACGTGACTACAGCGGCGGAAGCCATGGCCGCCCGTTTCCGCGCCGGTGGCTTTTCTGCGGAAGATATTCACGTCCTGGGTCCGCTCCCAAATAAAAAGAACCTGGTGGTGCGCCTGCATGGACGCGGCCCAGGGAAGCCCCTTCTGTTCATCGCCCACCTCGACGTCGTGCAAGCGCTGCGCCAGGACTGGTCGATGGATCCGTTCAAGCTCAACGAGGTGGATGGCTTCTTTTACGGACGCGGCACCTCGGACATCAAGCAGGGCGATACGCTCCTGGTCGCCAATTTTCTCCGCCTCAAGAAAGAAGGGTGGACACCTTCGCGCGATCTCATTCTTGCACTGACCGCGGACGAAGAGGGCGGAGATTCCAATGGCGTGCAGTGGCTGATCAAAAATCATCGTGAACTCATCGACGCGGAATATTGCATCAATACTGACGCCGGTGATTTTGAAACCAAGAAAAACAAGCGCCTCCTGCTCGGCATGCAGACCAGCGAAAAGAATTACGTCGACTTCCGCTTGGAGGTAAAGAGTAATGGCGGACACAGTTCACGCCCGGTAAAAGACAATGCCATCTACCGTCTTTCTCAGGGGCTGGTGCGCCTGGCTGCCTACGATTTTCCTGTAAGTCTGAACGAAACCACGCGAGGCTACTTTGACCGCACCGCGGCCCTGGAAGCTCCTGCAACCGATGCCGACTTTCGCGCGGTGATCGGGCCAGATCCTGCTAAGGCCGAAGCCGCTGCCAAACGGCTCTCTGAATCGCCTTTCTTCAACGCGCTTCTGCGTACCACCTGCGTGGCCACGCGATTGGAAGGCGGCCACGCCAACAATGCTCTGCCGCAGACGGCCGCCGCTCTCGTGAACTGTCGTATGCTTCCCCAGGACTCGCTCAAAAACGTCCAGAGCACACTTGAGCGCGTGCTGGCCGACGATCGAATTGCGGTAAGTGTAATTGGCGAGGCCGTGCCCGCGCCCGCTTCCGCCATCAATCCTGCAATCGTAAGCAAGCTGGAAGCACTCAGCGGCAAGCTGTTCAGCGGGCTTCCTATCGTGCCGGTCATGGACACTGGCGCCAGCGATGGCAAGTATCTGCGCATCGCCGGTATTCCCGCTTATGGCGTGCCCGGAGTGTTTGAAGACGTGGACGATACTCGCGCTCACGGCAGGGATGAGCGCATTGGAGTGAAAGATTTTTACGATGGCGTGGACTTTTATTATGACTTCATCAAGTCACTGGGAGGCGGGCAATAGTGATTCCGTCGGCGCAGGAGATTTCTGATGGCCGTTGATGGCCCAATTATTACGGTCCGGCGCAGCGAGCTTGCCTGCCCGGCGCACTCGCTCAAGATGATGGCCAGGGCCGCCTCCAGTGAAGCCGACGAAACAGTCTTTGACCTGGAAGACGGCTGCGCTCCTTCGCAAAAGATCGCTTCCCGCAAGACGCTGGTGGAAGCCTTCAATACTCTTGACTTTCGCGGCAAGATCCGCGCCTTCCGGCCCAACGGTATTCACACAAAGTTTTTCTATCGCGATCTGATCGAAGTTGTTGAGGCCGCAGGCAGCAAAATAGATGTCGTTGTATTGCCCAAAGTGCAAAATGCGGCCGACGTGCTGTTTGCGGACCGCCTGCTCACCCAGATCGAGCAGAATGTCGGGCTGCCGGTAGGGCGAATCCGGCTGGAGGTTTTGATTGAGAGCGCGAAAGCCGTGCTGCACGCCGAACAAATCGCCGCGTGCACGCCGCGCATTGCCGGGTTAATTTTTGGCGTGGTGGACTATGCCGGCAACATCGGTGCGCGCGATCTAGTGCGCGAACAGTTTGCGCTCTATCACTACCCCAAAGCCGTAACGGTCGCCGCAGCAAGGGCCGCGGGCATTGATGTGGTGGATGGAGTAACGCTCCAGTTTCGCGATCTGCAACAATGCGAGCATGATTCGGACTCGGCCGCGCGGATGGGGTTTGACGGCAAGTGGGCCATCCATCCTGACCAGCTTCCGGCAATCAACCGCGCCTTTACGCCTTCACCAGATGAAATTAAACGCGCGCAAGAGATCGTTGAGCTCTGCGAAAAAGCTGACACAAGCTCTGGCCTGGGCGCTGTCGTCTACAAAGACGAGATGGTGGATGCCGCCAACTTGCCCATCGAACGCAAGAAACTGGCCATCGCCAAAAAGACCGGCTTGCTGTAAGGCGCAAGATAGGAACTATGGGAACTAACGCGCTACTTGAACTGCTCTCCAGCGCCACGGTCTACGATCTGGCGCAGCCATATTT
>JBARMK010000229.1:0-8964 GCA_049802395.1 Candidatus Angelobacter sp.
AACGCCGCTTCCTCGCCCGCCTGGAAGAGCCGGAAAAGAACTGGAAGTTTTCTGCAGCCGACGTGCGCGAACGCCAGTACTGGGACGATTACATGCGGGCCTATGAAGACATCATCCGGCACACCGCCACGGCCGATGCGCCATGGTACGTAGTGCCCGCCGATCATAAATGGTTTACTCACATCGCGGTGAGCTCCGCGATTATTCAGACTCTGAAAGATCTTAAACTGCAGTTTCCCAAGGTCGACAAAGAGCGGCGCAAGCAATTGGAAGCGGCCCGTGCGGCCTTGCTGCAAGAGAAAGATTGAACTGAGCTACTTACCCTGATAAACCACGCGCTCTGCGAGAGGAGACGACAGCCACTGCGCGAGAGTTTGCGCATTGCGGTCGCGCTCAGAGGTTTCCGCTGAAGCAGGGTCGATCGGCCATTTCACACCGATCTCTGGGTCGGCAAAGTGAATCACGCCTTCGCCCTTTGGGTTATACACGCCGGTGGCTTTGTACTGCACTTCACAGAAGTCGGTCAACGAACAGAATCCGCGAGCAAAACCGTAAGGCGCCCAAACCTGTTTCTTGTTCTCTTCAGAAACTTCCAGGCCAAACCATTTTCCCAGCGTTGGCGAGCCCTTGCGGATATCCGCCGCAACCAGGAACGCCGCGCCCCTGGTCACGCGCATCAGCTTGCTCATAGGCGGGTCCCACTGAAAGTGCAGGCCGCGCAGCACGCCTTTTTTCGACTTGGAGTGATTGTCCTGGACAAAATCTGTGGGTAGCCCCAGTTCGCGGAACTGGTCAGCACGATACGTTTCCATGAAGAAGCCGCGTGCGTCGCCGCGCACCTCCGGCAGTACGACAATCACTTCGTTCAATCGAACAGACTCTATCCTAAACCCCATGCGGCAGCGGCTCCTTGAGTGGGCCGGCCCGTCAGAAAATATTTTTCTGCGCCTGTGCCGACTCCATGTTGAGTTTAACAGCCGGTTGATCGCCGCCGGAAAGCGCCTGCCAGCCGCGCCGCGAAAGGTCCCAGAAGATCAGGTAGCCAGCGCCTATGGCTAACGCCAAAAGCAATACGCCAGTGAGCCAATCGCCAAAGATGATCTTGCCGATGCCAAACAGCGTCGAGTAAACCAGCACGCAACCCATCAACCAATCAAACGCATTGCTGCCCACATCGCGCACCTGGGGAATCTCCGGCGCCAGCGCGGCAATCTTCTTCCAGCCGTGCACCGTGGGCCGGACGCGGCGGTAAAACGCCAGCAGCTTCTCTTCTGATTCAGCAGGAGCCAGAAAAGTGGCCGCGATCCACGCCACCGTGGTGATGCCGGCGGTGATCAGCGACGTTTTGGCAAACGTCACCGGATCATCGCCGGGAAGGTGTTTATTCAGGTAGATCGCAACAATGGCAGCCACGAGCATCGCGCTGATCTCGCTCCAGGCACTGATCCGCCACCAGTACCAGCGCAGGATATACACTGCTCCGGTGCCCACGCCAAGGCCCAGCACAATCTGCCAGCCCTGGCCGACAGAATGAAGCTGTCCGGCTACATAGCCGCTGATACCCACCATCAGAATGGTAAATAGCCGCCCAATCGCTACGTAATGCCGCTCGCTTTTTTCGCGGGCAAGGAAGCGGCGATAGAGATCATTCACGAGATAGGACACGCCCCAGTTCAACTGCGTTCCCAAAGTGGACATAAAAGCAGCCAGAAATGCCGCAACCATTACCCCGCGCAGCGCCGGCGGCAAAAAATCACGCAGCACCATTACGTAGCCTTGCTGTGGGTTCTGGCCAAAAGCCGTATCCGGATGTAACCCACCATGCGGCGAGTACACCGCAAGCGCCACCAAGCCCGTGATGATCCAGGGCCACGGCCGCACGGCATAATGCGCAATGTTGAACCACAACGTCGCGCCCAGGGAATTCTTTTCATCGCGGGCGCAAAACATGCGCTGGGCCACGTATCCGCCGCCACCAGGCTCCGCGCCCGGATACCACGCCGACCACCACTGCACGCCCAGATACAACAGAAACGTCAGCACCGGCAGAGTCCAGATCGCGCTTGATGTCCAGCCCAGATGGAAATCGGGAAAGAAGGCCAGCGGGTTTGAGGTTTGCGCTCCGGTTTTATGCACCGCTTCGCCCACAACCTGCAACTGAACTTTCAGCGCCTGCATTCCGCCGATCTTCACCACGGCAACCCACGCCAGCACCACCACCATCGTCATCTTTAGGATGAACTGAAACAAATCCGTGACCAGCACGCCCCACAGCCCGCCGATGGAGGTGTAAATTCCCGTAAACGGAATCAGAACAAAAACACAGATCAGCAGCGCGGTATGGCTGGGATCGCCTAGCGTGTAATGCAACAGAGTATGGCCGCCCAGCGCAAGCTCCACAACTTTGCCTTTCGCGATAAGCGGCCCCAGCAGCACAGAAATTATGCTGACCATCGCGTTCGTCACCCAGCCCAGGATCAGGCAGTTCATCGCCAGCCCCAGGTAGACAGCCTTGAAGCCGCGCAGGAACGCAGCCGGCTTCCCGCCATAGCGAAGCTCCGTGAGTTCCACATCGGTCAGGACTTCCGCGCGCCGCCAGTAGCGGGCAAAGAAGAAAACTGTCAGCATGCCGCCAAGACACGATGTCCACCAGATCCAGTTGCCCGCAATTCCCTGCGTGGCAATCACGCCGCTCACGAATAACGGCGTGTCCGCGGCAAATGTGGTGGCAACCATGGACGTGCCGGCCAGCCACCAGGAGACGTTGCGCCCGGAGATAAAAAACTCTTCTGTATTGCCGCCTGCCCGGCGCCGGTAGTAAATGCCGATCGCCAGGTTAGCAAGGAGGTAGCCCGCAATCACGATCCAATCAGTCAAAGTTAGTGCCATAGCTCTCCGATCATCCGTTTAGGCTTGCGGCGCAAGGCCAGACTAGCAGATGAATGCGCTTCCGGAACCCGGGGAAACCGCTTAACCACGGGGAGAGCCTGCAAGATCAACGGGTCGCAAATTACTATGAACTATGTGCAGCGATCACAGATTTCCGCTCAACCCGTTGCATCGTTTCTGCTATTGTTGCGCCATGGTGCAAAAGCTGCTGCTTGCCGGCATCTGCATGCTGGCTCTCTCTCCCTCTGTCACAGCCGGTGAATTTCAGCACCCGGCGCCGGTACATCTGGACCACAATGGGGACAAATGGGCGGAAAAAACGCTCAAGAAACTATCGCTCGAAGAAAAAATCGGACAGATGTTCATGGTCCGGATCATCATGCCGCAGTTCGTCAACATAAAGAACCCCGACTATCTCAAGTGGCTTGATGACATCGCCTACTATCATCTCGGGGCCGTTCTGCTGACCGTGCCTGCGGACGGCCCCTCGCTCTCCAAAAGCGAACCTTATGAGGCTGCAGTGCTGATCAACCAGTTGCAGCGCGCCGCCAAGGTCCCCTTACTGGTTGCCGCTGACTACGAGCGTGGCGTCTCCATGCGGCTGAACGGTACCACCGTATTCCCGCACAGCATGGCCTTCGGCGCTGCCGGCAAGCCGGAATTTGCGGAAGGGTTCGGTCGGATTGTGGCCCAGGAATCTCGCGCGATCGGCGTGCAATGGAACCTGATGCCCATCGCTGACGTGAACTCCAACCCAGTCAATCCCGTCATCAACACTCGGTCTTTTGGCGAAGACCCCACAGCGGTGTCGGCTTTGGTAAGCGCCTATATCCGCGGCGCGCATGGCGGCGGCCTGTTGACCGCAGTCAAACATTTTCCCGGACACGGAGACACCGCTACGGACTCGCATCTGGGCGTAGCGGCGGTAAATCGCAGCCGTGAGCAGATTGAGCAAATTGATCTTCCACCCTTTCGCGCCGCCATTGGCGCTGGGACAGACGCGGTTATGGTAGCGCACTTGACAGCACCGGCGCTCGATTCTGAGCCCGGCAAGGTTGCCACGAACTCCGTCACTGTCGTAACGGGGATATTGAAGCAGCAGCTTGGTTTCAAAGGACTGGTCATCACCGACGCCATGGATATGGGCGGTCTGACCGGCATTTATCCGGAAGGCGGTGCGGCGGCTGCACGCCATGCCGCCATGGACACGCTGAAAGCCGGCAATGACATGTTTCTGCTCTTCTCCGACCTTGATGGAGCTTACAAGGGCTTGCTGGACGCAGTCCGTAGCGGAACGATTCCAGAGAAACGTATTGATGAATCGGTGCTGAAGATTCTGCGGGCCAAGGCAAGCGTCGGGCTGAACCACGCGACGCAGGTCGACATCAACAACTTGTCTTCGCTCGTCTCCAGTCCGGAAAACCTGCTCTTTGCGCAGCAGGTGGCAGATTCTGCCATGACACTTGTTCGGGAAAACAGCCGCATGCTGCCACTCAAGCCACGGGGAACTTCAACTTCGGCTCCGGCTTACGGCACCGTCCAACGGGAAGGAAGCAGGCTTCTGTGCATCATCTTTACTGACGACGTGAGAAGCGACAACGGACGCCAGCTACAGCGCGAACTGCGCGCACGCGTACCCGACGTCCGCATAATCTTTGTCGATCCTCGCATCGCCGCAGGCAGCATGGCGGAAGTCCAGAGCGCCGTCAGCGCAGCGGACAACGTTCTGGCTGCCATCTATCTGATCCCCGTCCCGGGCAGGGCGGTTCGACAAGTAGGCGGAACGGGGGTAAACACCATCTCCATGCCGGATTCCACGGCTGCATTGCTTCAGTCCATTCTTCAGGCAAAGCGCGACAGAACTGTGGTGGTGAGTTTTGGCTCGCCCTATCTTCCCGCAGATTTTCCGGCGATTGAAAACTACGTGTGCGCGTATTCCAATGCGTTTACCTCGGAAATCGCAGCGGTAAAGGCGCTGTTCGGCGAGATCCCTTTTCGTGGGCGATTGCCGGTAACCATTCCCGGCTTTGCCCAACGCGGCGCCGGCATAGACCATCCGGAGGCTGCCACCAAATAGGCAGGCTTACGCGCCGAGCGCAAACCACAGGCGCAGAATGTTTGTGTCGTAAAAAAACCAAGCTCGGGTTGGAGCGAAGCGACGGAATTATTCGGCTTCCTGCAGTGTCTTGACATGGGCTTCCAGTGCCCGTGAGTACTCGCGCTCCGCCAGCAGCTCCGACTGCAGCTTTTTGACCAGACCTTCCAGACGCATGATCTCAATCTTGAGCTTGCCGGCATCATTCAAGCTTGCCGCTTTCGCAGCAGGCACGACCGGTTGGGCAGGTGTGGGCGGCGACACGGCCGCGATGGCGGGCGCAGCAACTGGAATCGGCGACGAAGGCACAGCCGCGGGCGCAACCGCAACCGGAGCAGCAGATGCCGCAGCTCTAGCCTGCGCTGGAGCCGGAGCAGCAGGAACAGACCGCGGCGGTATTGGAGCCGCGGCAGAGAAGATGCTGCTGAGCGCTACGGCGGCATTAGCGGCAGCGGCCGGTGTGGGCGCTGCCACCCCATTAGGTTTGAGCAAGTGCTTGACGCGCGCAATCAGGTCCTGGGGTTGGAACGGCTTCCGCAGCAACTCATCAGCCTTAACGGCAAACGCCCGCTCCGCGACAGCGCGGTTCACCACGCCCGACATCAGGATCACGGGCGTCTTCGCCAGCTCCGGATGCGATTTGATGTGCTGGCAGACGTCGTAGCCGTCTTTATCCGGCATGATCACGTCCGTGATGACGATGTCCGGCTTGGCGGCTTCGATCTCGGCCAGGGCCGTGGCGGCGTCATGGCAGGCCACCACATTGATGTTCTCCCGCCGAAAGGCGATCTTGATCACCTCGCGCATGGTCGCACTGTCGTCAATAAAATAGACAGTGGGCGTCGTGCTCATCGAAAACCTCCATCAGTGTTGTCATGTGCGGCCTCGTCCAGTTCGCGCAACGCTTCCAGCATCAACTCTGTGGCCGAACGAAGCACGGTCCGGGTGGACGCGCTTTCGCCCGGCAGGAATTTATACGAACCCGTATCCGCGCCGTTACAGTACTTCACAATGTGGACCACGGCGTCGTCCCCGATGCGCTCGCCGCTCTCAGCGTGGGTGATATTGCCGTTTTCAAAGAAGAGAATCCCATCGATGGCCCCCGAGTTCACGGATAGCGACCCGGTTTGCCGTGAGTGCACCAGCATCTGCACTACGCCCGGCAAATCAAGATGAGAAAGGCTGCCGCTCAATCCTTCATCCGACGAGCCCAGCATCTGTACGGGATGAAATCCTTCTGTGTTGCTGCGCAAGAACGTTTTGATTTGTGCCGCAATCAACTCCGGCCCCAGCCGCTTGTCCACATAATCGGCGCAGCCGGAGCGGAACGCCTCCATTAACGCCTGGTCGCCGCCGTCACCCAACGCGATCACCGGAATGTGTGCGGTCTTGGCATCGGCGTGAATAATCGGCGGCAAATCGTAAGCGCTGATCTCGCGCAGATTGGTCGAACACAGGATGGCCGAGGGCATGTCATACTCCAGCATGGTCAAGGCATAGCCTGACTGGGTGCTGTGCACCACCTCAAAGCCTTCCAGCTTGAGGGCCTCAGTAATTCGCCGCGCCAGAAACACGTTGGCGTCAATCAACAGAATTTTGGCCGGAGCGGAGACGGCAGGGTTCATACCGGGGCCTCCGCGGACATAATTTTCTCCAGCGCTATGATCGCAACGGTTTCGTTCCCTATTGCCAGCAAACCGCTGATGTAACCCGGTTCCTTACCCGTGAGCGGCGCGCGCGCGGCGCTGGCCAGCTCACACTCGCCCGTCACCGGAACTGCCGTCAGCTCCGGCCGCGATTCTGGTCTGCAATTCGCTATCAGGTAGAACTTCCTCACTGGCGCTTGCGGGCCAACCAGTACTGGCGCAATGTCACATACGGGAATAATTTTTCCCCGGCGCACCAGCACGCCGGTGAGCAAAGGTGTGCAATGAGGAAATGTTTGTAAATTGTCTGGCCGTGCCAGTTCTGTAACGGCCTCTGCGGGCAAAGCAAAACGCTTCTCTCCCATGGGAAAGAGCACGTACGTTTTGCCCGCTTCAGCGATCATATGGTTACCACGCCTCGCACACGTTCCAGACCGGCGCTCAGAATCTCCATTTCGGCTTTGTTCAAAAAAGCGTGATGGTTCACTACCGCCACCACTGCGCCGTTTACCACCGCCAGTCCCCGATACCAATTCCGCTCTTCACGCGTGAACGCCGGAGGCAGCGCGTGCAGTGATGAAATCTCCATGATGCGGTCAGTGGAATCCACCAGCACGGCTGTGGGCTCATTGCGCAGAATCAGCACCCGCGAAGGCTGCGAAGACGGCAACAGAAAGTGCCGGGCCGCATCCACCACAAAGTATGTTGTCCCGCTTCTTTCCAGCGTGTACTTCAGCTTGGCAATCTGCGCGGAGATTCCCCCCAGCGTGAACGGATGCAGGCCTTCCATGCCGCGGATCTCCTTGACGGCGCCCGCGGCAATGGCCAATTTGAACCCGCCCACGGCAAACACTATCACGTCTTCCCGCGCCGGCTGCGGCGGCGGTGGAAGATGACGTTTCATGGCCCTCACAGCGCCCCCACTTTCGTCGCGCCAAAGATGTAAATCACGCGCTTCTCAATCCCGTGGTAGATGGACTCAATAGGCAGCACCTGATCTACTGCCCCGGTCTTGATTGCCTCCTGCGGCATACCAAAAATCACTGCCGTGGATTCATCCTGCGCGATCACGTGCCCGCCGACTGCGCGAATTGTCTGCACGCCTTTAGAGCCGTCATTGCCCATGCCGGTAAGGATCACGCCAATGGTCAGTGGGCCGGCGTATTCAGCGGCACTTTCAAAAGTCTGGTCGGCGCACGGGCGATAACCGCCGATGCGCGGCCCATCGTCGAGCGAAATCCTTCCCGTGGGCGAAACGCGCAGGTGATGCGATCCCGGGCAAACATAAAGCTGCCCTGGAACAATGATTTCGCCGGCCTCAGCTTCTTTGACTCTGATCTGCGAAGCTTCCGCGAGCTGTTGGCTGAACTGCGCGGTAAAGTTGCCCGGCATGTGCTGCACCAGGATCACCGCGCCCGGAAAATCTTTGGGGAAATTGGGAATAAACTTCATCAGCGTGGCCGGTCCGCCGGTGGAAGAGGCCACGACCACAATTGGATATTTACCGGCACTTTTGGCTGCGGCATTCACAGCCGCGCGTACTTCCTGGAGAGCGCCATTCCCGTTTTTACCGGCAGGCTCCACGCGCGGGGATGACGCTGCCACTTCATGCTGGAGTTTGGAGCGCGTTGCGGTGCGGACCACGCGGACCTTCGCCGCCATCTTGAGCTTGCGGCACAGCTCCTCTTTTACTGAACTCATGTCCAAGTCAACGCCGCCGCTGGGCTTCGCCACAAAATCGATCGCGCCCAGTTCCAGCGCCTTCAGCGTGATATCTGCGCCTTCGCGCGACTCCGAACTGACGATCAGAATCGGCCGCGGATTGCTGGACATGATGATCTCTGTAGCCTGAAGGCCGTCCATGTGCGGCATATTGATGTCCATGCTGATGACGTCAGGTTTCAGGACTTCCGTCTGGGCGACCGCATCGCGGCCGTCGCGCGCTTCACCGCATACCTCAAGCTGCGGGTCCGTGGCAATGATGCTTTGCAGCACCTTGCGCATGAACGCCGAGTCGTCCACTACCAACACCCGAATTTTCTTGCCTGTAAACGTCATTTCAAAAAGCTTTCTTACCGGCCAGCCGCCGCTTTCTCCATCAGCATGCTTGCGGGCGATCCAATCAACTTCCCGACCGCCGCGATAAACTGCTCTTCCTGCACTGGCTTGGTCAGAAACGCCGCTGCGCCCTCTTTGATCGCACGTTCGCGATGCTTGGCCCCTGCGCGCGACGTAACCACCATCACCGGGATTCCGCGCGTTTGCCGGTCCTGGCGCAGGTGTGATAGCAATTCGTAACCGTTCGTCCGCGGCATCTCCAGATCGGTCACCACC
>JBARMK010000230.1:0-7650 GCA_049802395.1 Candidatus Angelobacter sp.
CCCTATTCCAAAGGTCGTGATGCGCCTCGGCCACCCACTCGAACCAATTCTTACGCGCTCTCTCTAACTGCATTCACGAATGACGCTGACAACAAGAGTCAATCCAGACCCTTAATACGGTGCAACACACGTAAATAAAATTGCCAATCTCAAATAAATTAGCTAAAGTCCGTTACACCCCACCTGTTTCCTGCACTACTTATTAGAAAGAGTGGCCCCATGAGCGCACCTCTTAATTCCAAAAGTTCTTCAGCCGATGCTTCACCCTCCGGTGGTAAGCGAAGCTTCTACCTCCGGCCTCGGACCAAGATTTTGATTCTGGCAGGTTGTCTGACACTGATGATTGCGGCGTCAGTTTACGCGGTGCTCCAGCCTTTGAATCCAGATCCCTTGCATACCGAGCTTTCAGACCGTTTTTGGTATCCGCGTGAGACCAATCCTTACGCACGGCTTCAGGCGGTCCATTGCGCCAACGACTATGCCTGCCGCCTCAACAGCGTGGCGGTCAACGGCACGGACAATCAGGCGGAAGTCTGGGCTGTGGGCAACCTTGGTTTGGTGCTGCATCGCAAGGCCGGCGACAATAAGTGGGAGCAGCTCAAGATCACAGCGAAGGAAGAGGATGCGGCGACGCCCCAAGCCACACCTACTCCAGTGCCTCGGGCCACACCGAACACGGGTCGCCAGGCCATGCCAACTCCTACAGCAACCCCGGCGGGCAGGACTTCTTCTACCCTGCCGCCTGCTTCCACGCCCACGCCAACTCCCGTTCCAACACCCGCTCCGACTGCTGTGTCGACTCCAGCGCCAGGCATTGTCGTTCCAAACCTGATCGGTCTCAGGCTTGACGAAGCGCAAAAGATGGCCGCTGGCAGCGGCTTTCAACTGGACATCGAGTATGAGAAAGGAAGCGAACCAAATCCGGTCGCGCAGCAGGGGCCGCCTCCCGACTTACGGGTTATTCGGCAGACTCCCGAACGAAACCCATCGAGGATTCTGGTTACTCTGGGGCGTCCTCGCTCAGCGGCCAGAGTTTTGCTCGACAGTATCATTCCTGTTGTCCATGCCGCAGAGCCTGAAAAACCGCCGCGGCAACCAGCGACTCCACCTCAGCAGGCGACCGCGCCACAGGGACATCCAACTCCATCGCAAAATCATCTGACTCCATCTCAGGTCCGCGCCGCAACCCGTCCGGCGCCGAATGCAACTCGCATACAGGCCGCGAATAGCAGTTCGGCCTCCCAGCCAGTCATTGTTTCGCCTTTACTTGATGATCTGATTTACGCAAATTGCTCCGGCAAAGACGGCTGTTTTGTGTTGGGACGCACCGGCCGAATTTATAGAATTACGAGCAATTTTGAGTGGGGGTTTAGACAAGCACGTTTCAACGTCACTGGGGGACCAGCAAAGTCCCTTTCTCTGTTGTACGCAGGCGGACGGGAACGCATCCTCGCGAAATCAGATAATGCGATTTACCGCTGTTCAGAAGTCGGCCCAATCGCTGACATCTCAACTAGTAGCGTCAGCTACCTCTGTTCGCTCGAACCCGGCCTCATTGCCGCCACGGATGACAATTTCCTCAAGGTTGCTCTTCCAAACGGCAAATCCACTAATTACTCCGAAGGCTATTCGATCGCCGGGTCTAACGAAGTCATATTCATGGGAGATGCAGGTGTCATCTTTAAGGGACGTACACCTCAAGGGGGTTCTACAAAACAGATCCCCAGCGGCACATCGGCAGGTCTGCTTTCCTCTACATTCAGTTCAACCGGTCAGGGGTTCATCGTCGGCGATCACGGCATCATTCTCAGTTCCAACGACGGCGGCGAAACCTGGCGTCATGAAACGCAAGGCCCCGAAGGCGGTAAGCCCGATCATCGTCTGCCTGCACTTTGGTATTGGCTGCTGGCATTTATTCTGGTCGTCACCTGCTCAGTGGCGGTTGCAACCCCGGTTCCACCACCGGCAACAGAATTTTCCGTTGCCGATTGGGCTGTGACCGACGCGCCGCTCAAGCCCGGCGATCTTGATTCGCTGGATTTCACGCCCATGGCCATGGGTCTTTCCCGCTTCATTCGCAACCCAAAAACGCAGCCGCCCGTCACCATTGCGATCGAAGGAGAATGGGGTGAAGGCAAGAGCTCCGTCATGGGTCTGCTGCGCGGCGATCTTGAGAAATCGCGGTTCCGGCCCGTCTGGTTTAACGCCTGGCATCACCAGAGTGAAGAACAACTGTTAGCTGCGCTACTGGAACACATCAAGGACGAGGCTGTGCCCCCGTGGTGGCACATCGATAATTGGATCTTCCGAACACGTCTTCTGCGCCTCCGTTTCAAAAACAAGTGGCCGTTGATGATTCTGTTGATTGTTGCGCTGTGTGGGAGCGTCGCGTATGAACTCTCTCGCCATGGCCTGAAGCTGGAGGACTTTGCCAAATTCGCCAGGGACGTGCTCCAGTTGATCAAATACCTGTTGCCCTGGTCTAGCGTGAAGTCGCTCCCAGACGATCTCGGCCACTTCGGTCTCGTGGCCACGGTCCTCGCAATGTTCGCCGCCATCTTCAGCAAGGCGAAAACCTTTGGCATTGATCCATCCAAGCTCACAGACAATCTCCGCAACGCCGCTGCCATTAAAGACGTGAAACCGGAACCCGGAATCCGCCGCCAGTTCTCCCAGGAGTTTGGCGATCTTTGTAAAGCATGGTGCTGGGGCGGCCGCCGCGTCATCATTTTTATTGACGATCTCGACCGCTGCCGCCCGGAGAGCGTGGTTACCGTGCTGGAGTCCATCAATTTCCTTACCACCGCCGGTGACTGCATGATCGTGCTCGGCATGGCGCAAAGACAAGTCACCCATTGCGTCGGCCTCAGCTTCAAGGAAATCGCGCAGGCGGAGGAGGCTTATCGCGGAGGCGGCAAGAGCGAGCAAGAGCAGGCGATTGCACGTTTCAATTACGGCGCCTTCTATATCAAGAAGCTGGTGAACATTATTGCTCCATTACCCAAGACTACGCAGGAGCAGCGCCGGCGAGTTCTGGACGTCAGGGCAGCGGAGGCTCGCCGCCAGGATGAGCAACAGAAGGCATCCGGCGCGGCCCGATGGCGCATGGGATTGTGGGACTGGCTAAACAAGGCCGGTCAAATTACGTTCGCAGTCGCGCCGGTTGTTGCCCTAGGGCTGGCGGTGGGCCTGGCAGTATATTTTGGCTATAAACAGGGATCGGTCCCAACACCATCCTCCGCAACCACGGCAGCTATCAGCCAGCCATCGAACCCGCCCGCTACGGCCACGACGCCGGCGACAAGTGACCAAAGCAATAACAAGCTGGCCAAACCTCTTGTTTATGATCGTCCTACTATGCAACCGGCAACTCTGGCGGAAGCGGATAAGAGCGCCGCTGGAGGAGTCTGGTGGTCCTATGGCGTGGATGCGCTATTTCTCCTGATTCTCTTTGGCATTCTGGCCTACCAACTCAGCGCGCGCACGAATCAGGACGCACAAAATTCTCCTGACTTTGAGAAATCCCTGAATTTATGGGGCCCCTACATTGTTGAGGTGTGCGATACGCCGCGCGAGATTAAGCGCGCCCTCAACGATCTTCGCTACCAGGCCATGACGCGCCGCAATAACGGCCCCAGCGCCACCCGAGGTGAACGGCTCCTGCGAACTCTTCGCCAGGTCGTGACCGGCCGGCCGGAGAAAATGCCGGTTGAAATGCACGTCGATGAGGCTGCTCTGCCGCCACGAAAGGCGGCTGAGTTGGCCAACCTTACCACCGATGAATGGGGAAGCTTTTTGGATCCGGAAAAACTGGATATCGTGGTCCCGGACAACCTGCGACGATTAACCGAACTTAAAACCAAGCACTTGAAAGAGTTTGGACGCTGGATTGATGCAGCAACGCTCACGCAGCAATCGGCGGATGAGATCGCGACGGAAAGCAATGCCGCGCGCGCCGCAGGACAAAACTGATCGCTGCTTCCATTCTTGCGCCGAGATGAACGAATAGGCGGACTCAGCGATCAACCTCAATCCGCTGCGTCCAGACCTGCGCCCAGCGCCCAGCAGATGTCGCTCACACTTGTATCGAATGCCCTGGTTCCCTTTCAAAAAGATCAGCTCGCCCAACTCGGTTGAAGCAATTCGCATCCAGAATTAATAACGTTGCGTCCAGCCTTACGAAAACGCTTCGCAAAGGAGACTGCGTGTGCAAGAAACCCGCCCGGTAAAATATCTCTTCCTCTTTATACTGTTCGTTTCAGGATCGCTTTTGGCCCAAACTTACCAGAACTTTGTCCCGCCCGCAGGCGTTGCAGCGAGCGCCGGCGAGCCGTCGATTGGGGTGGACTGGAACACCGGCAAGATTCTTTTTCAGGCCGGCCTGGAGACGGATCGGGTCACCGTCAGCGGCACCCCTGCCACGGCAACCTGGGAAAACGTGAGCTCCACGAATACTTCCGCGCTGTCTTTGGACCCCATCTTGTTCACTGACTCCACGACGGGACGCACCCTGGTCTCGCAGCTAGCCGGTGCGTGCAGCCTCTCTGCTTTCAGCGACAATGACGGCACCAGTTACACGTCGGCTGTCGGATGCGGCGTACCCGCGGGAATCGACCATCAGACCGTTGGCGGCGGCCCTTTCGCTCCCAGCGCAGTTCCCCACCTGCCTCCACCAGCCGGTTATCAGCACGCCATCTACTACTGCTCGCAGGGCATCGTCGATGCATCCTGCGCCGTGAGCGTGAACGGCGGCCTCACTTATGGTCCTGCGATTCCTATTTACAGCTTGATCGATTGCGGCGGACTCCATGGACACATCAAGGTAGGACCCGATGGCACCGCCTACGTTCCCAACAAGAACTGCGGAAATGGAAATGCCGCGGTCATCTCTTCCAGTGATAATGGGACGACGTGGACCGTGCACATCGTGCCCGGCAGTACTTCAGGCGCTAGCGATCCATCGGTGGCTGTGGCCGCCGACAACACTGTGTATCTGGGCTGGCATGGCGGCAATGGGCACCCCATGGTTGCCGTCTCGCACGATCAGGGTGTTACCTGGACCAATATTTCCGACGTAGGCGCCACGCTCAGCATCCAGAACGTTGCCTTCCCCGCCATGGTTGCCGGCGATGGCAATCGGGCGGCGCTGGCTTTTCTCGGCACGCCGACCGGCGGAAACGCGCAGGACACGGCCAATTTTACCGGCGTCTGGCACCTGTACATTGCCCACACCTATGACAGTGGAGCGACCTGGACTCTGGTAGATGCTACGCCCAACGATCCAGTGCAGCGCGGATCGATATGCCTGGCTGGAACGACCTGCGGAAATGACCGCAATCTGCTGGATTTCATTGACGCCACAGTGGATAAGCAGGGACGCGTTCTGGTGGGCTATGCAGACGGCTGCATCGGTGCCTGTGTTACCGCCGGGCCTAATTCTTTTTCCGCTGTCGGCGCCATCGCGCGCCAGGCAACGGGCAAAGGATTATTTGCCGCTTTTGATGGCACTTTCTAAGAAGTAGGGGCCAGCAACCGCCGCGCCGGTGCTGGCCTCTTCGTTTTTATTTCTGCTCCTGCCCCTTGGTTTCCGTGGCCGCCGGCTCCGAACCTTCCTTCATAGCGTTCTTAAAGTGCCGTATGCCATCGCCCAGTCCCTTGCCTAACTCCCCGAGTTTGGACGGGCCAAAAAACATCAGCGCGATGAACAAAATCACCAACAGGTGCATGGGCTGCATAATTCCTTCAAACATAATTCCTCCTCGCCAGAAATCGATCTGGCTTCAGCTATCGAACGTAAGTAGTCAAAACATCGCCGCCGGCGCGCAACCAGACGCACGCAGCAAGGACGCAAAAAGAGAGTGAGGCTTAGCGGCTAAGCGAGCGGCGGAGGTCGCCGCGTGAGAAGGAACGAAAGGCGAGAATGGACAGGAGGTGGATAGTCGGCCTGCTCTTCCACCTCATGGTGGAACGGCGTTTCATGTGGATCATAGACCAGGACCCAGGTGCCGCTGGCGGTTACAAAATCCGGGAGCACGCTGAGCATCGACTTCACCGTTTCCGGTTCGGCCGGGCTGGCACTTAGATCGTCTGTCATGGAAACCACCGGAAACAGAATGCAGATCACGCAGACCAGCGCCAGAAGCGCAACCATTGAACGCCGCCTGTCTTGGGGCGCGAATGCTTTGGCAGACCAGAGCGCCAGCAAAGTGGCAGCCAGGCCCGCCCATGCGAGATTAAGGGTAAGTTCCACGGCAGTAGAGACGTTAAGAATACGATAACAAGAAACGCCCAGCAATGTAACCGATGTAACGCCTTAGGCAGATTAATCCGCCATTAAATTCGCTAACGTCCGCACGAACTCGGTTGCGTTTAGGAAAGTGACGAGGACAGCTTTAGCGGAATGCCTGAGTTCAGCTGCGTCTTATTCCACTACGGCGTAATGAAGGACAGTCAGCGGTGCACTGGCGCATGTCGCGCAAAATCTCTTGTGCCGGTGGAAAACCTCGTTGGCTTCGCGATGGCGCGCGCCCAGGATTTCAATTTTCTGCATCTCGTGCTCGCCTTTCCTTGCAATGGAGAAGAATTGGGTCAGGCTGGACTTAAAGACTTCGTCTGCGACTGACGCCGCCTGAAAAAGTTCAGTGCCGCGCGGACACAACTCTTTGGGCATGAAAAACCTCGCAATGAATGCGCCCATTGTTGGCCGGTCTGCACACAAAGTCTATAGGCTTTACAGAGTTTTTACATCGGCAAAACAAACTTTACGAAGGCCCGGGTGGAACTACTAGGCCACAAACTTGTAGCCCAGTCCCGGCACGGTCACAATCAGGGCTGGCTGTTTTGAGTCCTTCTCCAGCTTCTGCCGCAGGCTGCCCACATGCACATCGACCGTGCGCGTGAACGTATCTTCGTTATAGCCCCACACCTCTTTGAGCAGCACTTCGCGGGAAAGCGTGGTGCCGGGATTTTGCGCGAAGTAACGCAGCAGCCGGAATTCGCGCGCGGAAAGCGGCACCGGCTTGCCGTTGCGCGAAACGGTGGTGCCTCTCAGGTCAATACGGATCGGCCCGAATTGCAACACGTCGGCAACTTTCGTTGCCGGAGCTGCGCCGCGCCTGATGTGCGCCTCAATGCGCGCCAGAAGCTCCAGCATCTCAAACGGCTTGGTCAGGTAATCATCTGCGCCGATCTTCAGCCCCAGGACTTTATCCACCAACTGGCCCCGCGCCGTAAGCATGATGATGGGCGTTGCAATTCCCGCGTTGCGGATGTCGCGGCAAACGTCAAAGCCGCTTTTCTTGGGCAGCATCACGTCGAGAATGATAAGGTCATGCGATTTTTGGATAGCCTTGCGCAGGCCCTCTTCTCCATCACCGGCCGCCTCGGGAAGATATCCTTCCGCTTTCAGGCGGTCACAGAGCGTCATGCGCAGGTCCTCTTCGTCTTCCACCAGCAGGATGCGCTCGGTCATGCGGAGAAATCCGGCTCTGCCCCGGCTGGACGGTCAGCGGCGCGTTGCTTCTCTTCCAATCCTCGCCCTGCCGGCTGAAGGTGGATGGTAAACGAACTGCCTTTGCCCAATTCGCTCTCTGCGGTGAGCCGGCCGCCCATGGCTTCAACAATGTTGCGGGCCAGCGGCAGCCCCAGGCC
>JBARMK010000231.1:0-2596 GCA_049802395.1 Candidatus Angelobacter sp.
AACCTGCAGCAATTTGATATCGGCTTAGGCTATCTTTTTGAGCGCGGACACAAACGCCAGAACCGCCTGCAAGCCGCTCGCGATGCAACGGCTGTGACGGCAGCGCAGGTTGCCGATACCGAGCGTACTCTGGTCTTCAACGTTGCTCAGCAGTTCATCAATGCTCTGCTGGCGAATTCCACATTGCAGTTTGCCCAGGAAGACCTGCGCAGCTTTCAGGACACGGTCACGATCAGCGAGCAGCGTTACAAAGCCGGGGACATCAGTGAAGGCGACTACCTCAAGATCAAGCTGCAATTGCTGCAATTCCAGACGGACGTAAGCTCAGCGCGGGTAGCAAAGGTCCAGGCCCTGGGAAGCTTGCGCCAACTCGTTGGATACTCGTCACTGCCGCACGATTTTGATGTGGTGGGAGATCTGGAATACAAGATTCTTACCGCCGCCCTGCCGGACTTGCAGGTAAAGGCGCTGGCTACGCGTCCAGACCTGCTGGCGGCGCAAAAGGGAGTGAAAGCCGCCACCAGCCAGATATCGCTGGCCAAGGCTGACGCCAAATTGGACGTGAATGCTTCCGCCAGTTACTCGCACGTGTCAGGGGCAAGTTCCACGTCACTGTTCTTCAACGTGCCGCTGCCGATCTTCAATCGCAACCAGGGTGAAATTGCGCGCACCAGGTTCGCGCTGACCGGCGCGGAGCTTACGGCCAGGGCCGCTGAGGACACGGTAATGACCGACGTCACCAACGCATATGAGGCGGCAACATCCAACCAGGACGTAGTGAAGCTGTATGTTTCCGGCTATCTCAAGGAGGCACAGGATTCGCGCGACATCAGCCAGTATGCCTACAAAGGAGGCGCAGCCACCTTGCTTGATTTTCTTGATGCGGAGCGGAGTTATCGCTCCACGCAACTCGCTTACCGGCAGGCGCTGGCCGCCTACATGCTTAGCCTGGAGCAACTGCGGCAGGCCATAGGTACCAGGAGTTTGCCATGAGATACATTCACCAACAACTTCGCTCTTCTCCGCGTCGTAACAATGCCGCGATAACAGCGGCTCTAGCGCTGGCAATGATTTTGTCCGCCTGTTCGGGCGGCGATCCAAGCAAGGCCAGCGAAAAAGGCGCAGCGGACGCCAACAAGACCCAGTTGTTTACCGTGCCTAAAGAGCAGGTTTCGCACATCCAGGTGGTCACGATACAACCGACGTCGTGGCCACGCGTCCTGCGGCTGAACGGCACGGTTGCGTATAACAGCTTCCTCACTACACCTGTCATCTCGCAGGTGAGCGGGCCGGTGAGCCGGATTCTGGTTTCGCCCGGACAGCAGGTGAAGAAGGGCCAGCCGATGTTGTACGTGAGCAGCCCGGACTACTCCCAGCTGCGAGCGAATTACCTGAAGGCGCGCGACGCTCATTCACTGGCACACAAGAATTACCTGCGTGCGCAGGACCTGTACGCTCATCACGCGATTGCTGAACGTGATTTGCAGGCGGCAGAGTCGGCGGAGATACAGGCTCAGGCTGACCAGCAGGCGGCGGAGCAATCGCTGAAAATTCTCGGCATTCCGCGTCCGGACACGCTGATCGAGAATCCGACTTCACCTGAGGTTCCAGTGCTGGCGCCAATTCCGGGCGAGGCCGTTGAACGGTTGGTGTCGCCGGGCCAGGTGCTTCAGGCAGGGCAAACGCAGTGCTTCACCATCTCCAACATGGCCACGGTTTGGGTGCTGGCCAACGTTTATGAAAATCAACTTGCCTACGTGCACGTGGGTGATCCGGTAAGCATCAAGACGGACTCTTATCCCGACGTTTTTCACGGGCGGATTTCTTTCATGGGTGCGGCGCTGGATCCCACCTCACGGACATTGCAAGCCCGGATCGACACCAAGAATCCTGAAGGCCGCTTGAAGAAAGACATGTACGTTACGGCCACGGTGGTTGCGGGCAAGATCGATAACGCACTGCTGGTTCCGGATGCGGCAGTGCTACGCGATGCCGAGAACGAGCCGTTCGTTTATGTAGCTGTGGCGCAAGATCAGTTCGCACGAAGGCCGGTAAAGCTGGGCCAAAGCAGTGACGGCAAAACGCAGATTGTTGCTGGTCTGCAACCCGGAGAACGTGTCGCTGGCGATGGCAGCTTGTTCTTGCAGTTTGCGAGTTCACAGTGAAGACGATTTAGAAACAGTTGGAGCGTGGCGACAAAAACTTTTGAAAGACGGAATAGACGCGAGGGCCGGATTGCCCGAGCGGCGGGACGCAGGGCGGAAACAGACTCAAGTGGAAAACGATTTATAAGCGGTTTGGAGCGTAGCGACAAAAACCAATGATCCATAAACTTGTCCAAGTTGCATTGCGGCAGCGCTTTCTGGTGCTGATGTTGACGTTGCTGCTGATCATCGCCGGCGTGATCTCTTTCAGGCGTATGCCGGTGGACGCATACCCAGACCTTGCTCCGCCCACAGTTGAGCTCATCACGCAGTGGCCGGGACACGCCGCGGAAGAAGTCGAGCGCCTCATCACTCTTCCGCTGGAAGTGGAGATGTCCGGCGCGCCCAAGATGGTGGTGATGCGATCCATCTCGCTCTACGGACTTTCTGAT
>JBARMK010000232.1:0-24145 GCA_049802395.1 Candidatus Angelobacter sp.
TTCAATAGACTTTACCCCGGCCTTCATCCGCTGCAATCGGCGCGTCGAGCGAGCGCCGCGACTCAGCGAGCGACTGAATGCCGCGAGTTCAGCGAGCCAGGAATAGCGAGCTAATAAAACAAAGAGAGAATCCCATGAGCGATCTGGTCCAACTTTCAAAAGACAACGACATTGCCATCATTATGATCAACAATCCTCCGGTCAACGCGCTGAGCCCGGGAGTGCCGGAAGGAATTTCTGAAGCCATTGAGAAGATTGATAAAGATCCGAGCGTAAAAGCGGCGGTACTGATCGGCGGGGGCAAGACGTTTGTGGCCGGCGCCGACATCAAAGAGTTCGGCAAAATGACGTCCGGCAAGACGCGAGGCGGAATTCCGTTTGTACCGCTGCTCAGCCGCATTGAAGATTGCAGCAAGCCGGTGGTCATGGCGATCCACGGCACAGCATTCGGCGGGGGGCTGGAGTTGGCGATGGCAGGACACTATCGCGTGGCGGCGCCCACCGCGCAGGTGGGCCAGCCCGAGGTGAAGTTGGGCATTATCCCTGGAGCGGCGGGAACGCAACGCCTTCCTCGATTGGCAGGAGTGGCCAAAGCGGTGGAGATGTGCGCCGATGGAAATCCGGTGAAGGCCAAAGACGCGTTGTCGCTGGGCATTGTGGACAAACTGATTGAAGGCGATCTGCTTATTGGAGCAGTGGCATTTGCCCGCGAGATTGCCGGTAAACCGGCGCGCAAGACGCGCGAGCGCAATGAAAAACTGGGCACGCCGGAGCAAAATACGCCAATCTTTGCCGCGGCTCGCGAGGCTGCACGCAAAAAGGCCCGCGGCATGATGGCCCCCATCGCCGCTATTGACGCAGTTGAAGCCGCCACCAAGTTGCCTTTTGATCAGGGGGTTGAAGCCGAACGCAAGCTGTTTATGGAGTGCCTGTTTTCTGATCAGTCGAAGGCGTTGATTCACGTCTTCTTCGGCGAACGCGAAGTGGCCAAAATTCCTGACGTCCCCAAAGACACGCCGATCATCCCGGTGAATTCCGCGGCAGTGATTGGCGCCGGCACCATGGGCGGTGGAATCGCCATGGTATTTGCCAACGCCGGCATTCCGGTGCTCTTGCGCGAGGCAGACCAGGCTGCGCTGGACCGCGGCATGAATACCATCCGTAAAAATTATGACAACTCAGTGAAGAAGGGTCGCTTTACGCAGCAACAGATGGACGACCGGATGAAGCTGATCAAGCCCACCCTGAACTTTGATGGCTTTGAATCCGTTGACATGGTGGTGGAAGCGGTTTTTGAAGGCATGGCGCTAAAGAAACAAATTTTTGCCGATCTGGACAAGATTTGCAAAAAAAGCGCGATCCTGGCCAGCAACACGTCAACGCTCAGTATCGATGAGATTGCTTCGGCCACTTCGCGGCCGGAGGCGGTGATTGGCACGCACTTTTTCAGCCCGGCCAACGTCATGCGACTGCTGGAAATCGTGCGTGGCAAAGCCACAAGCAAGGAAGTCATTGCCACGTGCATGCAACTTTCCAAAAAACTGGGCAAGATTGGCGTGCTGGTGGGCAATTGCCGCGGATTTGTCGGCAACCGCATGTTTGGCCCTTATCGCCGAGAGGCGCAGTTCCTGATTGAAGAAGGCGCGACCGTAGAAGCCGTCGATAGAGCGCTTTATGAATTTGGCATGGCGATGGGGCCGCTTGCCGTGGGCGATCTTGCTGGCCTTGACGTGGGTTGGCGCATCCGGAAGGAATTTAAGCATACGGAAAAACCGGGCATTCGCCAGCCTCTGGCTGAAGATCGCCTATGCGAGATGGGACGCTACGGCCAGAAAACAGGCGCGGGGTGGTACAAGTATGACGAGAACCGCCGCGCCATTCCTGATCCCACGGTCGAAGAGAACGTGCGCAAATGGGCGGCTGAAGCGGGCATCAATCAGCATTCCGTTTCAAATGAAGAAATCGTCGATCGGTTGATTTATGCACTGGTAAATGAAGGGGCGCGAATTCTTGAAGAAGGCTATGCGTTGCGCGCAGTGGACATAGATATTATCTATCTGAACGGCTATGGCTTCCCGGCGCATCGCGGCGGACCCATGTGGTATGCCGATACCGTCGGCCTGAAGAAAGTTTATGACCGCATCAGCGAGTTCCACAAGCAGCACGGAGAACTTTGGGAGCCTGCCCCGCTGCTCAAGCGGCTGGCGGAACAGGGCAAGACCTTTGCTGACTTCGATAAAGAATTGAGCGCAGTAGCATGACACGCGAGGCTGTCATCATTGATGCCGTGCGCACGCCGCTGGGCCGGCGCGACGGAATGCTGAAAGGCTGGCATCCGGTTGATCTGCTCGGCTTCACTTTGAATGGACTGGCGGCACGGAACAAGCTTGGTCCTTCACTGATCGATGACGTGATTGCAGGTTGCGTCATGCAGGTGGGCGAGCAAACCGCTAACGTCGGACGCAACGCGGTGCTCGCCGCTGGTTTTCCTGAATCCGTTCCCGGCACCACAGTCGACCGGCAATGCGGATCAAGCCAGCAGGCCATTCATTTTGCCGCGCAGGGCATCATCGCCGGCAGCTATGACGTTGCCATTGCCTGCGGCGTGGAGAGCATGACCCGCGTGCCCATGGGCGCTTCCGCCGCCAATGGTCCGGGAAAGCCGTTTGGCCCGGCCATGATGAAGCGCTACAACAATGTCCATTTCAACCAGGGCACCAGCGCAGAGATGTTGGCGGAGCGCTACAAGCTCACTCGTGAGTGCCTTGATCAATACAGCCTGGAGAGCCATCGCCGCGCTGCGCGCGCGACGAAGGAGGGCTGGTTCTGCCGTGAGATCCTGCCGCTGCCGGTGAAAACGGAGCAAGGCACAGCAAGTGTCTCGCGCGATGAAGGCATTCGCGCGGAGACGACGCTGGAAAAAATGGCGACACTCAAGACTGTATTCAAAGCCGATGGCGTGGTCACAGCTGGAAACTCGTCGCAGATTACTGACGGAGCTGCCGCAGTGCTCATCATGGAGCGCGGCACAGCGGAAAAGCTGGGCTACAGACCCATGGCGCGCTTTGTTGAGTTTGCCCTGGCGGCGGAAGATCCCGTGCTCATGCTTGGAGCGCCGATCCCCGTCACGCGCACAATCCTTGAACGCGCGGGAATGAAGCTGGAAGAGATGGATCGAATCGAGATCAATGAAGCATTTGCCAGCGTGGTGCTGGCGTGGCATCGTGAAACCAAAGCCGATCTGGCAAACGTCAACGTCAATGGCGGCGCGATTGCCTTAGGCCATCCGCTGGGCGCCAGCGGAGCGCGGTTAATGACTACGCTTGTCCATGAACTTAAGCGCTCTGGTGGCCGCTATGGTCTGCAAACCATGTGCGAAGGCGGTGGCATGGCCAATGCGACGATCATCGAGAGATTGAACTAAGCCAAAACCCACCACGGAGACAGCGTTACGGAGAAAATCAATCCATGAAAATCAAAGGTTCAAGCGCGCTGGTCACGGGGGGCGCATCAGGTCTGGGCGCGGCGACTGTCCGCATGCTGGTCGCGCTGGGCGCAAAAGTCGTGATCGTCGACGTGAACGAGAAAACCGGAGCGGAGCTGGCTCAGGAACTGGGCGCGAACGTGAAGTTCATCAAGACCGATGTCACCGATCCCGCCCAGGTCGCCGCGGCCGTGGAAGCGGCCGTCAAGCAACATGACGGCCTGCAAATTCTTGTCGCAACCGCAGGAATTGGCATTGCCGAAAAACTTCTGGGTAAAAATGGTATGCACGATCTCCAGAAATTTATTCGAACCATCCAAGTCAACCTGATAGGGACCTTTGACGTAGTCCGCCACGGCGCCAATGCCATGACCGCCAACCAGGCCGATGAAGACGGCGGTCGCGGGGTAATAGTGACAACCGCTTCCGTCGCGGCCTATGAAGGGCAGATTGGCCAGGTAGCGTACTCGGCGTCCAAGGGCGCAATCGTCGGCATGACTCTGCCTCTGGCACGTGAACTGGCCCGCTCGGGAATCCGCGTGTGCACCATTGCTCCGGGTATCTTTCTTACGCCTTTGCTCGGCGCATTGCCGGAAGCTGCACAGGTATCTCTCAGTGAGCAGGTCCCTTTCCCCAAGAGGTTAGGCAAGCCGCCGGAGTTCGCTGCGCTGGTACAGCACATTATTGAGAACAACATGCTCAACGGCGAGACCATCCGCATCGACGGCGCCATCCGCATGGCGCCGAAATAACCGATGACTTTACAAATCGAGAGACTTTTCCGGGATTGGCTTTAGCCGCTGTCTCTGCTCTTCTTCAAGAATTTCTCCACGCCTTTGCGGCAGTCTTCGGTTTGCCGCGCGATGGCGTTGATTTCCACACCGGCTTGCAGCGCGGCTTCGAAAGACATGGAGTCCATGTTATAAAGCAGCCGCTTGGACAGCATGATGGCCGAAGCCGACTTAGCTGCTACCTTGGCCACGTAGGCTTCAACTTCTGAAGTAAATTGCTCATCAGCAAAGACGCGATGCACCAAGCCAAGTTCATGAGCGCGGCTGGCAGAAATCGATTCGCCGGTCACAACCAATTCAAATGCCGCCTTCTCTGAGACTGAACGCCGCAAGATGGCCATTACCATCGCCGGAACAAAACCGATGTTGACCTCGGGATAGCCGAACTGTGCCGAGTGGGAAGCAAGAATGATGTCACACGCCGTGGCGATGCCGCAGCCGCCCGCAAGAGCGCGTCCCTGCACCGCAGCAACGACGGGCAGAGGATGATTGCGCATCATCAGAAAGAGATCGGCGGTAGCACGCGCCTCGGCCATGTTGTCCAGCACGCTGGCCTGCGCCGTCTTTTCCAGATTTGCCAGGTCGGCGCCGGAACAGAAATCTGTACCTGCTCCGGTGAGCAGGACAATGCGGCATCCGGCGTCAGAGGCCGAAGCACTGAAGGCTGACTTCAGTTCGGCCACCAGCTCGCCATCAAGCGCATTGCGCTTTTCAGGACGGTTCAGCGTGATGCGCGCGATACGGTTGCGCAGTTCGTACTGGACCTTACGGTACATCGATCTCCATTCGCAGCAGCGCAGCACCGTAGGTTTTGCCCTGATTATCCGTACGCAGCGAGACGAGGCCGCCGCCATCCAATGCATGGTGCAAAACAAAATTCAGCGCGTGCAGGTTGGGCAATTCATAACGTTCCACCGGACCGCGGCAAAGACCGGCAAAATGCTTCTTCACCCGTTCGACCGTGACCTCACGAACCAGCACTGGATAGTGCTCCGGCTTGAGCGCAATGAGCCCGATATTGGCGTCATCGCCCTTATCACCCGACCGCGCATGCGCGATTTGTCGCAGCTGTATCTTCATCCTGTTCTCCCTTGTGACGGGGTGGAGCAGGCATTTATGCTCCTTCAGGCGCGTGTTGCGCCAGGGCCACCTTCCCGCACAAAATAACCATCAGCAACAATACTTTCATCGTCCTCTCCTTAATATCGACTGTTTTTTCTCAGCCTCTCTGTGCCATCGTGGCAGGTTTTGCTTTTCCGATCACGCGCGATGACAGCGATCACGGCGATTCCATCACTTCCACTTGCGGCGCCACCGCCGTCTTGGGAATCAGCGCCGGCCAGTAGGCGATGATCTCATCCACCTTGCTGCGGCCTGCGTTGAGTCCTGTCACCGACGGCGGCCCGTTCAGCGCAATCGGCACAATCTCTTTCAGAAAACGCTCCACTGGACCCTTCTCTGTACTTCGCGCACCGATACGCAGCACAACTTCGGCCGTATCATTCGCTGGCTCGCCGGACATCTCTCCGTGGCATGCATTCACGCCCACAAATTCTGAATGAACCATATCCAGCTTCAATCCCAGCCGTTCCATCCGCTCGCGCAATATCTTGTCTGCAGCCCGCGCTTTCTCGTAAGCGTCCGGCCACGTGTAGGCTAGCGTGCCAATAGCCTTGAAACCAGCTGAATAGCTGATTGAAACCTTGTATTGATCTGTTGCCGCGCGTCCCTTGATGCCGAAAGCCTGCACCCGGTCAGGACCTTGTTGTTCGAGTCGGATCATTGTGAAGTCAGCAATGCCGTCTGGTGTGATGTAACTCTTCGGATCGCCGATCTCATACAACAGCTGCTCCGTCACGCTAGCGACATTCACCCTGCCGCCAGTGCCTGCATGCTTGGTAACCACGAATGTGCCGTCGCTTTCAGCCTCGATAATCGGATAACCTATGCCGGCCATGTCGGGGATTGACTCCCAATCCGCCTGACAGTTGCCACCCGTACACTGCGCCCCGCATTCGATCACATGCCCTGCAATCGTGCCGGCGGAGATGCGGTCCCAATCGTCAGCCTTCCAGCCAAACTCGCGCACCATCGGGCCCAGCGCCAGCGCAGCATCATTGCAGCGGCCCGTAATCACAATGCTTGCGCCGCGGCTGAGAGCATCGGCAATCGGAAACGCACCAAAGTAGACGTTTGCGCTCTGCACCCGTGAGCGGACCACGCTGAGCGGCTCGCCGGTGTCCATGTTGGTGAAAGCAATGCCACCGTCCAGCATCTGGTCAAGCTGTGGCATGATGTCATCGCCAGTGACTATGCCAATCTTCATTCTTCCGCCGTAACCCGCCGCTTGCAGCACTGCAGCCACGGCATCCCGACAACCAACAGGGTTCATGCCCCCCGCATTGGTTACAACCTTCACGCCGCGCTCCACAATCTCTCGCGCACCGCGCTTGATCACACCTACAAAATCGTGGGCATAGCCGGCGCGGGGATCACGTGCCCGCAGCTTCTGCAGGATGGACATAGTAATCTCAGCCAGGTAGTCGAGTGTTAGATAGTCGAGCGGGCCGCCCCGCAGCAGTTCCAGCGGCGCTTCCTGTGAATCGCCCCAGAAGGCCGATCCGTTGGCGATCCTTATCATTGCGCGGCCCCACCGGCATCACTATTCAGACGTTCCCGCAATCCGCGCTTCAACACTTTGCCTGTCGGGTTCTTGGGGAGCTCTGCCATCACGTGGATTTGTTTGGGAACCTTGTAGCTGGCCAGCCGCGAACGAGCGTGCGCCATCAGATCATCTTCGTTCATCCGCACGCCTGGCATGGGCACCACGCAGGCCACAACTTTCTCAATCCAATATGGATCGTGCAGGCCAATCACGGCGACCTCCGCCACGCCCGGGTACTGCGCAATGGCCTCTTCCACTTCCTGGCTGGAGACGTTCTCGCCTCCGGTCTTGATCATGTCTTTCTTGCGATCGAGAAAGTAGAGACATCCGTGCTCGTCCACGTGTGCGACGTCACCCGTGTGGTGCCAGCCGCCGTGAAATACCCCATCGTTAGCTGCCTGATCTTCAAAGTAGCCAGGAGAGATACATGGCCCGCGCAAGACAATTTCACCCGGCTGCCCTGGCTGCACGTCCTTCATCTCTTCGTCAACCAGACGCAGTTCCAGCAGCAAGTGCGGCAATCCGATGGGATCGGGCGCAGCCAGCATGCGGCCAAGCTCGGCCGCCGGAGTGGTGGAACCGAGCGCCGTAGTTTCGGTCTGGCCCCAGCAGTTGATCCAGTCTGCGTGCGGAACCAGCCGCCGCCATCGCTCAAAAACAGGTGTAGGTAGATACTGGAAGACGAACAGCCGCTTCAGGCTTGAAAGATCCATCGCCTCAATGAGCGGCATGCGAATCAGCCCCACCCAGACCGTTGCCGGAAGCGAAAGAGAATTTACTTTCTGCACCGTGATCGCGTGGATGATTTGCTCTGGCTTGGGCAGCGGGATGATCACGCTTTCACATCCGGAAGCGAAACAGCCAAACGTCATCACCAGCCCCGCGACGTGAAACATTGGCAGCGCCAGCAGGTACTTCATGCTCCGGTCCAGTCCGTAATCCACGTAGCTGGCCATCAGGTAAGCGTAAAAATTCAGATGCGTCAGCACCACGCCTTTCGGCTTTGCTGTGGTCCCGCTGGTAAAGATGATCAGGTGCGGCGCCTCGCTTTCCACCAGTTGCTCCACCGGGCCGCCGTCATACGAAGCGAGCAAATCGCGGAATTTCTCATCCAGCAGGAAACACACTGCGGGCTTGGAAGCTACCTTGCTCTCGAAGATTGGCTCCAGCAGCAACGCTTTGACACGCGTTTTCTCCAGCACGTAACCAACGTCGTCCGACGTAAACATCAGATTGATGGGGACCAAAACAGCGCCGATGCGCGCACACCCAAAGAATGTGGCCACGTATTCCGGTGAGTTGGTGGCGAAGATCGCCACTGCGTCGCCCTTGCCCACACCCGCTTCCATCAGCGTGCGCGCCACGCGATTGGCGTGCGCGTCCAGCTCAGCGTATGTCAACTCGCGTCCCTGGAAGTGCAGGGCCCGCTGCTGCGGGGCCCGCACAGCACTGCGTCGCAGCGCATCGCCGATATTGAAACGGTGAATTAAGTTGTGTTCAAGGCCGGTCATTTGGTTTTTAGGATTTTGTAATTGGTATTTGCTTCCCCGCGTTGCCCCCTTCACGTTTGCCGATTGATCATTCGTGCTTAGAGTTGCTCGTGGACCGTGTGTTCTGCAACCGCCCCTGGCCAAATACCAAATACTAACTACCGCTCCCTCACAGCTTCTCTTCTTTGGCGATGATCTCTTTCATAATCTCCGATGTTCCCGCGCCGATGGTGTTTAGCCGCAGGTCGCGCCACATGCGGCCGATTGGGTACTCCGTGGTGTAGGCAAAGCCGCCGAATATTTGCATGCAGTCGTAGGCGATCTTCTGCGAGAGCTCCGTGGTATAGAGCTTCGCCATGGTGATTTCGCGCACCGCGCGCTTGCCGCGGTTCACCAGGTCCAGAGCGCGATAAGTAAGCCAGCGGCCGGCTTCAACGTTCGTCAGGTGTTCGGCAAAGCGATGGCGCCACACTTGGAACTTGCCCACCGGCATACCAAACGCGTTGCGGTCATGGCCGTACTCGATAGCCCAGCGCAATGCTTTATCCATGGCGGCAAGCGCACCCAGCGATGCCACCAGCCGCTCGCCCTGAAAATTCTCCATGATGTAGTAAAAGCCACGGTCTTTCTCGCCCAAAATGTTGCGGACGGGCACGCGGCACTCATCGAAAAATAATTCTGCCGTATCAGAGGCCAGATTGCCGATCTTCTTGAGCTTTTTGCCGACAGAGAACCCCTTGATTTTCGTCGGGAACAAGATCAGCGAGATCCCCTTATGTCCTTCGCCGCCGGTGCGGACAGCCAGCACAATGTAGTCGCATCGCGTGCCGTTAGTGATCCACAACTTCTGGCCCGAGATCACCAGATCGTCACCTTCGATACCCGCACGCGTCTTGATCGCCGCAACATCAGATCCTCCGCCCGGTTCGCTGATGCCAAGTGCGCCGATCCATTCGCCCGTAACTGCCCGCGGAATGAACTCAGCTTTCTGCTCTTCCGTTCCTAACTCCTGTATCACCGGCAAGGCCATGTCAGACTGCACCAGGAAAGCCATGTTGATGCTACCGCTATCTGAGTTGCTCATGGCTTCAACGTAAGCCGCTGTGGCCCACCAATCCTGCCCGCTACCGCCCCACTTGGGATCAATGCGGATGCCAAACATGCCCAGCGCACCGGCCTTTGGGAAGAGTTCGCGGGGAAAAATTCCCTTTTCGTCCCATTCCGCGGCATAAGGCGCAATCTCTTCTTTGCAGAAGCGCGTTACAGTCTGGCGAATGAGCTCGTGCTCTTCAGTGAAATACGGGAATTCAGTGCTTTGCTGCTGAACTGCTTGCGTGCTCATTGGCATCCTCCGCGGAGCGAATTTCCACCAGCATCTGTCCTGGCGCCACGATTTCTCCCGGCTTGACCAGGACCGCGTCCACTATCCCACAAATTGTAGCTTTAATCGTCTGTTCCATTTTCATGGCTTCCAAAACGATTAAAGCGTCTCCGGGCTTCACGCTTTGCCCTGCCGTGACTGTCACGCGTAGCACCTGCCCTGGCATAGGAGAATTGGCCGCCTGGCGCTGGCCTGCACTGGCCGGGCGAGGGTAACGCGGCAGACGCTTTACGGTGCGCTGACCGACGTCCGATCGAACGAAATATGTGCTGTCAACCTGGCGAATGCAAAACGGGTGGCGCACTCCGCCAATGATCGCATCAACGCGTTCAGCATTCACAGCCAGGATCTCCGTGTCCGAAGTTCCCGGGCGAACCTGATACTCATGCCCGGAGATCTCGAACTTCATTGCTGGCGCTGAATATGGGTTGTTGCGGAAGCGCAGTGGAATCGTCGGGAGGACCTTGCGCTGCGCATGCTCAGTGTAGTGGATGTAAGAGCATACGATTCCAGCGAACACCTGATCCCGGGCCGGTTCCGCGGCTGGAACGGATTGAATCTGAAATCCCGTGTGGGCTCGGCCTTTACGGAACGCTTCATGTTCCAGCACGTCGATCAAAAACTCGCGGTTGGTCTGTATTCCCTGCGCCGCGAAGTGCCGCAACCCGTAGATCAACTTGCGTATGGCAGAATCCCGGTCGGGCGCGTGTGCGATGACCTTGGCGAGCAATGGGTCGTAGTAGACCCCAATATCGCTGCCTTCTTTCACCCCGCTATCCACGCGCAGTCCGAACGTAGGCTCGAACGGCTCCCAAATGTGCAAAGTTCCGGTGGAAGGGAGAAAGTTGTTCGCCGGATCCTCTGCATAGAGCCTTGCTTCAATGGCATGGCCTGTCTGCTTAGGCTGCTCCGCCGGTAATCGTCCATCTTGTGCTATCTCAATCTGCAAACGAATAAGATCGAGCCCAGTCACCATCTCCGTGACTGGGTGTTCCACCTGTATACGTGTGTTGACCTCAATGAAATAGAACTCGCCGGTGGGCGACAGCAAAAACTCCACCGTGCCGGCGTTTGTATAACCGATCTTGCGGGCCAGGGCCAGGGCCGCTTCAGCCATTCGCTCTCGCAACTCCGGCGTGACCGCCGGCGATGGACTTTCTTCGACCACCTTCTGATATCGCCGCTGCACCGAGCAATCACGCTCGAACAGATGCATCACATTGCCGTGGTGGTCCCCAAAGATTTGTATCTCGATATGGCGCGCGCCTTCGACGTACTTTTCTACCAGCAGCGCGCCGTCACCAAAGGCGCGTTCGGCTTCGCCCTGGGCAGCCGCCATTGCATCTTTATATTCACCCGCGGTACGCACTATGCGCATCCCCCGGCCGCCTCCGCCGGCCGAGGCTTTGATCAGCTTGGGAAAATCGTTGTCGTCGGACGCAGGCACCACGGGAACCCCCGCAGCCTGCGCCAGCTTTCGCGCTTCATTCTTCGAACCCATTGAACGGATCACGCCCGAACCGGGCCCAATAAAGACAATGCCTGCATCTTCACAGGCTGCCGCAAAACCGGGATTCTCAGCCAGAAAGCCGTATCCAGGATGGATAGCGTTAACTCCGGTTTTTCGCGCAGCTGTGATGATCTTTTCGATGTTCAGGTAAGACTCGCGCGGCGCAGACGCCCCAATGGGCACTGCTTGGTCGGCCTGTCGCACGTGCAGCGCGTCGCGATCAAAATCGGAATATACGGCGACAGTCTCAATGCCCATCTCGCGACAGGTGCGGATAATCCGCACCGCGATCTCGCCACGATTGGCGACCAATATTCTTTTAAACATCTTCATGCTTTGCACAGTCTCTACTTCACAGGAGCATCGCCAGTACGGCATTCAGCAATTAGCAATTGGCCTTTGGCTCTCAAGCTTTAGTCATGTGCGTCAATCTGCTTTAGCTGGACTAAGTGCTAAGTGCTTTTTTCAGTGCCTGAACACTCCCCACTCCATTGTGCCTTTTACCGGCGCGTTATACGCAATAGATAGAGAGATCGCCAGCACCGTGCGTGTATCGCGAGGATCGATGGTTCCGTCATCCCACAGGCGAGCTGTGGCGAAATAGCAATCTGATTCACGCGCGATCTGGTCTTCCAGCAGCTTGCGGCCGATTGCCATTTTGGCTTCATCTAATGGCTGGCCGGTCTTGGCGGCAGCGTCGCGCTTAATTATGTCCATCACGCCGGAAAGCTGCTTTTCACCCATGACAGCAATGCGATGATTCGGCCAGGTAAAGAGAAATCGCGGTGCATAAGCGCGGCCGCACATGGCATAGTTGCCTGCTCCGTAAGAGCCGCCAACCATGATGGTGATCGCCGGCACAGTCGAATTGGAAACCGCGTTTATCAGTTTGGCGCCGTTGCGGATGATGCCATCTTCTTCATAGCCGCGACCCACCATGAATCCGGTAATGTTCTGCAGGAAGAGCAGTGGTATGTCCTGTTGATTGCAAAGCTGAATGAACTGCGCGCCTTTGCCCGCCGACTCTGACATCAGCACGCCATTATTTCCCAGAATGCCCACAGGGAATCCATGGATGTGCGCAAAGCCGGTAACCAGCGTCTGGCCATACTCGGGTTTGAATTCGGAAAATTCGCTGCCGTCTACGATGCGGGCAATCACATCGCGAACCTCAAATGGCACTCGCACATCAGCCGAGGCAATGCCCAGAAGCTCTTCCGGATCGTGTACGGGACCTCTCACTTCGCGCAGTTCCGGCAAATTCGGTTTGCGGCGATTGAGGTGGCTCACGATTTCGCGCGCGATGCGGATGGCGTCCATCTCATCTTCGGCCAGGTAGTCGGAAAGCCCTGACACACGCGAGTGCATCTCGGCGCCACCGAGAGATTCTTCATCGCTGACTTCACCTGTGGCCATCTTGACCAGCGGCGGCCCGGCAAGAAACACCTGTGCCTGTTTCTTCACCATCACCACATAGTCAGACATGCCGGGCAAATAAGCGCCACCGGCAGTGGAACTGCCAAACACAACAGAAATAGTCGGGATTCGATCTTTCGAGCGGCGCGTGATCTCGCGAAAGCCGCGCCCTCCGGCCACAAATATCTTGCTCTGCTGCGGCAGATCGGCCCCAGCAGATTCGACCAGCAAAATGCTGGGCAGGTGATTTTCGCGTGCGATGTCAGCCAGTCGTGCGTTCTTCCACAAGCCGGCTTCTCCGGTCGCGCCGCCTTTCACCGTAGCCTCGTTCGCAGTGATCAGACATTCGCAGCCGCAGACGAGGCCTACACCGCCCACGACGCCGGCCCCGGGCGACTCGCTTTCCATGCCATGTCCTGCCAGGGGCGCGATCTCGAGGAAGAATGAGTGTTCGTCCAGCAGCATCTCCACGCGGTCACGGGGCAGCAGCTTGCCTCTTTCGATATGGCGCTTCACATACTTTTCGCCACCGCCCTCAATTGTGCGTTTTAATTCAGCGCGCAGGCGCTCCAGCGCCGCTTGCATAGCAGCGAGATTCGACTCATAGATGCGTGATTTGCGGTCAATCGTTGAGGCCAGGGGTTCCACGGGCGATAACTATATCAGGCCAAACAGCTCTACTGAATAGCCATTCAGCAGAGAAAGAGGGCTCGGGAGAGGGATTTTAGAGGGAAATTCGGCAGCTCTCGATTCCAGCTCTGGTAGGCCAACTCGAGCTAAGATGGGGCATCTAATCTTTCGTAACAACCAATTAGTGGCCCCGATTACGCGAGCTTCGTCGCTCAAACCTTGGTATACGCGTATCTGTTGCCGAGGGGCCGATCAGCAAAACACCGAATAGGGAGGATACATAGTGAGACATTTCAACAAGCTTGCAATGATCGTGGTGTTAGGTAGTGGCTTCGCGCTTGCACAAAGCACGCCCGCAACGCCGCAGAGTAGCACCTCGCCAACCATGCCGCAGTCGACACAACCAAGCAGCACGGACCAGCAGCCTTCCACGGCTCCGGCTCCTGATCAGGGAAAGAACCCTGCCAACGCACCGGAAACCCTTCCTAACACCGACCAGAAGAAGGATGATTCCAGCGCGCAGAAAATGCCGCAGAGTGATGCTGCTCCTGCCGCCACCGGCGACGTCCAGGGCACCATTCAGTCCGCGATCCAGAAGGATACAAGCCTGGCTAATGCCAACGTTAGCGTTCAGGTCAACGGCAAGAGCGTTGAGCTGACGGGAACTGTTCCTAACAAGGACGCGAAGGTCGCGGCCGAGCGCATCGCGAAGGAGAATTCCGGCGGTCTGAAAGTGAAAGACCATCTGAAAGTCGCCTCAAACTCCGACACGACCACGGACAAACCGAAGAGCGATATGAGCAACCCGAAATAACCTGTACCACCACTACTAACTCCAAGGCGGCCCATGAGGGCCGCCCTTTTTTATCACTTGTTGTTTACGCCGTGCCGTCGCGATGGACCGTCTGTGGAGAGAATGCCGGTACGCAGATAGCAATGTACTCGGTGGCTTCTTCAGGCGTGGAGTATTGTATCCACTCCCCTGGGTGCGCAATCACAGCCTGCCCTGCGGCTACTTCAAGCGTTCCACCCTTATGGTGAACTTGCAGGCGGCCGCACAGTACCAGCGTATATTCCTCAAATTCCGGCGTTTGTCCCGGCTCGACCCACCCGGCGGGGCTGCGCATGTGGGCCACGCTAATTCCTGGTTCCAGCCTTTCGCTGGAACTCTCCGTCCAGAGCGCGGGAGTATTCACGCGTCCGACATATTCATCAATTAGTTTAGGCATATTGCCGGCGGCAGTGATCCGCGTGGGACGTTCAATGAGCGTGGGCACCTTTAGATCCTCCCCCTGATATAGAAACAAAATTTATTTGCTTCGCCAAGGGCTCTCGCAAAAGGTAACATAACGGGTCTTCAATTGTTCCAGCGCTTGAAACTTGCCGCTTATTACCGATGGAGCCACGCATGAGAAATGCTTTGTCCCTTTTCGTAGCAATCATTTTGTTTACCGTCACCGTCACTGCACAAAGCGTTGAGCGTTTGCACGTTGACGCCACGGATGCGCCACGCAACATCCTGCACGCCACACTGACGATTCCAGTTACACCCGGAGCCGTGACCCTTATCTATCCCAAGTGGATTCCTGGAAACCACCGGCCTACGGGTCCGATCCAGAATTTCACCGGGCTCCACTTCAAGGCGGCAGGCCAGGAATTGGACTGGCAGCGCGATCTGGAAGATATGTATGCCTTCCATCTGCGGGTACCCCTCGGCGTGCACGAATTGCAAGTTTCCTATGACACGATTACCTACAATGGAAAGAGTTCCCTCGCCTCCAGCAAGGTGCTGGATCTTCTGTGGAACCAGGTGGTCCTTTATCCGCAGGGCGTAGCAACCGATGCGGTCCCGGTAACGGCTTCAGTGCGGCTGCCGGATGGATGGAAGTTTGGCTCGGCGCTTACCCCTACGCATCAAGAGGGCAGTTCGGTAGAGTTTCAGACGGTTTCACTCACCACGTTGGTTGATTCGCCGCTGATCGCGGGAGCAATCTACCGGCAAGTGCAGCTCTCCGCGCCGGGTGAGACACCGCTGCACGTCATCGACATGGTAGGCGAAAGCGACGAGGCAATTCAGATCGGAGCCAAAGATATTGCCAGCCTTAAACAGCTTGTGGCGGAGACAGGCAAGCTCTTTGGCGCACGGCACTACACCAAATATCATTTCCTTCTAACGCTTGGCGACCAGACGGCACACCACGGCCTGGAACAACATGAATCCAGCGATAACGGCGCAGCGGAAGACATGTTCAGTAATAACGGGTCGCACGACCTGGAGGCTGATCTGCTGCCGCACGAATTTGTGCATTCCTGGAACGGCAAATACCGGCGCCCGGCGGGACTAGCCACTGCCGACTACCAGAAGCCAATGCATGGCGACCTGCTATGGGTATATGAAGGGCTCACCGACTATCTGGGGAACATTCTGGCAGCGCGGACGGGCCTGCGATCACCCGACCAGTTCCGCGAAAACCTGGCCTATACAGCGGCTATGCTGGACCATCGCGCTGGGCGCACGTGGCGGCCGCTGCAGGACACCGCCACCAGCGTGCAAAGTTTGTTTGCCGCGGCTCCCGAATGGACGAACTGGCGCCGCAGCGCCGACTATTACCCCGAAGGTTATCTGCTCTGGCTTGAAGTGGATTCGCTGATCCGGCAGAAGAGCAATGGACAGAAGTCATTAAATGATTTTTGCCACCTCTTTCATGGCGGCCAAAGCGGACCGCCAGCTGTGGTCCCATACAAATTCGAAGATGTTGTGACCGCGCTGAATCAGGTTACGCCGAATGACTGGGCAAAATTGCTGCGTGACCGGCTGGATTCTAAAGCGCCCCATGCTCCCATGGGAGGCATTACCAATGGAGGCTGGAAGCTGGTTTATACCGACCAGAAAAACACCACCATGGACGCTCGAGAAAAAAGCAGCAACAACATCGACCTGAGCTTTTCCCTTGGCTTCATTGCCACCAAGGAAGGTGAGCTGCGCGACGTGACTCCGGGCTCGCCGGCCTACATTGCAGGCCTGGGGCCGGGCATGAAGGTGATCGCGGTGAATGGCCGTAAATGGTCCAAGGATATTATCCGTGCCGCGTTGCGGGGCGGGCTGCACAGCCAGCAACCTTTGTCGCTTCTGGCCGAGAACGGCGAGTACTACAACACCTATCAGGTGAACTATCACGAGGGCGAGCGGTATCCGCATCTGGTACGGAGTGAGGGCCAGCCGAACTTGCTGGATGAGATCATCAAGCCGCAGGCCGGACAATGACCTAAGCTCGCGTTTGTGAAACCGCTGCAGTACGCTCAAGCTTGTCCCAGGCAAATGGCTTGCCATCGATGGCGCGTTTTATCGTCCTGACCAGCACGGCGGAGAACAACTGCCGGTAAGAGAAACGCTGCAACCACAAATGCAGGAGCAGCTGCGGGTCTTCTCCCGTGCCTTCAACCCGCCGCTCCAGCAGGAATGCAAGCGCCGATGCAACAAAGTCAATGGCGAGAAAAATCACAAAGAAAAAAGCCAAGCGCTCAAAGCTAGTGGGATCGGCGCTTTCCGGATGGAAATACCTAGTGGCCAGAAATTCCAGCGTCCCAAACAGGAACATGATGTCAATGAAAGGTGAAAACAGCGGCAACAGGATCTGGAAAATGATGATGTTGGGAAGCGCAATCCAGCCCAGGCGGCTGCGTTTGCGGATGGCAGCGCCATGCTTCCACACCGCCTGAAGGACGCCAAACGACCAGCGGAAGCGCTGGCGCATCAAGCCGCGCGCGTTGGTCGGGGCCTCAGTAAAAGCCAATGCCCGGTCTTCGTTGACCACGCGCCAGCCGTTTTCCAGCAATGACATGGTCAGGTCGGCGTCTTCCGCCACCGTGTCAGTATGGTAGCCGCCGGCCTGCCGTACCGCAGAAACGCGCCAAGCTCCAATCGCTCCGGGCACCACGCTCACGGCGCCAAACACGTTTAATGCGCGCCGTTCAAAGTTCTGGCTCGTGATGTACTCCAGCGCCTGCCAGCGTGTCCATAGATTCACGCGGTTGCCGACCTTGGCATTACCAGCTACGGCGCCAACCTTGAGATCGGCAAAATGCGGCACCAGAATCGATATCGCGTTGGGCGCAATGATGGTATCGGCGTCTATCCCAACGTAGATTTCGTCGTCGGTATGCTGCAACGCCTCATTCAGCGCGCTCGCTTTGCCTGCATTGGGTTTGGTCAGCAACAGCACCCGGCCCCCTGCAATTTCTTTACCGAATTTCTCCCGCACTACCGCGGAAGTGGCGTCGGTTGAGCCATCGTCGACCACGATAGTCCGCAATCGCGGATAATCCGAAGCCAGCGCCGCACGCACCGTATGCTCGATGACTTTTTCCTCGTTAAACGCAGGGATGATGATCGTAACCAAAGGCTTGTAATCCGGACCACCGACCGGCGCGGGTTTGCGTAGACGGTCAAAAGTAGCAAGTGCGCCAATACCCAGCAATCGCGCACTCATCAGCACGTCACCAATGAAGAATACCAGCACCACAAACTCCCTGAGCCACGCCACCGCGGTGAAAACGAATCCCTGCAGGCGCGCCGCGAGCACCTGGTTCGCCGGCAGTTGCGGCATTACGTCGGCCCGCGTCTTTCCCAGCAGTTCTTCCACGCTCACGATCTTGAACCCGCGCGTTCTCAGGCCTTCAATGATCTGAGGCAAGGCGGCAATGGTGGCCGTGCGATCGCCACCACCATCGTGCAGAAGAACGATGTTGCCGCAATAGAGCGGCGCGCGCGTGACGCATCCTGTGGTCGCCGCCGCCTGCGCCTGCACTATCACAGCCTGAACAATCGCCTCTGGTGTCTCACCCTTTCTCCAGTCATTAGGATCAATTTTGGATCCCACGGTGATATAGCCTTCGCCCTGCACCAATTCCAGAGGGCGAACCTGGTCGGCCACGTCTGGTTCCTGGTCAATGGAATATGGAGGACGAAAGTATTGCGGCTTCACTCCCAGCGTGCTGGCAAACAGTTTTTCCGTAAGCTGCAGCTCAATCCGCTTCATATACCATGCGGAAACATCGCTGATGTCAGGATGCGTAAAGGTGTGGTTGCCGATGGCGTGGCCTTCGTCATAGATGCGACGCGCCAGCGCGGGAAATTTTTGTGTCTGCAGCCCGATAAGAAAAAACGTGGCCGGCGCATTCTCACGTTTGAGGATATCCAGGATTTTGGGCGTATAGACCGGGTCGGGACCGTCATCAAAGGTGAGGGCTATCTGCTTGTTCTTCCACCCATACTGCCTGATCTCGTAGGGCTCAGGCAGGACGGTCATGTTTTCCGACGTGATCAGTTTTGTGTCGGAATCGACCATAACCTTGCGTTCACCCGGGCTGGGTTGATGCTGAATCACCAGGATTTCCCCATAGCCTTCGCGGTCCACGTCTTCACCGGAGGGTACCGCTGTGAGCTTGTTTTCCGCACCGTCCTCATTGGGATTGTCCCAGATCTTCCACAGCGAGCGGTCTTCCGAGCCGAGACGCCAGAGAGCAAAAGTGCGGATGCCAAAATTGCGGGCGGAACGCATCTGGTTCAGCGCGGTCACCGCGTCCAGATACCAGACCTGGTGCCGCACGCCGTTGTCCTCCTCATAGGCGAAGTGCGGATTCAGCGAGTCAGGATCCAGATCGATATCTGAGCCCGATTCACGCGCATGTAGCCAAGCCTCCTGGACATTGTTGGTGTCCACGTTTACGATCCGCCGGGTTTTCGGTGAAATGCCCCAGTCATAGCCGTAGCTGCCGATGGCGCAGATGAGCTTGGTTTTGGGAATGTCTTTGAGCGCCTGTTTCAAATTCGAGACAAACCAGTCTTGAGAGGCTACCGGCCCGGCAGAACTCGTCGTCTGATGCTGGTCATAATTCATTACCACCAGGCCGTCAGAGGCGGCAGCAAGGCGGACGTAATCGTAATCTTTATCTGAGACGGGAACGTTCACGTAAAGCCGAAGTCCGCGCGCATGCAGGTCGCGTCCCAATTCCTCAATCAGGGCCAGGAACCCGGGCTGCGCCTTGAGGGGGATCTCTTCAAAATCGATTGAGGCGCCTTTGAAGCGATCGCTGGCAAGAAACAGCAGAAGTTGGGAGCGGAAGTTCTGCCGCGCATCCGGATCATTCAGAAAATCGCCGATATTGGAAAGCCACTGTTTGCTTACTGGATCAAAATTATTAATCAGCGGAAAGACTTCAACATCCGCCTTTTCCGCGCGCAGGAACGGCATCACGCGATCGTCGGTCGAGTGCACTGTCCCGTTCTCAACCGCGCGAAATGGATGGTTCTCGCCGTCAAAGCCCTGCAAATTGCCATCTGGAGTAAGCACGTGGAGCCACTCCGGAAAGAGGATGTCGATCTGCGGGTAGTATTCCTTCAGCGAGACGTAGCTGGCAGCATCCCAGGTGACGTAGTATGCCGCGCGGATTCCTTCGTCGGTATTAAGCACGACTTGCGAGGGTGGCGCCGTGGTTTTGCGATGTGCATTCCTTGTCTTGGCAGGCCGGCGATGCTCACGTTCTTTGAGGGCGCGCAAAGTGCGCTTCTGCTCCGGCATAAGGACGCGCGGCAAAGGATCTGACTGCACAAAGACTGTAAGAATAAAAAACAGCACCAACCCGCTGATAATGGCGCCCAGAACGCTAAAGAGGACGCGCAGTCGCGCCCAGCGTTTTCGTTGTGGATCATAGAAGATTGATTTCGGCATCGCGCGATCTGTTAGAACCATCGTAAGCGGCAGGAATACGGCAGGTCAATCAAGGCTGGGCACACGCTGTTTTGCAGTTGAACGCCTCATGTTCGGGCCGTTACACTTGCCGTTCCCCGATTCATGAAAACCTTACTTGATCTGGTGCGGCGAAACTGGCTTTTTTTTCTGCTGGCCACAATCGCCGCGCTGGGATTGCGGCTGTTCTTTGTTTTTCGGTTTCCTCACATCGCCGGCGATAGCTGGATATACGGTGACATCGCTCTCAATTGGCTGAACCATGGCGTCTATGGCTTGAACGACGGCGGTATCGTGCGACCGACATTGATTCGACTGCCTGGCTATCCTGGGTTTCTCGCCGCCATGTTTGCGCTGTTCGGCCAGGAACACTATAGGGCGGTAATGATTGCACAGGCGCTCATCGACACAAACACGTGCCTGGTGATTGCCGCTTTCACTCAGGTTTTAATGAACGATAAGGCGGCAAAGGCCGCTTATCTTCTGGCCGCGGTCTGTCCATTCACAGCCATGTATACTGCTGCGCCGCTGTCTGAAACCCTGGCCATCTTCTGCGTGGCCCACGCACTTTACTACGGCGTGCGTGGTTTGAAGACTTTGCAAAGCGGCGAGCGCCGCGCCGGTCTTTGGTGCCTCGCAGGATTTTGGATCTCCGCCAGCATCTTTATGCGTCCTGATGATGGCATCGTGCTGCTAGCCCTGGGCCTGGCCCTTTTTGTCATGTTGGTGCGTTCAGCCAAGAAAAAACCGGTCATCTCTGCCGGCCTCGTGCTGACGATTTGCAGCCTGGCTCCGCTGGCGCCTTGGACAATACGAAATTGGCGCGTTTTTCATCTCTGGCAGCCGTTGGCGTCGAGGTACGCCAACGATCCCGGAGAATTCGTCCCCCAAGGCTTCAACCACTGGGTAAAGTCCTGGATGGCCGACTATGTCTCGGTGGAAGATGTCTATTGGAGAGTATCAGGCGAGCCGATCAATCAGCATGACCTGCCCGAGCGCGCCTTTGATACCCATCCTGAATATGACCAGACGCTGGAACTGATCTCGCGCTATAACCAACAGCTCTATATTGACCCGGAGATGGACGCTGGCTTTGAGCAAATTGCCCGACACCGAGTGGAGCACAACCCACTGCGCTATGAAATCTGGCTTCCGGTGCTGCGTATGGCAGATATGTGGCTGCGCCCCCGCACGGAGATGCTCAATATTGAAACCCGCTGGTGGGAGTTTGGAAAGCATGAACGGGAATCAGAGTTTGCGCTGGTTTGGGCAGGAATCAACCTGTTCTACATTGTCGCGGCTTTCCGCGGATGGATGCGGTGGCGGCTGGGCCTGGCGGGCGCCTTTCTCATTGGCTTTGTGCTGATCAGGACTGTGTTTCTTTCCACTCTGGAAAACCCCGAACCGCGCTACGTTCTGGAGTGTTTTCCTGTACTTCTGGCGCTGGCTGGAGGCGCATTTGCCCGGTCCACCCAAGGTACCAAAGCACATCCACCCCAGACCAGATGACCATTGAAGCCATGCAGTCCGTTGCTGGAAAGCCCTGGCTTTCAGATTGAAGGAATACATTACCTTAACCCCTTCCTGAGACTTTAAGGCAAACGCTGGATTGTCTTTGCGAACCATGGCCTTATGATCCGTACGTAGTACGATGCCGAGTCGAGCAAAATTCGCGGTATTTGCAGGACTTTTCCTAAGCACAATCCTGGTTAAGCCCGCTTTTTCTGGCGATGCTTCGGTTGATCGTGGTGACATTCACCCCGCAAAGCCTGCCAGGGAACTCGAATCGACATACAAAATTCAGGCCGGGATTGACGGCGAAATTTATCCCGCTTTTGCTAACTACGCATCGTTGCAGCGGCCAAGTGACCGCACTTTCGGCGTGGTCTCCCTCACAGTCTCAAACCCCTCTGCGGCGGCAATCCGCCGCCGGGTCAGCGTCAGGCTGCCAGGGTGGAGCGACGAGGAAATCCAAACCGCAGACCTTGCGCCAGGAGCGGTTCGCACTTTGGTATTCGCTCCGTCATTTCTGCCGCGCCTTTACAAAAACCATGAAATTATCGCCGCTACGGTGCATGTAAGCGTCAGTGATGCTGCTTCAAGCCTTTTGTATGAAACTACGGTGCCTGTGCGCTTGCGTTCCGCCGAAGACATTTTCTGGGGCAATGGATTCAAATACGCCCCATTCATTGCTTCCTGGGTTACACCCCATGATTCGCTTGTGGAAGCCGTGCTGGTGCATGCCAAGGGGTTTACCCCCGATCATCGCTTGCCGGGCTATGAAAGTTGGAAGAGCGTGGATCAGCAGGAACAGGCGACCTATCGGCAGGCTAAGGCCATCTTCAACGCTCTGCAGCGCTCCGGACTCTCTTACGTAAAAAGCTCCTCCACGCTGGGGGACCACAAAGGCGTGAGTGAGCGGGTACGGATGCCCCGCGTAAGCCTGGGCCAGAGCAGCGCAAACTGTATTGATGCCGCAGTCATGTACGCTTCAATGTTTGAAAATCTGGGCATGGATTCCAGTGTGGTGATTGTTCCAGGACACGCCTATGCCGGAGTACGTGTCGCGGAAGGCTCACCCAAGTTCCTGATGATTGACGTGGCGCTGACCGGTCGCAGCACTTTTGAGGCGGCCGTGGCATCTGCCCAGGCCGGTCTGGCCAGGCATGCGCCGTCCACTGTTACGCAGGTAATGGTAGAGAAGGCTCGGTCGGCGGGAATCTTTCCCATGCCTTGATTTCCAGCAACCTCGGCTTCGTTTTTCTCATCCATTGTCTTCTGTATGGCGCCCCAATACCTGCCGGAAACACTTGACAAGTTGCCAGACGGGCTTAAAATACCCGCAATTCGTGAAAAGGCAGCGGCAAATGTGAGCCTTGATCCGAATATGGACCCAAGCCAGAATTCACCCACGAAACGACCTCCCCATCCGACACCCATGGAGAAAGCCTGCAGGCATCCTCGCGTACGCATTGTCGCGCGCGACGAAGACGCTGAGTTCGTTGAATGCCAGGAATGTGGCGATGTTTTTGAATCCAGTGAGTTCAAGGACATGGCCATTGAAGAGAACATAAAGCCGGACGAAGCTTAGTTTCCCGAGCCACTTGCGCCTCAATGATGACCGCATTTGCCGGCGCAGTTCTCTGTCTAACAACTATGCCGAACAACTGGCAATCCGGTTTTTGTGTGTTTTGGGGCATTATCGCAGGGCCAGCGACGCCTCGGCGGAAAACTCAGGTTGAGCAAAATCCTGTGCCAGCCACTTGGGATAAGCCGCTGCCGCAATCATGGCTGCATTGTCAGTGGAAAGCTTTCGCGACGGGAAATACACGCGCACTCCTGCCTTTGCCGCTTCCAGGGTGAATTTCTCCCGTAACTCGCTGTTTGCGGCCACGCCTCCAGTGACAAACAATGTGCGCACCTCGCTCTCGTGCGCGGCGTCCAGAGTCTTGGACACCAGGTCTTCCACCACAGCCCGCTGAAATGATGCGACCAGATCCAGCGTTTTGCGATCGCAATGCGGAAGCACGCTCTCGGCATTGGGCTTGGGAATACCTGCAAGCGTCTGCTGCCGGGCCGTAATCGATTCACGCATACTTTCAAGCTCCACGTAACGCAGCACCGCGGTCTTGATCCCGCTGAAGGAAAAATCGTAGGGCGTTTGTTGCGCCTTTGGCGTACCACGATTGCTGTGTTTGATCTGCGAGGGAATGAATTTCACCGCGCGGGGGTTTCCATGCCGCGCCACGGCATCGATGATCGGGCCGCCCGGATAACCCAGGCCAAGCAGCTTGGCTACCTTGTCATAGGCTTCGCCCGCGGCATCATCGCGCGTGCGCCCGATATTCTTATAGGTCCAGCCACGCTCGCGCTGCTCGGCTAAAAACAAATGCGTGTGCCCGCCGGAAACCACGAGGGCGAGCAACGGAAAATCGATCTGGAAATCCCCTTTCTGCTTTTCCTCCAGCAACACCGCATGGATGTGGCCTTCCAGATGGTTCACTGTGATCAGCGGCTTCTCCAGGGCAA
>JBARMK010000233.1:0-5404 GCA_049802395.1 Candidatus Angelobacter sp.
GCGTTATGGTCGATCGCATTGGCAGCCCACCCTGGGTGATCGTCTGCGTGCATTAAAGCCTTCAATGATGATACCGGGGCCTCCTCCAGCCTGAAAACTTCCAAAGTCCAAAGTTTAGACCCTTAGCGAGCCACGGAACGCCCTGCCGGCATAGTAAGATTCCGCACCGTTGTGATACACGAAAACAGTGTCGTAGCGGCGATCACAAAAGAGGGCGCCGCCGAGTTTTCTGACATGAGAAGGTGTTTTTACCCAGCTCGAGGTTTTCGTATCGAAATCTCCAAGTTTCTGCAACTCTCGATATTGTTCTTCCGTTAAAAGCTCAATGCCCATGGCAGCTGCCATAGCAACAGCGCTGTCTTTTGGTTTATGTTCTTTTCTCGACTCCAGCGCTTCACGGTCGTAGCAAAGACTTCTGCGGCCTTTGGGACTGTCTGCTGAACAATCATAAAAAATGTATTCGCCCGTCTTTTATCATGGCCAACAACATCCGGTTCACCGCCTGTTCTTTCCATTTCATTCAGCGACCACAGTTTTTCAGCATTAGCCTCCAGCTTTGCTTGCACTTTATCCCATTCAAGACCTTTATGGCGGTCCATGTTTTTCTCAAAGCGGACTTTCAAAGCTCTGAGTAGTTCTTCACGTTGTTTTGTTGACAAGTCCTTTTTCTTGCTATGAATGTTTCGCGCTTTTGTTGCTCTCATAGTCCTCGCTTCCTGCCTTCCTGCCGTGTGCCCCATCCTTCGCGCTGTTTGGCGACGGGTGGGAATTGGAGATGTTTATCTTGTGTAGAAATCCTTTCGCCAGACTAAAACGCCGCTCAGTGCATTCAGCAATTCATGCGCGACGCCAGAGCCGTGCGTTCCTGACCGTGGATCAGTTTACGGCAAGCGAATCTTTTCCCTGCGCCGCAGGGCTGGCGCAGCCGAGCGGAGCGACAAAACAAAACCTTGTGCCGCACCTGCGTTGCGCACATTCGTCAAAACCGTCCTCGTTACGGTCCGGTACCGCTTTGGTGGCGAATCAAAAACTACTTACTGTATCCCATACCCGCCTGATCGCCGGATTCGATTCACTGTATTAGAATCCCGCAGCCCGGATACCCTGTTCCCGTCACGGACGGACCGATAATCGGCGCGTGGCGTAGCCTCAGGCAATCCCGCAGCAGAGCTCCTGCATCACACCTCCAAGTTCCCCAAGAACCTGAGGGGCCCCCATGCGCGCCAGCAAGATCCGCACGTCTTTTACCGCTGCACTGCTTTTCCTTGTCATCACCAGCTTCGCCGCCACCGGGCAGGCGCAAACCATCTCTCCACCACCCACGGCCGCCGGTTATCCGTTCTGGAAGACCTTTGACGCCGGGAAGATCACGCGCGGCAATGACGGCGCGGTCTGGTTCGCCGGAAACCGCGGCTTGATTGGACGGCTGTCACTGACTGGATCGCTCAAAAACTTCACGGTTGAACCTCCGAACAGCCAGAACGGCGAGGGAACGATCATGGGGATTTATTGGGGACCGGACAACAATGTCTGGTTTGGGACCTTCTCCGGCATCGTAGGCAGACTGAATCCCACAACCGGCGCGGTCACCAACTTCCAACTGCCAGAGAAGCCCGTATTTGATATCACTCGCGGACCCGACGGCAACATGTGGGCGACGGCGGGGGCCTCAGTGTATCGCATCTCCACGGCGGGAGTTTTTACGGCGTTCTCGCTTGGCGGGCGGGATACCGGCTCGCTGCTGCGTCCGGGGCCTGACGGCAACATGTGGATCATGGAGACGTTTGGCCGCCGTATCTTTCACATGAACACTGCGGGCCTGATCCTGAACATTTTCAGTTTGACCGACCCACATGTTCCCAGTTGCGGCTTGACCTGCGCGGGCATCACTGCCGGGCCTGACGGCAACATGTGGTTCACCCAGAATGACAGCTTTCCCCAGATTGGCCGAATCACCATGTCCGGCCAGATCACTTATTTTCCCATCCAGGGCAAAGGTGCAATGGATATCGCCTGGGTGCATGATGGAAACATCTGGTTTTCTGATTCCGACGCCCGCCGCATTGCGCGCATCAGCCCGGCTACCGGGGTGATCACTTATTTCGAGCCGGTTGGACAGGACCAGTTCTCGTCCGTGCTGCGCGCCATCTCTTCAGCTTCTGATGGCAATCTTTATTTCACCGGCATAAAGCCTGACCCGGCAACAAGCGCCGCCACCGTCGTGGGCAAGATTCCGCTCTCAGTGCCGGAGCACGCCGTCGGAATCAATATTTATCCAACACACGGCAAATTATTTTCAAGTTCCGTTGCCGGCTTTTCCGATTTCGAGACCATCACGGGAAGCTTCTTTAACGCCACCATCCATTGGGGCGATGGCACGTCTTCAAAAGGTACCGTGACTCGGGTGTTTAGTGGCAATCCGAATGAGTTCAAGGTGCGCGGCAGCCATACTTACGTGAAGAAAGGAAAGTTCACCGTAACCATCAACGTCAGCGAACCCGGCGACCAGTACAGCTTCAGCATGCAGGCGGTCGCAAGCGTGCAATAGAGCGGAAACCAAGGCCGCAAAAAAGAAAAAAGGCCCGCCGCCTTTCGGCGGGCTTTTGTAATCAACGAATAAACTATCTACTGCACCGCATTCCCATCCGCATCTATCTTATGTATCTCGCTCAGGTTCACGTCGGCGGGTCGGCCCGCCTTTCCCGCTCTTCAGCCACACCGCGGTACCCTATCCTTTGCGGAGCAAAGAATGGGATCGACTAACCCCCGATCTTAACCGCCCGCTTTTCTCCTAACCGCCCCGACGGAATCGGATCGTGGCGCGGCGCCTGCCACTACCAGGATGACTCCGGCAAACAGCAGCGTGTCGGCAAAGTAATTGATCCCCTCCACTTTCACTTCGGTAACTGGTTGGGACAGCGCCGCGATCATGACCGGCCCATAGATGACCAGGACTAACAGCAAGAGCCAACCGCCGACACAGGCTGCCACAGTCCGCGTTTTCCCGTTCAGCAGAATGCTTCCCCCGGCGATGAGAAGAGCTGCGCCCGTCACATAGTCAATGAGCATGCCTCCCGGAACCGGCATCCATGAGGGCATCTCTTTTTGCAGCGGAACTCCGGGAAGTCCCAGCGGGTGGAGAAAGTGCTGAATGCCAAAAAATATCAGGGCGAGCGCGATCACGATGCGGCCTACAGTGATCAGCGTGGTCTTCGCTTTCCCGCGCCATCCGTCTTTGGCAATGGCGGCAAGAATCCAGCCGGCGCCGCCGAACGACGATTCGCGGAAGACGATCGTCCAGGTAATTCTGGCGTGCAGGTGGCGCAGGGCACTGGGAAAGTAGAGCATCGCGACAAACATGAACATCATTATTCCGACCAGCAGGCCGGACCAGCGCACGCCAATTTTGCTGGCAATGCTCAAGGACGCGGCGATCAACGCGCAGCCGACAAAATATACCCAGAACATACGCCCTGGCATGTATCGCGGCACAAGGTCTTTGACGAATTCTGGGCCGAAGAGATGCAGTGTGCCGAAGACCGCCAACGGGACGGCGAAACACAAATTGGCCAAGACCACAATCTTGTCCAGACCGCGGGCCTGGGCGATGTCGTTTTTCGCGGCCCATAGTCCGATCAGGAAAAGCGCGATGCCGGCGGAGCACATAGCGACCGCGGTGCGAGAAGTTTCGAGGAATGTGGCGAGAAGTGTCGGGTGCATAGGTTTCGCGGTTCGGTACAGAGCCTGAGATTCTACTATGATGGGACGAACTGCCACCCGCTGCGCCAAAGCCCAGGATGCCGCCGTCCTTTGTGTTCCATAGCCTGCCCTGAGCGAGCGTCAGCGAGTCGAATGGGTGTCCTTTGTGGTTAAAGGTTTTGCTTTTCCGATCACGCGCGATGTCGGCGATCACGGCGATTGAATAAAGGCGCGCGGCGCAAGATCGCCGCGCCTCAAACTGTCATCGTGAGCGAGCGGCGATAGCCGGAGCCGAACGATCTAGATTGGCGAAGCCCACTTTGTGGCCCTCTGCCTGTGTACCCTCAGCCAGATGCCCACCCCCATAGACGTTTTGTTGAAAACAAAAGGTAAAGTGCAATTCGACAGTACTGTCGACAGAACTGTCGAAGCCCTTTTTCTGTCATTTTCGTCAGCCTAATCGGTGTCACCCGGATAGGTCTTTTGACCTTGTAACCCTCTGCCGACGCATCGATCGGCAGTGGGTCGCAAATGTCCCGGGGTTTGCTTTGGCTGATTACTGAGTGCTGACTGCTGACGGCTAGTTTTCAAAGACCTTGCCCATCGCACCCTGAGGCGCTAGCAGATTCTAGGGGATTCTTGAGAGCGAATCAACTGCGAAAGAGGACAATGGCCTTGGTGCCAGCCGGAAGTAGGCCTGCTGGAAAGCAGGCGCGCAAAAACCGCGCCATCCAACGCTTGGTTCCAGCCCGCAGGGGCGGAATTATTGAGCCCAGCGCGTCAGCGCTGGGAAAGCTGAAAAAGAATTGAGCGCCGGAGGCGCGGCACAGGAATGTTTGTGCGCGCTCCGCTGCTTTTCGTCCCAACCAGCCAAACGCCGTTTTGCTGGGAGCAGCTGCAAGGGCCCCGTTCGCGCCCGCTTTTGGCGTGAATGGGTAAGGAAGGGCCCCGTTCGCGCCCGCTTTTTGGTGTGAATGGGTAAGGCGCGAGCCTGCGGCGCTAGGAAGATGGTTTCAGACATCCTTACGGGCCGACTTCGCAGCCCTCGATCCCCCTTCGACAAGCTCAGGGTCATCTCAGGCTAAACGCTCAAGTCAGGCCCTGAGACTGGTCTCGTGGCGAAATGGGAAAGTGGATACCATGTCGAATCCCACACTTTCCGCAAAAACGCGCGGAAAGGATGGGGCACTCGGCTAGCAGCGCTACACGGGTGTTTCAATTTCCCATTTTGGGTCGTCTCCCATTTTGGATCATCGCGCGAGTTCTTCTTCGCGCAGAAACCCTTCTTCCTTCCTTATCCGACTTATAATCACCTGCTAGAACGTCAAGGAAAGGAGCATTTTATGGAAACAAATCGCGTACTAAGCCGGGTTGGCGCCCGCCTTGTGAGTGATGAGGAACTTCAGCAGATCGCCGGCGGATTCAAAGTCGCCGGATTCTTTGGCAGCGGACTCGGTACTGGAGCTTGCAACTATGATCCCGTAACCTGCAGAGTCATCAGTGGAGACTGCAGTGACAACCCGCCGCCTTGCCTTGGGGGGTAGTCGCGAACAAAATCGAATCATCTAAACAGGCCCGCTGAGCGGGCCTCAGATTGCTGACAAAGTATCGATAAAGCTCTCGTTTTTGCGAGAGCTTTATGTTTTTATGGAAGAATGTTGAAAGAGCCAGAGGTGCCGCAGCAGGAGATGGAGCTGGTAACGAT
>JBARMK010000234.1:0-10956 GCA_049802395.1 Candidatus Angelobacter sp.
GGATCCGCATGAGCCTTTTAACCTGATCTTTGCCGCGGCCTTCATGGCGGGTAATGGACACGGCGACGAAGCATTGAAGATCGCGAAAGACAACGAAGCGATTCTGTGCGCCTCTTATAACCTGGCCGCGATCTATGCGCAACTCGGGCAGAAAGAAAAAGCGCTCTCGCTGCTGAAACGCCATTTCTTTGAGTATGAGCGGTATCAGTCCGTACGAAGCAAAGAAATGATGGAAGCGCGCGTGGACGCGGTGTTTGCTTCGCTGTATAAGGACCCGCAGTTTGTGGCGCTGACCAGCGGGGCAGACGGCAGCCTTCCGCTCCCGGCGATGGGCAGCAAGCCGGCCGGAAATTGAGGCGCACCTAAGCCGTAAACTTCGGGACGAAATAGCCGATAAGTAAACCAGGGCACGGAAACCATACGTGCCCTGGTTTTTTATGCCGATCGAGGCCTTGAGTACGAATGTCCCTGGACGGGGTTCCATTTTGGGATTCCCCGAAAAAACCGAAGTACTGTAGTTAGAGCCTGCCTTGTTTGCTAAAGTCAGGGTGTCTCCCGGTCGATAAACTCTATATATGAATCCCGTCACGATCCTGGTGGTTGAAGATGACTTGCTCTCGCGCATGGTGCTGGAACGTTCGGTTGTCCAGTGGGGATATCAGATGGTCTCGGCTGTAGATGGCGAAGCCGCGCGCGAATTGCTGCAAAGCCGCAAGTTTGACGTCTGCCTGATGGACTGGGACATGCCGAAGATGAGCGGGCTTGATGTCTGCCGGTGGCTTCGCACTAGCAACCTGCCAACACAGCCTTACGTGATTCTCATCACTACCAAGGACCAGCCGGAGAATATCCAGGCAGGATATGAAGCGGGCGCTGACGATTATCTGATCAAACCTTGCGACATGAAATATCTGCGCCGTCGAATCGCTACCGTCGCAGAGAAGCTGCAACGCCAGGAAACACAGATCGAGCAGGAAAGCCGGGAAGCAACGCCGGTTGCCGGCATGAACCCGCTGGACATCTATCTTTCTGACTTGCGCCTGGTGCGCCGCAAAGCATAAGAACAAACACCCAGCTACACATTCTGCAGCCGCAACAACTGCCGTCATTGCGAAGCTACCGACCGTTTCGCTTCCTCAACCACCACAACTTTTTTGCCCATGCAGCAGCCGATTTCAACGCACGCTGCGACCGTCGCATCGTCAGTCTCCTCGGCGCGAACAATCTCCAGCAACTCCATTTCGTCTATCGGGGTATAGAATCGCATACCGAGAATCTTGTTGCGGCGATAAGTCACCGAAGCAAGCTCCGTCACGCTGAGTATTGATGTGTTTGATACCAGGATGGTCGCTGGTTTCGCCACCTTATCCAGCAGCGTTAAGATTTCCAGCTTCGACTCCATCTCATCGGGAACCGCTTCAATCACGAGATCAGCTCCGCGCGCAGCCTGCTCGACGGACGAAGCGTATTCTATGCGGGCCAGCGCAGTCTCTGCCGCATCCACGGTAATTGCGCCTTTTTGGATGGTCTGATCCAGAGCGCCGCGAATTTCAATTTCCGCGCTGCGCAGACTCGCCGGAAGAATATCTTCCAGGATCGTGCGATAGCCGCCAGTGGCGCAAAGACGGGCAATGCCTCGCCCCATGGTTCCGGCGCCAATCACGGCGATGGTCCGGACCTCCGCCATGATCAGCCCTTGTCCAGGGTCTCCAGTATCTTGGCCAGGCTTGGATCCGAGTTGCGCATGTAGTCAGCCAGGCGTTTCCGTTCTTCAGGGCTCATGGTGCTGATCCCTACCTGGAGGCGGCGCAGCGTGGCTGCTATGTCGTCAACGTAATTCATCATGCGAATCAATTCACCGGTGGCGGGCATGCTGGAAGTTGCTCCTTGTCACAAACAACCATTGTTAACTGTCACGGCCAGATTAGTAAAGCCCCGCTGTCTCTTCGCATTCGCCGGCACGCTCTCCGATTCATGCATCTAACTTGCCTGGGAGTTTCTGTCTCAAGTCCGCCTTCGTCCCGATCAACCGCATGAGAGCCAATCCAGCCATCCTGAGCACCGAATCCAGCGGCATTTCCGAGTGCCTTGATCGTCTCTCATCGGAGAAGCGGGCAGCACGTCCCCTGTCAACATACCGGCTCCAGTTCAATGCTGGATTTCGCTTTCAGAACGCGCTTCGCCTCGTCGGATACCTCCATGCTCTAGGCGTTTCTCACATCTATTCTTCTCCCATTCTCAAAGCGCGGGCTGGCAGCCTTCATGGATATGACATTACCGACCATAACCAGTTGAATCCTGAAGTCGGCAGTTATGAAGAGCTGAAGGAATTGGTCGGTGAGCTCAAGAATTACGGCATGGGACAGGTTCTGGATTTCGTTCCCAACCACATGGGCATTGGGCAGGGAACAAATCCATGGTGGAGTGACGTTCTGGCCAGCGGCCGCGCATCAGAGTTTGCGGAATTTTTTGATATTGACTGGGACCCGGTCAAGCCCGAGCTTCGTAACAAGCTGCTGCTGCCCATTCTTAGCGATCAATACGGCGCTGAGCTGGAATCCGGCCACATCAAGCTGGTGGCCGATGACGATGGCTTCCATATCGCATATTACGACAAGGTCCTGCCGCTCGATCCGCAAACCATCCCCATGATTTTTGAACCGCTGGGGCAGGATCTGCCGCAGGAGTTGCGCAATGTGCTGGGTGGCTTGCGCAATCTGCCGTCGCATTGCGTTACTGATGGCGATGCGGTCCGGCAGCGCCGGCGCACCATTCCTTCCTTGCTCCAGGCCCTGAAAGAGGTGATGGCCAGGCCGCCGGAAGCGCGCGAGTTCCGGGACAAAGCAGTCGAATTGGTCAACGGCCATCCCGGCGATCCACGCAGCTTTGATTCGATCCATCGCATGCTTGAAGCGCAGGTATACCGTCTGGCACACTGGCGCGTTTCCGGAGAGGAAATTAATTATCGCCGCTTTTTTGACGTGAATGATCTGATCGGGTTGAGCATGGAAAACCCGCGCGTCTTTGCCGCAACCCACCAGCTTCTGCGCCATCTGCTGGCTGACGACATGGTTCAAGGCGTCCGTTTAGACCACTGCGACGGCCTGCTCAACCCCCGCCAGTACATGATTCGACTGCAGATGCTCTATGCCGCCAGCCAGTGCTCCGGAGCGGCGCCACGTCCGCCGCTTGCGGAAAACGGTATTGAACAGGACTTGCAGGAAGTTTTCGGCCAGCATGACTGGATGAATCGCCGCGCCATGCTTTACACCGTGGTGGAAAAAATCCTGGAACCCGGGGAAGAGCTCCCGCGCGAGTGGCCGGTCGATGGCACTTCCGGTTACGATTTCACCGCGCTCGTGAACGGCATTTTTATCGACCGCCGCAATGAAAAGCATTTCACCAATCTCTACCATCGTTTTACCGGCGCTTCCTATGACCTGGAAACCCTTATTTACAACAGCAAGAAGCTGATCATGCACGCCTCGCTGGCCAGCGAGGTCAACGTGCTGGCGCACATGCTGGATACGATTTCTCTAACCGATCGTTACGCCCGTGATTACACCCGCAAAGCCCTGCGTGACGTGATCCGTGAAACCATCGCCTGCTTCCCGGTTTATCGCACATATATAGATGAGCGCGGGCAGATGACCGAGCGCGACCGCGCCTACATCCATGAGGCCATCAGCAAGGCGAAACGGCGCAATCCGGATAAGGCGCCCGCAAGCTTTGATTTCCTGCGCGACATTTTGCTGCTGAAGCAGCAACCTGCTGAAGAGCATTCCGATCTCTATCGCCGCAAGCTGTACTTCACGCTGAAGTTCCAGCAGCTCACCGGCCCGGTCATGGCCAAGGGACTGGAAGACACTACGTTTTACATCTATAACCGTTTCACTGCCGTGAATGAAGTCGGCGGCTCGCCACGGCAGTTCGGCTCTACCGTGGATGAATTTCACTCCGGTAACCTGAAGCGTGCCCAGGACTGGCCCTACTCCATGCTGGCCACCGCAACGCATGACACCAAGCGCAGCGAGGACGTGCGCGCCCGGCTGGACGTTCTCTCTGAAATGCCCAAAACCTGGGGAACGCAGGTTTTCAGGTGGCGCAAGGCCAATCGCTCGCGCAAACGCATGCTGCCCGATGGCCGCCATGTTCCCGACCTGAATGAAGAGTACCTTCTCTATCAGACACTGGTTGGTTCCTGGCCGTTCGAGTTCGGCTCGGACCAGAGCTCCGACGACTATATCGGGCGCATTAAGCAATACATGAGCAAGGCCGTGCATGAAGCCAAGGTCAACCTGAGCTGGATCAACGATGACCCTGCTTACGTTGAGGCCCTGCTGGATTTTGTCGAGAAAGTCCTGTCTCCGGTCACCCGCGGCCGTACAAATTCATTTCTTGAGCGGTTCCAGGCCTTCATGCCCCCAGTAGCTTTCTTCGGGGCAATCAATTCCCTGGCGCAACGGTTGCTGATGATCGCATCTCCCGGCAATCCTGATATTTATCAGGGCACAGAGCTATGGGACCTGAGCCTGGTTGACCCGGACAATCGCCGTCCGGTGGATTATGAATTGCGCCAGCGGCTGCTGACCGAGCTTGATCGCCGGGCGGAAAGCGGTAATCTGCCCGAGCTCTGCGCTGAGTTGCTCAACAATTACCAGGATGGCCGGATCAAAATGTGGACCACCATGCAGGCGCTGCGGCTGCGGCGCGACTGGCGGGAGCTATTTCATCAGGGCAAATACCGGCCGCTGCACGCCAACGGTCCCAAGCAACAGCATGTGGTGGCTTTTGCACGCGAGCACAATAATCAGGTAGCGATCATAGCCGTGCCGCGGCTAAGCTATACCCTTGCCGGCGGCGCTTTACTCACTCCGCTGGGGGAACTGTGGGGCAGTACCGAGCTCCCTGTTCCGCCACGCACTACGGAGTTTCTGGAAAATGTCTTTACCGGGGAAAAAATCAAGGTCAGCGGGAATCGCTCTCTGTTATGCCACGAACTCTTCGGACATTTCCCGGTCGCGCTGTTGATTGGCGGTTGAAAACTTAGGCGACCGGTCGCAAACGTCTGCTAGCGCCGCCAGCTTTTTTGCCAGTTGATCTGTAAGCTCGCCCGAGCGGAAGCGCCATCCCCAGTTGCCGTTGCTAAGCGATGGGGTATTCATGCGCGCCTCACTGCCCAGCCCCAGCACGTCTTGCAGCGGGACAATCGCCAGCCGGGCCACGGAAGCCAGCGCCGCCCGAATGAAGGCCCATTGCATGCCGTCTTTAGGCTCGCCCAGATATGTGGCGGCGAACCGCTTCTCTTCCTCACTGGCGGAATTTTGCCACCAACCCGGCGTCGTATCGTTATCGTGCGTGCCGGTATAAACCACACAGTTCGGCTCAAAGTTCTGAGGAAGATAAATGTGCGCACCCGGGTCACCGAAACCGAATTGCAACACCTTCATGCCGGGCATTCCCAGCCGCTCGCGCAGTGCGTGCACCTCCTCAGTGATCAGGCCCAGATCTTCAGCAATAAAAGGGAGATCGCCCAGGCGTGCCCGCAGCACTTCAAACAGATCGTCTTCAGGCCCCTTCACCCATTTGCCGTGGATCGCCGTAGGTTCATTCGCGGGGATTTCCCAATAACTCTCAAATCCGCGGAAGTGGTCCAGCCGCACAATGTCGCAAATTTCCAGCGCCCGCTCCATGCGGTGTACCCACCAGTCATAACCCCGTGCTTTGCATAGGTCCCAGCGATACAAGGGGTTGCCCCACCGCTGGCCGGTCTCACTGAACGCATCCGGCGGTACGCCGGCGACTACGGTGGGGAGCAGATTTTCATCGAGATAGAACAGATCAGGATTGCGCCAGACGTCGGCGCTGTCATAACTGACGAAGATGGCGACGTCGCCCACGATCCTGATCCCCCGCTGCGCGCAGTAATGGCGCAAGGCGCGCCATTGCTCGAAGAACGCAAACTGGACCGCTCGTTCCACCTCAAGCTCGCGCTGGTATTCCAGGCCAAACTTGTGCAAGCCTTCCTGCTCGCGGCGCGCCAGCTCTTTCGGCCAGGAGCTCCATGCCGCGCCGGCATGCGTTTGCCGCATCACGTCAAAGAGCACAAAATCTTCCAGCCACCAGGCGTGTTCCCGCTTGAACGTTTCAAAGCGTTCGCGCTCGCCGTTGCCGCGCTCAAGAAAATTCTGTGCTGCCTCCTGCAATAGCGGCAGCTTGCTTGCCTTGACCTCATCAAAGTCCACGTGGGCCTTGGCAGGGGGCAGTTTTCTGAATTTGTTTTTCCCCAGCCAGCCGCGCTCCGCCAGCCGTTCCAGGCTGATGAGCAGAGGGTTGGCGGCAAAGGCGGAAATGGCGGAATACGGCGAATTCCCCATCCCGGGCGGTGAAAGGGGCAGCACCTGCCAGGTCCCCAGGCGCGAACGGTGCAGGAAATCAGCAAAAGCGTAAGCTTCAGGTCCCAGATCGCCGATTCCGCCCTGAGAAGGCAGTGATGTTGGATGAAGAAGGATTCCGGCCGATCGCGCTGACAGCATACTTCCTATGATGCAGGTTTAGCTGCGGGCTTTGAGAAGGTTATCCATCTCGCTCTTGTTCATTTTGACCTTGCCTTCTTTTTCCAGACGCTTGTTCAACTCGCCAAGGAACAAAGACAGTTGCTGCTGTTGTTTTTCCTGGATCAGCTGCTCGCGGAGTTGGTCGCTCTCCTTGGCAAATTGCGGATCGGTCGTGGAGGGCTCCTGACGGTCCAACACCTGCAAGACTCCCTGGCTGCTACCCAAGTTCAGCGGACCGCTAATCTCTCCCGGCTTCATGGTAAAAGCTGCGCTGGCCGCGCCGCCCATGGAGCCGATATCCGGGACCTGCCCGGTCCGTGCAACCATGTCGCTGGTTTTGAGAGTGGCCCCAGCCTCTTTTGCGGCTTTGCCTAGATCGTGCTCAGCATGGGCCCGGTCTGCCATCTCCTTCGCTTTGCGGCGCAGAAGATCGCTAGCGCGCTCGTTCTTGAAATCGTTCGCTACCCGGTCTTTTATCTCTGTGAAGGCGGGGTTGCGTGCCGGCTGGATCTTCGAAACATCAAAAATCACCAGTCCCGTTGGAATACGGCCGGCCTGTGGGCCTGCTTTGTCCGTGGTCGAAAACACAGAGTCCATGAAAGTGGGTTGGGAACCTATTCCCGGCAGGGAGTCCGTCTTTGCCACCAGGTTGCTTTGTACCACTTGGGCGCCATACGTTGCCGCGGCCTTCTCCATGCCCTGTTTCTTCGCTGCGTCGGCGGCCTCATTGGCGGTCTTGCCGACCAGTACGCTCACCTTCTCCTGCTTCTTGGCTTCTTCTATCGCGGGCTTCACTTCCGCCAGCGGCTTCAGATGCGCGTCCTCTTTGTCTTCCGTCTGGATAATGTGGAAGCCATAGGAGGTCTGCACCAGATCACTGATCTGGCCTTTGCTCTGGCCGAACGCGGCTTTTTCGAATTCCGCCATGGTCTGGCCTTTGACGATCCACCCCAGTTCCCCGCCTTTTTTTGCTTTCGTCTGTGGGTCTTCATTCCCCGGATCATTGCTGTACTTATTGGCTAACTGGGCAAAATCTCCGCCGGACTTAACCTGCTTAAGCACGTCCTGGGCTTTGGTGCGCGCTTCGTCGACGCCCTTCTGATCAACCTTGCCATCCGGCCCCGGCTTCGGCGTCTCAATCAGGATGTGCCGCACCTTGACGCGCTCCTGGACCCGGTAAGCATCCTGGTGTGAGCTGTAGTAGCGCTGAATCTCAGTGGGATCTACCGTGACCTTTCCCGCCAGGTCTTTGTCATTGACAACAAAATATTTGAGCTCGCGCTTTTCCGGAATCGCGTTCTGATAACGCCCCTGATTGGCGGCAAAATACGCCTGCAACTCCGTGTCTGAAGGCTTTAGGGTCTTCAGGACATCTTCCAGCTTGATGACAGCGTACTGGAATTTGACCTTGGTATTCTTGTCCTTATAGGCCTGCTCCACTTCGGAATCTGCGACAGCCGAATTCGCGCCTACGATGCCGAAAAGCTTTCGCGCCGTCAGGCGCAGCCGTACGCTCTGTTCATACTCATCTACCGTCAAGCCATTCTGCTGCAAAATCTCACGATATTTCGCGCTTCCAACCCATTGGTTATCAGGATAGAAAAACTGCTTTTCCGGCCCATTCTGCAACTCGTCCTGGACCTCATTATCCGAAACTTTCAGGCCCAGACGTTCGCTTTCATACTGGACTTCGGCCTGCTGAATGAGTGACTGTACAGCGCGCTGGTTGAGATAAGGAATAAACATCGCGGGGTAGTTCTGCTGGCGCTGCTCTCCCTGCACCACCTTGGCAACTTCATCGCGCCGAATTTCATGACCGCCCACACTGGCGATTACGCCCGTCTCGCTGACGGTGGTATCGCTCATGAAACCGGGGATCAGATAAGTGACCATGCTGCCGGCAATCACCAGAAGGAACCCGGCGAGCAAATATTTGGCGACTTTGTTGCCGCTCTGCAAAAACTTAATCATGGATTGAAAACTCCAGAGATATTATGAGGTCAATAAACCATTATAAAGGCAGCCGTGATTTAACAAAACTTTACTCTTTCCTCACTAGAAGCCATCTCATAAATAGTTTCTCATCAGAATGAGGATGCACGCGAGTTGGACCATGCCAAGGAAGTTGTTTTCATGGTGCTCCCAGCGGATGACCAAACGGCGGAAGTTATGCAACCAGGCAAAGAACCTCTCGATCTTCCAGCGCCGGCAATAACGGCGCAGTTCGCGTCCATCTTGGGTTTTACGGCGACGGCGCGAGGTGTGCGGCGCAACCATGCGGATGCCATACTGCTGCCGCAACCGTTGGTCCAGAGGATCGCTGTCATAGGCCCGATCGCCAATCAGGAGTTGGGGTGTTGCCGTAGTGAAGCGTTGCTGGAGGGTTGCTTCCACCAGCTTGGTTTCATGCGGCGAAGCGCTTGCAATCCCCACGGCGAGAGGAAGACCATGGCGGTCCGCAATTGCCATGATCTTGGTCCCTTTGCCGCGGCGTGTTGGACCAACAGCACGGCCCCCTTTTTCGCCCCGGCGAAGGTGGCGTCGATAAAGGTCTCGGCTAAGTCCAGTTGTCCACGCGCCAGCAGATCCCGGGCCAGGGTTCGTAGCATCTCCACCAGAACCCCTGCGCGCACCCATTGTTGGAAGCGCCTGTGGCAGGTCTGGTACGGAGGATATTTCCTCGGCATCTCCGCCCACTGCGCTCCTGTTCGTAGTATCCACAGCACTCCTTCCAGCACCGGACGGGTGTCCCGCCACGGTCTTCCCCGGCGAGAGCTCGGCGTTTTAGGTTCCAGCAACGGCTTTAACAACTCCCACTGCACATCAGTCAGATCCATGCTACTGATCTGCCTGCAAACTCAACTTTTCACAATTACTTACTTTGATTCGTATTTATGAGATAGGTTCTAGCCTTTGACGTATGTCTTAGCATCACAAATACCGGCAAACCTTTACATTTTCATTTGATTCTTCAGGAGCGCACGCGTCGCAAGACTCTGGACATTCGCGCGCAACAAATTGGCGAAAATGGTGTTAATCATTCGCTTAAGGCAGCTTTGCGCGCATGATCCAAAGGTACAAGGCCGCGTGAGCCCTTCTGCTTGCCATGTAGGTATAGGTTTCGATGTCATAATCTCAAAGCTACGCACGAGGTAACAGTTATGGTGGTGCATCAACGTTTTTTTCTCTTCATTGCAGCTTTAAGCGGGGTAATCATGTTGGCAGGGTGCGGAGGCGGAGGCAACTCGCTCAGCTTTCCTCCACCGCAGGGTGGATTCAATAACGCCAACCTTAGCGGCCCATTTGCCTTCTCCTATACCGGGACGGACGCAGGAGGATTTCTCTCTGTGGCTGGAAGTTTTGTGGCCGATGGCGCCGGACACATTACCTCAGGATCGGAGGACATCAACAGCGGTTTCGGCATCATTACCAACGCCGCTGTGACTGGAACCTATACGGTCCGAGCCGATGGCCGTGGCTCCGCCACCTTGAACTCCCCGTCCGGCAATACGACGGTAGAATTTGTCCTGGTCTCCGGCGGGCACGCTTTGGTTACGCGCTTTGATGCCAATGCCTCAGGAAGCGGCACCATCGACCAGCAAACTACTTCGGCATTTTCCAATACCGCTCTGGCGGGCTCGTATGCCTTCAGTCTTTCTGGAATTGACGCCGTAAATAATCCTCTGACGATGGCGGGAAATTTCACTTCTGATAATGCGGGTAATCTCACGGCCGGGCTTGAGGACTCGAATGACAATGGCGGCATCGTCACCAGCGATCCCGTAACAGGCTCGCTTCCGGTGGCCGCAACCGGACGCGGTACAGCCACGTTCAACACCGCGCGCGGCACCCTGACTTTTGCCTATTACGTAGTCGATGCCACCCATCTCAAGCTGGTAGAAACCGATTCTGGAACAGCGCTCGGCGGCGAAGCCTTCCGCCAGACCGGGCCGTTCTCCAACGCCTCAGTCTCCGGGCCTTTTGCCTTCACTATCTCCGGATCTGACATCGTGAATGGCTCTCCTTTTGCCGCCGGAGGAGTATTGACCTCTGACGGCGCCGGCAATGTTTCAAGCGGCATAGAAGACTTTAACAATGGTGGCACTGTGACCGCCAATGCTACCCTCACCGGCACATATACTGTCGCCGCCAACGGACGCGGCATGTTGACCCTGAACACTTCTTCAGGCGCTTTCACCTTTGCCATTTATCCTTCATCTGGTGGGGTAATTGCGCTGGACACGGACGTGCGATTTGTCACCAGCGGCACAGCTTTGCAGCAGACTGGAGCTTTTTCCGCTGCATCGCTTTCCGGGACCTATGGACTAAACTTTACCGGTGTCACCACCAGTGGAGAATTGGATTCTGTCGCTCAGTTCACGTCCAACGGTGCCAGTAC
>JBARMK010000235.1:0-34624 GCA_049802395.1 Candidatus Angelobacter sp.
CGCATCAATCTGATCGCTCAGGTCGGTACTGCTTACAACTTCTACGATCTGACCACCTGGGCTGGAAACAGCCCCTTGGCAGGCTCAGCCAAGCCCTTGGCTGCTTCTTTCCAGTCATCCAATTACGGTCAGGCATACAGCTATCTGGGGAGCAACCAGCACATCTACGAGCTCTACGGCAGCAACACCAACACGCCTACTTACGCCGATCTGATGGCCACTATTCCCTGATCACTGGGCCCGCGAGCACTTTGACAATCGGCGGCCAGCCCGGTCGGCGTCGCCACCGATCGGACGCGCTGATTAGCGCACCACACCCAGCATGGGCGAGAAGCACGACCACGGCATATTATCGATTTACCCAAGATCAATTTGGCCGGCTTGAAGGCCGCCCTTTTTCATAGGTGAAATATATTACTTTCGTGCGCTGGAACCGCTGCGATTCGCTCATTAGAATTCGCTGAAATTGAGTTATCATGGCCTTACAATGCTCCAGATATTCGGGTCAAAGCACCGCTTCTTGTGGGGATGGCTAGGTGCGTCCTCGCTCATTCTTTTTCTTGGTATCTCCGGGTGCGTGATTTCGCCTCGCAGAACTCTGGGAGGCGGGGGTGGAGGCGGAACGCCTACACCAACTCCGTCGCCCACAGCCAGTCCCACTCCAACGCCTGGCGCGACTCCGGCCGGTAAGCTATACGTCTCGAACGGCGGCGCTAATTCCATTGTTCGCTTTGATCAGGCGCTGACGGCCAGCGGAAACATTGTGCCTGGGGCTACGATTTCCGGAGCTGCCACCACTCTCACCGCACCTGCCTACATTACGCTGGACGTAGCGGCGGACCGGTTATTTGTCGCCAACAATGGCGATCTCTCGGTTTTGATTTTTGACAATATCAGCACCAAGAACGGGAATGTCGCCCCTAGTCGGACCATTTTCGGCGCGGCCACTCTGTTAAGTGCCCCGACAGACGTGGCACTCGATTCCAGCCGTAACCTGCTCTATGTTGCCGATGACACCCAAGTTGAAGTGTTCGCCTCGGCCTCTACAGCTAGCGGAAACATTGCTCCAGCGCGCAGTCTCAGCGTCGGCTTTACCATTGGAGCAGTCTTCATCGATTCCACCAATGACAGAATGTTTCTAGCTGATCCGGCGGGGAATGCCATTACTGTCTATGACAGCGCCAGCACGTTGGCCACTGGGCCGATTACCGCTAGCCGGACCATCCAGGGTGCAGCCACTCATCTGGCCATGCCTTCGGGCATTCAGGTGGATGGATTAGGAAGGCTGGTCATCAGCAATACTGCGTCGGCCAGCATGACGATCTACCCCAACGCCGCTGGCGCCAATGGGAACATAGCCCCCGCAGCAGAGATTGTCGGAAGCAACACGGGATTTTCTTCCCCCGATCAAATCATTTTGAATACCGCCGGTACCGGGTCTGTTTACAATGCCGATCCAGGTGCTGCCAGGGTGGCAATCTTTGGCAATCTCAGTACAGCCACCGGAAACATTGCGCCGACAAGAACAATCACCGGCCCCTCGACCACGCTTACGACGGCGGGGCGGCCCGTGGGCGTCGCTCTGGATATAACCCGCTAGGATCATTCGTTCAGCAGGTCAGTGAGCTGTTTATCTAACAACGCCTTGCATCGACGAGCTGGCAGTAGCATAGAGCTTCTTCGGCATTCTCCCGGCAAGGTATGCTGATCTTCCGGCAATGATTGCATGTTTCATTGCCTCGGCCATCAAGACAGGATTTTCCGCATGCGCAATTCCCGAGTTCATCAGCACCGCGTCAGCGCCCAATTCCATGGCGATCGCCGCATCTGAAGCTGTGCCCACGCCGGCATCGACTATGAGCGGCACCTCAGTGATCAGTTCGCGAAGGATTTGAATGTTGGCGCAATTTTGAATGCCCATGCCGCTTCCAATGGGTGCGCCCAGCGGCATGACAGCGCTGGCGCCAGCATCTAGAAGTCTCTTGGCAACCACAATGTCATCAGAAGTATAGGGAAGAACAGTAAACCCTTCCTTTACCAGAGCTTTCGTAGCTTCCACCGTGGCCTGAACGTCAGGATAGAGGGTTTTCTGATCGCCTATGACTTCGATTTTCACCCAGTCGGATAGTCCCACTTCGCGCCCCAGCCGCGCGGCGCGAATGGCTTCCTCAGCGGTGTAACATCCGGCGGTGTTCGGCAAAAGGAAATATTTTTTTGGATCGATAAAATCGAGCAGCGATTCTTTGCTGCGATCAAGGTTGACGCGCCGGACGGCCACGGTGACTATTTCCGCGCCGCTGGCCTCAATGGCGCGGGCTGTTTCTTGTCCTGACTTGTATTTGCCGGTGCCGACAATCAGCCGTGAGCCGAATTGCCGGCCAGCAATGATGAGGGGATCCATGAGTCTATTATGCAACAGCGGCAGGAGGTCGGCACAGGGAGCGGGCCGGTGTGGCAAGCCCAAAGCCCGCCTAGCCGACGGGCGCCGTTTCAATGGGGTGAGGTTCTTGGTAAAGCTCGTCAATCTGCTGCTTGTACCGGGCTTCAATCACCCGACGCTTGAGCTTGAGCGTGGGCGTGATCTCGCCGGTGGCAACCGTAAACTCATCCGGCACGATGATGATCTTTTTGATGGTTTCAAAATGCGCCAGTTTTTTGTTTAAGTCCTCAACAATGCCCTTATAAAGGTCGCGGACCCTGGCTGCAGCCACGAGTTCCTGGCGAGAATCAAACGTCACACCGTTGGCCTTGGCCCAATCTTCCAGCAGAGGGAAGTGCGGAGAGATTATTACCGAGGCATATTTGCGCCGGTCGCCAATAATAGCCGCTTGCGCAACCAATACGTTGGACTTCAGGGCATTCTCAATTGGTTGCGGCGCGATGAATTTTCCGCCCGAGGTTTTAATCAGGTCTTTCTTGCGGTCAGTAATGTAAAGAAATCCTTCGCTGTCCAGCTCGCCGATATCGCCAGTCTTAAACCAGCCATCGGCGAATGCGGCCCGCGTTTCTTCCGGCATTTCCCAGTAGCCCTTGAAAACTGTTGGCCCTTTCACCAGGATCTCGCCATCTTCCGCGATTTTCAGTTGGAGGCCATCGTTCACTTTGCCCACTGAGCCAATCTTGAATGCGCCGCGACGGTTGACCGAGAGCGTAGGCGAGGTCTCCGTGAGTCCATAGCCTTCCATGATCGGAATTCCCATGGAACAAAACCACTCCGCCATATCCTTGCCTAATGGCGCTCCGCCGGAGAAATAAGCGCGGCTGCGACCGCCAAAGCCGTGGCGTATCTTCTCGTAAACCAACTTCGACGCCAGTTTCCAGGCAAATCCCTTGGGCGTTTCGCCACGGGCGATCTCATCTTTGTGACGTTCGCCAATACGCTGCGCCCAGTCAAATATCTTGCGCTTTACGCCGCGCCCAGCCCGGCGCTCGGCTTCCTGGCGAACTTTCTCATAAACTCGAGGCACGGCCACAATGATGGTGGGCTTGGCTTCCTGAAGCATCTGCGGCAGTTGCTCAAAAACCGCACAGTAGACAATAGTGACGCCATCGAGATAGCAGACATAATCCACGTGCCGAGCGGTTACGTGCGATAACGGCAAGAAAGAAAGATAAACATCGCCAGGCTCCCACTCCGCCTGCTTACTCGCCATGATGGCGCATGCAGTGAGGTTGCCGTGGCTGAGCATGACGCCCTTCGATGTGCCGGTGGTGCCGGACGTATAAATCAGGGTAGCCAGGTCTTCCGGCTGGATCTTGCGTGCCTGTTGGTCGAATTGCGGATCGCTTTCTGCAGACGCGCCATTTAGCAGCGACCACATGGGGACTATGTTCGCTTCGGCCACGTCATCCATGACCACGACCTTTTCCAGAGACGTCTGCGCCTGAATCGATTGCACTTTGCGTAGCTGTTCCAGGGTGGAAACAAAAATCACACGCGCATTGGAGTTTTGCAAAAGGTAAAGTGTTTGCTCGGCCGTGAGCGTGGTGTAGATGGGCACGTCAATAAAGCCGCTGGTGGCGCAGGCAAAGTCGGTAATCATCCACTCCGGGCGGTTCTCGCTCAGGATGGCCACCCGATCACCCTTATGGATGCCCCACTGCTTCAAAACGCGAGCCAGTGCCGTTACGTAGCCGTAAAGTTGGCGGGACGAGATGATTTGCCAGTCAGCGCCTCGCTTAAACATGACGTGGCGTTCCACATCATGAGCAACGGACGTATAAAAGATATCGACCAGTGTCCTGATTTCCATACTTACGAGCCCGTTTCCACCCCTTTGAGGACAATGGCCACGACAGAATCGGTCAGGCTGGAAAGATGATAGTCGCGGTCACGATCGCGGTCCGAAAGGATCCACGTGGTTACTATCTCATCCACCGCGCCAAAGAAGCAATGCGCCGCGATGGTCACCGAAATGTCCGGACGGAAAACGCCAGCCTCCTGGCCCTCCCGCAAGACATCCTTGATTACGTCAAAATATTCCACCAGCAGGTTATGCGAGAACTGGCCGAGAAACTTCGCGCTGTGCCGCAATTCAGTCTGAAAAACAATGGCCAGACTGCGATTTGAGCCCAACGCTTCCAGGTGCAGAAAAGCCATACGGCGCAGCTTTTCCCGCGGGTCAACCACCTGATCCAGGGCGGAGCGGGCCCGTTGGATGAACCGATGGAAGGCCGAATCGATGGCGGCCATCAACAGTTCGTCCTTGTTCTTAAAGTAGAGATAGATCGTGCCATCCGCGACGCCGGCGCGGTCAGCGATCTCCGCCACTCGGGAGTGAAAGAAACCGTTTTCGGCAATCACTTCGATTGCCGCGTCCAGGATCCGCTGGTGTTTGTCCGAAGATCCGTTCACTGATCTAACTGTACTTTGTGAAGACCGTTTGGCCATGAGAAGCCTTGAATTTACTTGGATTTGCAAGCCAGCGCAACCGTAATTTCAGGGGCAATCGCGCCATCTAACGATATCCGGCGACCCAGTCCAGACATTCAACGAGAGCGGGAAACTTAACATTTAACGCCACGGGAGCCGATATTTTGGCCTGTTTAGTTCCCCTTTCCAAGTTTGTTCTTGAGAAATCTGTTTCAGGATGTAAAGTAATCGCCGTACAGGGGCAGTTACGCCAAATGGCCCAAAGATTATATGGATTGTCGAGAGAAGCCCATGAAAAGGTTCCCGGCCAGAATCGCATGTCTGTTGGTTGCGCTGGCGACTCAGAGTTCTATAGCCGCGACGCTTGCTCCCGCCGTCCAAAAAGGCGCCACTACCCAGGAAACATCAATGCTCTTTGCGGCCCAGGCAGACGATCCGGTCCGAATCATACAAGCATCGTTTGCTGCAGATAACTCCCTCTTGGACGCACAACTGGAAAACAAGAGCCACCAGAAAATCCAGTCCTATCGGCTGGGCTGGGCGGTCGTTCGGAAAGAAGACATTAAGATCTCAAAGACTGAGTCCATCGATGTGCCGAACAGCTTAGATACCAGCGGTGTGTTTGCCATTCCGGGGCCGGGAAATGCCGCGAAGGACGATGTAGCGAAGCACCCGACGGCAATCGTTTTTTACGTGGCAGAGTTGCAGTTTGCGGATGGAAAACACTGGCAGGCTGATGTCAAACAGATAAAAAAAGAGGTCGCGGAGATGGTTAAGTAAATTCGCCCCGCTAGGTCGAGTAATCAAGCTTTGTTTACGTTTTTGCCATACCACTCCAGGAATGATCGGAAGGCTTTGCCGCGATGGCTATGCTGGCGTTTCTCCTCCAATGGCAGCTCGGCAAATGTCCGGTTCAGGGCCGGGAAGTAGAACAGCGGATCGTATCCAAAACCTTGTGTGCCGCGCGGGACGGTGAGCAGTTCGCCGTGAACCTCGCCCGTGAACGTGGCTTGGGTTTGGCCATTGCGGGCCAGAGCGATCACGCTGATATATTTACCTGCAAAGTTCGCCCTCGGCAAACGTTCTAACTGGTGAATGAGGGCAACATTGTTCGCCGTATCGTTGGAATTTTGATCGGAGGCAGCTCCCGATTCAAGCACAGCGGCATAGCGCGCAGAATAAACACCAGGCGCACCGTGGAGAGCATCCACCGCCAGCCCCGAATCCTCCGCCAGCACCAATTCTCCAGAAGCGTAGCGGCTGTAGTATTCGGCTTTTTTGCGCGCATTTTCCTCAAATGTAGCGCCATCTTCTATTGGGGGAGTCAGACCGTGAAGACCGGATAGGGGCTCAAGACCTAGAGCCATAGCCTGGGCGGCTTCGCGGAATTCGCGAACCTTGCCCGGGTTGGAAGTGGCGAGATAGATTCGAATGGCGCCGGTCATTTATTTATCATAATAGCGCGGTTTTTTTTCAGGTTCTTTGAATACCAGGAGTTAATTGGAATGCGGCGCTTATATGCGGTATTGGCATTAATTCTGTTGGCAATTTCCGGATGTGTTTCACCCCGTCGCGGCGGCACTGTCTCCGGTGGGGGCGGTGGTGGAGGCACCGGTGGCCAGCTCTATGTTTCCACGGCTGGTTCGATCCTCCACTTTAGCAACGCCGAAACCTCCAATGGCAATGTTGCTCCAGTCAATACAATCACGGGCACTTCCACTCAGCTTTCAGCGCCGCAACACCTGTTCATGGATACCTCCGCAGACAGGCTGTACGTTGCCAACCAGGGCGGAAGCTCCATTTTGGTATTTGACAATGTCTCCGCTTTGAACGGTAATGCCGGCCCCACCCGCGCCATTTCAGGAAATGCAACCCACCTGACGGCGCCTATTGATGTGGCCCTGGATGCCACAAACAACTTACTTTACGTGGCGGATGGCACTACCATCCTGGTTTTCTCATCAGCTTCAATCGTTAACGGCAACGTGCCGCCAGTGCGAAATATCAATATGGGAGTCTCCATCGGAGGAATACTGCTGGATGTTACGAACGACCAGCTTTACGTCAGCGATCCGGCCGATAATGTTATTAACCGGTTGGATGGAGCAAGCACTCAGGACGTGGTGGGAATTGTTGGCGGCGTAATAGCAGGCGCAGACACAAAACTATCGCAACCGCGAGGGCTTGCTCTGGACGCCTCCGGCCGGCTGCTCGTCAGCAATTCTGCCGCTCCGGTAAGCATCACTGTTTATCCCAACGCAAGCATAGCCAGCGGCGACGTGATTCCAGTGGCGGACATAACCGGCAGTAACACGTTGCTGCGCGCTCCTGGACAGATTACGCTGAATCGCGCGGTAGCCAATGGGGAACTGTATGTGGCTGATCCGCTGGCGGCCAGTATTCTGATTTTTACCGGACTGAACAACACTACCGGAAACTTAGCGCCGGCACGAAATATTAGTGGCTCCAATACCGGGTTGACCGCCAACGCTATCAATGGGCTAGCCATCGATCCTACGCGTTAGAAAAGAGTCATCGGACGCCGATCAAACCCCACAGTGTAACCGCCACGCCAAGAGCGGTTGTGATAAATGACAGTTTCCAGTAAAGCTTGGTTTCTGCCAGCATTGCGATGGAGCACAACACAATGGAAATCTCCAGGAACAGTTCGGCGCCGTCGTAGTGATCTGCCCGGCGTTCTACTAGATCTCTTTCGTGTTCCATCTCCTTCGCACTCTCCTGGATATTTACTGCTCCGGGTTTGCGCCCCGTAGACTTGCCTCCGCGCGGTTCTTTGGCATCGGGCTTGTTATCGCTCACTTCGCTGGTGGCTCCGTTTTTGGCCGCCCCTTGATTTTCGTTGTTCTTCTTTTCGTCGGCTGTCGCCGGAGCAGCAGTCGCGAGTAAAGGCCGCAAAAGCGCTGAGTCTTTGGCTGGACTGTTGCATCCGTGCTCCACCGGTGTGCCACATTCTTCGTCAAGGGACTTCTTGTAATCCTTTACCGCAAGATCTTTTCCACTCGGCATCAGCGCTGCGACTTCAGCAATTGCGCCGTACTCATGGGCACGGATGTGTTTGGCCTGATAAAAATTCCATTCATCCACGATTTTCCCTTGGAGCAGGCCTACTTCAGTGTGTGCCCGATGACCTAGCAGGGTCGCCATCGCCAGCAGGACGGCAACAATCGCCGTGGTCAGACCGATTCCTTTTTCACCATGGCTATGCGCGTGTTCGGTACTTTCTTTCAGCTCTTCTAAATTCATTGCTTCCTTCTTTAAAGACGAATTCAACGACTATTGGCGCGGGTTGGCCTCAGGACATTCCTACTTGTTCGCCTCGTCGCTTTTTATTCGATCAGAAACCAGGCCTATTCAGTGTCGATTCAGAAATTTGAGTCTTTTGTGGGGGCGCGCCTGCTCGCGGACGTCATCATACTTCAAGACGCTGATCGAGCCGTCAACCTCCAGCACGGCCAGCGCCGCTTCGCCAGTGCAGGAAACCCCATGTTCCCGCAGGGCCCGGTTCAATTCATCCATGGAGATATGTTCCTTCGCCATGTGGCTGGTAATGCACTCGCCATTGTGGATCAGAAGTGTAGGCGATCCCTGGATCATCTTCCGGAAGCGGCGATTCATGCCCGAAAGCTCCGCCAGTAAAAAATTCATCGTGAGCAGGACCAAAGCGGCTACTCCGCCGCCAACCAACGATGTATCCGGACCGGTCATGGCATTCTGTACCGAGTTGCTCAGCAGCAAGAGCAGAGTAAGGTCAAAAGGCGTCATCTGCCCGACCTCGCGTTTGCCCGTGAGGCGGATTCCGACGAGCACAAGCACGTACACCGCCGCGGTACGCAGCACGATTTCGAGCGCCGTATGCCAACTGGTGAACATTGCGGAGAATTGTAAATTCGAAAGACTGGATTGCAAATTTTAAAATTCTTGAGACACCACAGTGTCAAATACGGCCGTCCGTAGACCACTTGAGGCTCTTGAGGATTTAAGAGAGCTGAGAATCCGCGGGAGTAGTATGCTGTTTTAGCGTGCAATTCGGTCCGGGTTCAGCGACAGAATTGCTCGGCTTTGCTAAAATAAACAGGTTGTTCTCATCTCAGTGCGCCCTTAGCTCAGCTGGATAGAGCGTCTGACTACGAATCAGAAGGCCGGGAGTTCGAATCTCTCAGGGCGCGCCATTAAATCAATAACTTACCGGGTTCCTGGTTGCGGCACAAATCGTAGTGTGCCGTAAAATGTGCCATAACATCACTGAATCGTCATCGTTTGCGTCGCCCGGAATAGGGGATGGCTGACACGCCTCGGCATTAACTTGATACGCGTTGGGCGATTCCGACTCGATTGCTCCGAGTTCATTGGTGCTTACCGTATTTTGCGCTTCTTATATCCGCCAGATATTTCTTGCTGAGGCGTCGCTCCCATGCGTGTTCTTTCAGGACGGCGCAACGCCAGTGTTATCGCAATCATACCAGTCACAGCACGGGAATCATCTTCCTCACACGACGACGAACTCTTCCAACAATCACCTCATTTTGGCGCGTTCGACTCGTCAGCTTCTAGTCCTTCGAGAATCAATAAGTTAAAGGCGGTTTTGCAGGCTTCTGGAACGAAGCGGGACAACGACTCAAGCGCCTGGTTCGGGACCAGGGTTGGAGGTTCAAATCCTCTCTCCCGCAGGTTATTCAGCAGCCACGTCGCGTTTTTTCTTCGAGCGCAAGTTCGAGATTGTAATGCGTCCCGACATCATTAATTGATGCGCAATACTCAGCGATTGCCCTACAATCACCTTTCTCAGAGCAGAGCAGCGAGGTAGCCGCGCGCCTTGTCAAGGTTGGGATCGATACGCAACGCAGCGCGGAACTCAGTGATTGCGCCCTCCTCATCACCAATCATTACGAGCGCAGCACCAAGGTTGCTATGCGCCATGGCAAGATTAGGATCGATATGCAACGCGGCCTGGAATTCAGCGATTGCGCCCTCAGCATCACCACTATTCCCAAGCGCAGCACCGAGGTTGAGATGCGCTGCGACATCATTAGGATTGATGCGCAGTCCAGCCCGGTATTCTGCGATTGCACCCTCGAGATCACCCATTTTCTCGAGCGCAGCGCCCAGAAGGACATGCGCCGGAGAATGGTCAGGGGCGATGGTCAGCGCTGCGCGATATTCCGCGATTTCACCGTCCATGTCGCCCTTCCGCCCGAGCGTCACGCCGAGGAAATAATGCGCGTCAACATTGTTAGGATCGATACGCAGCACAGCCCGGTATTCAGCCATTGCGCCGTCTAAGTCACCCTTTTTGCCAAGAGAGGTACCAAGATGGCTATGCGAGTAGATATCGTTGGGATTGATGCGTACCGCAGCCCGGTATTCCGTAATCGTGTTCTCCATGTCGCCTTTTTCCTCGAATATGAAGGCAAGGCTGCGGTGTGCTTCAGCATCGTCAGGATTGCTACGTAGCGCCGCCCGGAACTCAGCGATTGCGTCCTCCACATCACCTCTTTTCCCAAGCGCAGCACCGAGGTTGAGATGCGTCTCGACAAGATTAGGATCGATACGCAACGCAGCGCGGAACTCAGTGATTGCGCCCTCTACATCACCAATAATTATGAGCGCAGCACCAAGGTTGCTATGCGTCGCGGCAAGATTAGGATCGATATGCAACGCGGCCTGGAGTTCAGCGATTGCACCCTCCACATCACCTCTTTTTCCAAGCGCAGCACCGAGGTTGGCATGCGCCTCGACAAGATTAGGATCGATTTGCAACGCAGCCCGGTATTCAGTGATTGCGCCCTCCACATCACCGTTGGCGTGAAGTGCGCTACCAAGTTTGGAATGCGCCCTGGCACAATCTGGATTGATATCTAGCGCGAGATTAGGATCGATGCGCAACGCGGTTCGGTATTCAGCTATTGCGCCCTCCCAGTCACCCTTTTTCCCGAGCACGAGGCCGAGGTTGAAATGCGTCTGGGCATCATCGGGATTGATGCGCAGCACAGCCTGAAACTCAGCGATTGCGCCCTCCACATCACCGTTTTTCCAAAGGACGAGGCCGAGGTGGCCGTGCGCAGGGGCTAGATTGGGATCGATACGCAACGCTATCTGGAACTCAGCGATTGCGTCCTTCACGGCACCTTGCTTCGCGAGCGCGACGCCGAGGGCGCCGTGCGCGGGGGCTAGATTAGGATCGATACGCAACGCTCCCCGGAACGCAGCGATCGCGGCATCCATAGCACCTTCCTTCGCGCGCGCGACGCCGAAGTTGTAGTATACCGCGGCATAATTCGGATAAGTATGGCTAGATCTAGTGCGCAATCCGGCCACGAATTCAGAGATTGCACGTCGAAGGGTCAAAAATTCATCCTCACCATTTCACGCGACCGCGGTCATAGTACTTCAGCAAGCCTGTATGGTCAAAAACTCTTTCCTGCCATCCGTCGAGTGTATTTGAGGGCCTTGAGCTAAGTAGGGGTTAGCTTCTTTGGCAGGACCGAGTCATGGAACGAGAAGGAAGCCTAAGAGCCAGGGGGTGCTCCCTGCGTGGACGATCTTTAACCTAATCCCGGCAAAAACGGCATCAGGCAAGAAATGTCCGATGACGATCTCAGTTCGTCTGCACTCTTCGGCAGACAAACTCGCGCAGCAGTGGGGCATGTGGGGGTTCTGGTGACACCCTAAAGAGCCATTAAATCGAAAGTTCTAAAATCGTCCGCTAGGACCGACCAATTCTCAGTCTTTGCTCGTTCAAAGATGAGATCGAACGGCTTTCTGTAGTAGGGCAAAGACTTACCCCATCGGTTGCGCAATCAAAAGCACCGATTTCAGCAATTGACCGCGTTCCGCCGTACTTCCGTATCATTTGGCAATAAATATACGCATATGCATATATATCTACCCGCATAACGTATTACTCATATTATTCATAAAAGCGGGAAGAGGTAGGATTATGGGCTGCCCTTGTGACCTCCTACATTGATACTCGTCCAAGAAGATACGTAATCCATTGTATTTGTAGAAGCCAGAATGGAGCGCCTTGCGGCCGACCGTTCAAAGAGAAAGATCTCAATCGCGGTTATTGAGTTGCAGGAGAGTGACACTACTATGCGCCTCACAATGAAGCCGCAGTGCGAGAGATGTGAGAGCAGGCTTGAAGCCGGAGGAGAAGCATACATTTGCTCCTTCGAATGTACGTTCTGTAGCGCATGTGCTTCCCAATTGCAGGACGTTTGCCCGCATTGTGGGGGTGAGCTCAGTCGCCGGCCACGCCGGCTAGGCCTGCCGGTCAACACAACTAGCGACCGGCCCGAAGCGCCCCGCATCGCATACTATTGGTTGGTCTGGTTGATCAGTTTTGGCGGGTGGACCCTCATCGCACTTGCTTCTGCCTTTTCCATGTATCAGTTTGATCGCTCGCTGGGAAAGCCGGTGGCTTTCCATGACGAGCTCATTCTGCCCCTGATCAACGACCTGATTTTTGCTTTTCTAACACCGCTGGTGTTTGTAAGAGTATTGCGCTTCCCCATTTGGGAGAGAAACTGGGGCCGGCGTTTGCTTGCCTACATTGCGGCGGCATTCGGCTTCACCGTGGCTCATATAATTCTCAGAGGAATCGTTTATCCAGTGTGGGACCCACGTGTGAAGGGTTATGGATACCCTCTTTGGGACCCGAACACCCACGCGCTCAGCATTCAGTGGGTCTTGCTTAAGAGGCTATTTCTTTACAACGTAGTGGACGATATTGCTTCGACTTATTTACTTATCGTTCTGGTGGGACATCTCGTCCGTTACTACCAAAGGTTGCGCGAACGGGATATGCACACAGCGCAACTTGAGACGGAATTGGCGAAGGCTCATCTGGAGGCGCTGAAAAGCCAATTGCAGCCCCACTTCCTGTTCAACACCCTGCACTCGATTTCGGCGCTCATGTTGACCAACGTCGGCGCCGCCGACAGGATGATGACTCGTCTCAGCTATCTGTTGCGCATGAGCCTGGAGAATCGGGGAATCCAGATAACCTCGCTCAGGTGTGAACTTGAGTTTGCAGCCAGCTACCTTGAGATTGAGAAGATCCGTTTTGAAGACCGGCTGAAGGTGATTTTTGATGTATCCCCTGAGACGCTTGATGCCCAGGTTCCCCACTTGCTGCTGCAACCGCTGGTAGAGAATGCAGTACGACATGGTATTTCAAGGATCATCGAGCCCGGAGAGATTCGAATCAGTGTAACTCACGACGGCCAGACGCTCTTTTTGCGCGTGACAGATAATTGTCCAGCAGCTGCAGGCGGCGTCGAGGACAATAACTTGAAGGTGGGCGTGGGCCTGAAAACAACTCGTGGACGTCTGGAAACCCTTTACGGCGATGCCCAGAGTCTCGATATCCGGAGCGGTCCTAACGGCGGCTTCGACGTATGCATCCGGATACCCTTGAGGGTCGATGGTCCGCCGGAATCGCACCGGAAGCAAACCCCAATTGCTGCCGGAGATGATCGATGAATACAGAAATCCGCTCAATCATAGCCGACGATGAGCCTCTTGCGCGTGATAAGTTGCGGATTCTGCTCGCATCCGAAGCCGACATTCGCGTGGTGGCCGAATGCCGGGATGGTCGGCAAACCATTGCAGCCTTGCGTGAGTACCGGCCTGATCTCCTCCTCCTGGACATTCATATGCCCCTGGCGGATGGCTTCCAGGTGTTGAAAGCGATACCAGAAGACCAGTTGCCAATCGTGATCTTCACCACCGCCTATGATCACTATGCCATCCGCGCCTTTGAAGCGCAGGCCCTCGATTATCTGCTGAAGCCCTTCGACCAGCAACGGCTTCACCGGGCAATTCAGAGGACCCGGGCAGAGCTGCTCAAGTTCCACAATCATCATTGGGCCCGTCAGATATTTGATTTTGTTGGCAGAGCAAACACAAAATCGAAGAGCGACAGACTAGTGATAAAGACAGGTGGCCGGGTAATATTCCTGGACACAGACGAGATTGACTGGATTGAAGCCGCTGCGAATTACATTAAAGTGCATGTTGGCAAGGAATCTTACTTCGTGCGGGAGACCATTGGCGGAATTTTCGATAGGCTCGATCCCGGCCAGTTCGTTCGCATTCACCGCTCGATTATCAGCAGCGTTTGCAAGATCAAGGAGCTGCAACCCTGCAACACTGGCGAATACATCTTGATTTTGAAAGACGGCAAGCAACTCCCGTGCAGCCGTGGTTACCGTGCCGGTCTACAGCGGTTCATCAATCGGGAGAATTGAGCGGAGACGCCCTCCAGAGCGCGAATTCCAGCTATTGCATTCCTTCTTCATAAAAAGCATAGAGCGCTGCTCTTCTTCAGCTTGCCGTTCCGATATGGCGCTCCATCCAGGGTTAGCGCCCGTGTCGAAACCCGGTGTGTTCACACCTGCGGCACATGCATTCGTCCCATGCCTCTAGGTCCAGATGCGCCACCGCGCGTTAAATGCTGAGTAGCTCATCGCGAACAACCAGCAACAGACCAGGCATCCTTCAGGCAAGAAGTACGTGATGCAGAGGAGACGAAAAAATGATGTCCTGCAATTTTCTTCGTATGGTCCTTTTGGGAAATGCGCGCAATATTGCGAAGCTTGACAATATACTGCGGAGCGGGCTGCGGGCTTTTCGCTTTGGCCTTGGTCTGGCTCTCACCGCAATCGCGCTCACCACGGTAGCTGCCTCCCAATTAACTGCAACTCCTCCTTTGCCCAACACGGCGAGCGTGTACGTGGGCGACACCACGAGTTTTGCCGTGACCGCCTCAGGGCAGCAGGGAGCGGTGGCATATATCTGGCAGTTCAGCATCAACGGCGCACCTTACGTCCCTCTCAATGACGGCCTCCAGGCATCGGGTTCAACGATTTCCGGCTCATCAAGCTCAACCCTGGTGATCACCAGCGCTCAGTCCAGCGATACCGGCAGATACCGCTGCCTGGTCTCCGATTCGGCCAGCAACATAAATTCGGGGCCTGCGAGTCTCACCGTAACGCTCCCGCCGCTCCCCAATATAACAACACCGCCCAGCGATCAGACGGTGGTGGACCTAAACCCCGCGAACTTCACGGTGAGTGCCGAACCCGCGCAAACCAAACTCACCTACCAGTGGCAGGTCAGTAGTCCTGCCGGGGTCACCTTCATCAACGTCAACGAAGATGGTGTCCGGATCTTGGGATCCACGAAGGCAACGCTGCAGATCGCCAAGGTCCAATTGAGCGATGCCGGCTGGTACCGCTGCCTGGTAACCGATGCGGCTGGCACCACAAACTCGGGGCGGGCCACGTTGGCCACTCTGGCTTCCCCACCCGCGAACCTCACAACCACCGCTGTTTCCAGCACAGGCGTCAATGTGACCTGGACGAACACCGACATCAGCGCACCCTACGTGGTGATCGAGAGGCAGACTCTTGCGCCCGCTACTCCAACTGCATTTGCGCTGCTGGTGGAAGCGGCTGCTCAAACCGCAAGTTACCAGGATCTGCTGGCTTCCCCGCAGACCACCTACAATTATCGCGCCTACGCCATATATGCGATAGACGCAGTGAGCGGAACCCACGCTTATAGCAATCAGTCATCCGCAACTACGATGGCCCCAACATTGCCGCCTACCGGATTCCTGGCCACACCAGCAACCAGCACTCAGATCAACCTCAGTTGGGGTAATCAGGACCCGACCGCCAACCAACTGATCATCGAGAGACAAGCGCTTACCACCGGTGCTGGCACGCCGTTCGTTCAAATCGCCTCGCTTCCGGGCCAGTACACGGCCTATCAGGACACGAATAATGGCACAGGCCTTCCAGTCCAAACTGCATTTAACTACCGTGCTTATGCCGTATCGCCCCGAGGAAACTCGGTGTACAGCAATACGTCCGAAACCACCACTCTGGCGCCGCCTCCGACACCACTGAGCTTTCAGGCCACCGATGTCTCGTCGAATGAGATCGACCTGAGCTGGAATAATTCTGATCCAACCGTCCAAAGTTATGTGATTGAGCGGCAGGCAGTCGGCGGAGTCTATTCGCAGATCGCTACGGTGGCGCCAGTTTCAAACCACTCTTACCACGATACAACCGTGATGCCTGCGACCCAATACAACTACCGGATGTATGCGCAGTCGCCTACCGGCGCTTCCGCGTATACAGACCCTGTTTCGGCAACCACCGTCCCCGCGCCGCCTACTCCGACGCACATAGATGCTATTCCAGTATCTGCTACCCAGATCGATGTCAGCTGGAAGAATCCACCCGGCAACTTCACTATTCAGATCGAACGAAAAAAGGCGGAGAATCCGCCATTCGGAGAAATTGGGACGGTAGACACATCAGCACCTCCGATTTTTCATGATCAGCACCTCGATCCCGCAACCACATACTTTTATCAGGTCCGCGCCTGCGATGCGGCCGGAAGTTGTTCCCCATATAGCACTCTGGCCATTACAAGCACCTTGGTTCCCTCGCCGACAAATCTATCGAGTACGGGACACACCGCCCCGGCGATTGAGTTGCAATGGACCAATGCGTTCAATGGATACACGAAGCTCCACCTGTATCAAAACGGGCCCAATGATCTGGTGCGATTTCTCGTAGCGGATTTAGCGGGCAATGCTACTTCTTACACGTTTGATGTCGCCCTTCCTAACACCAGCTACAGTTTTACTTTGCAAGCGGAAGTCTCAGGAAAATTGTCCGCTTTCACCAGCGATCTCGTGGTAACGGCGCAAGGTCAGGTCACGATTTTCTTCGTCCATGGCACTGGCCAGGGCGGTGGCGATCTGGATGGCCTGGCTGCTGCCGTGCAAAGTTCCATTGACCCCAACGGGAATACTTATATTTTTGACGCGGGCTTCGACTGGTCGCGATGCACGAAAACAGGCGGGATACACCAGCGCTTTCCCCCTACGCCACTGCCCGCTGGCGAAGACCTGGGCGTGGTGCCACCCCCGCCACCTCTCCCATTCTTTCCGCTAATTCCCGGTTTTCCGCCTAATCCCTGCCCCAATGACTGCGTTGTCACCGCTGGTGCTGTAAATCTTGCCAAATACATTGCCAGCAAGAATCCTCCCGGCGATGTCTTCATCATTGCCTATAGCCTGGGCGGCAACGTAGCCCGTGACATGATCGAGGGCCAACCGGGATCGCATATCGGGACTCCGGGCCATAAACTGCTCGGCCTGGTAACGCTGGGCACGGGTAACAATGGCTATCCATATGAGTATCCCTGGGACAACGCCGCGATATGCGACGGAATCGCCAAGGAAATTGCCAGTGACACAAGAACGAGCCCGGCAAGTTATCCATACAACGGCCAATATATACAAAGTATCAACAACAACTGGCTCGCCAGTCCGCTGGGCGGAGCAGGATACCAGTCGTTTCCCTGGCTGGTAGCCGCTGGGACTTTCTGTAAATCACCTATACGGTTTCCCGACTCTACTCAGAACGGATGTTCGGCCGGCTCCTCCAATGACGGGATCGTATGCGCTGACAGTGCATTGCTCAATGGTGTTCCCGGCGGGAACTTCAACCGGCCCACTTCCATCTTTGCCAGCGACCTATACTCTCACACCGCGGACAACGATCCGATAACTCAATTCTTCGTATTCGACGAGAATAGCAACGGTGATCGCTCGGCCTTCTACAACGGGCACTGCAATATGCCGGATCACATGTCCCTGTGGAATCCCGGAGCGGGATCTTCGCTGGCTCAGCAACTTGCAAATTTCATCCAGGCCAATACGCCTTAAGGAGGTTGTATGGATTGGCGAAAGATCATCGCACACTTCTCACTCCTGGTTCTGACCGTCAGTCTCATGCGGGGCCAGAGCGCTCCGACCCCCGATCAGGCCACCTTGCTGAACCAAGCGTTCAGCGCCGGCTACTCAGGCGACATGATGGACCAGCTATATCTGCTTGCCCATAATTCGCCGGAAGTGGTGGTGGCAGACCTCAATCAGCGTTTGGCCGCATATCCAGGCCTTGTGGTTCCTGGGACGTTTCTGGACCGCGTGGCCGACCTATATGCGTTTGCCGCTACTCCGTCGGCCATTGATGCGCTCGTGCAAATGAGAACCGTGGATCCGAAATACTTGAAGACAATCCCTCTTCTCCTGTTCTATGCGCGGGACCGTAGGAATCCCTGGGACCTGTGCTACTACGCGCTTAACGAGGATGCCGATACCCAGCAAGTTGTCCTGAATTGGATGACGACCCAAGTGACTCATCCTGCCTACTACAGGTTGCTGGCGTCAGAAATGACGAAAAAATATGCCGGTGCGGCCACACAAGCCCAGTTGGCCGCCGATCCGATCTGTTCCCGGCTTAGTCCCACAATGCTCCCACAACTTCAACTTGACATCGCCGCAGTAGCTCAGCAGCAAGTACCGGGATACACGTCACCCGATCCGCCGCCCCCACCTGCATTCAGTCCTGCCGACGGGACATACGCCGCGATTCAGTCTGTGACTTTGACGGATGCCACTCCTAATACCCTCATTCGTTACACCACCGACGGCAGCACGCCCTCAGCATCGTCAACCGTCTACGGCGGCCCTATTGCAGTTACCACCGCGACGACCATCACGGCCATGGCAACTGCGCCGGGTTTCATCAACAGCGACGTTTCGAGCGCGACCTATGTTCTTCAGACGGCTGCGCCAGGTTTCAGCCTGCCAGGCGGAACCTACAATAGCGTGCAATCAGTAACACTTTCTGATGCAACTCCCGGTGCCACCATTTATTACACCACTGACGGCAGCACCCCTTCGACTTCTTCTCTGCTCTACAGCGGGCCCATCACTGTCAACAGCACGACCACGATCAACGCATTCGCAACCGTTGCGGGTTTCAGTAATAGCACCGTGGCAGGTGCTGGGTACACCATAGTGCTCCCGGCCACCGCACCGATTCTTAGCCCCGTCGGCGGAACTTACAGTGCGGTGCAACCCGTGACGCTTTCGGATGCGACTCAGGGGGCCGCCATCCACTACACCACTGACGGCACCACGCCCACGGCATCGTCGTCGGTCTACAGCACGGCGATCAGCGTCAGCAAAACCACCACCATCAAGACGATGGCGACCGCCGCGGGATTCGGTAACAGTCCTGTTGCCAGCGCCACATATACCCTCCAGACTGCCCCGCCCACATCTAACCCGCCAGCCGGCACTTACACCACACCGCAGTCGGTGAGTCTTGCCGATGCAACTCCCGGCGCCGCCATCCATTACACCACTGACGGCAGCACGCCCACGGCTTCATCGCCGCTTTACAGCACGGCAATCTCCTTTAACAAAACGACCACCATCAATGCCATGGCGACCTATGGCTCATTCAACAGCAGCGCGGTAGCTAGCGCCACGTACACCATCCACCTGCCTCCGCCGACTGTTATCTCCATCAACCCCGTCAGCGGCAGCACCGGAGGTAGCACTGCGATTATTGTCACTGGGACGAACTTTGTTGCCGGAGCCACGGTCACGCTTGCCGGAACCGCCGCCACCGGAGTCAGTGTAGTTAGCTCGACCCAGATTACCGCTACTGCCCCAGCTCATTCTGCTGCAGGCGTCGTAAGCGTTATGGTGACCAATGGAGATGGCCAACTTAACACGCTGACGAACTCTTTCAACTATTTCATTCCGGTAAACAACATCTCCTGGATGAAACCTTCAGGCGTAAGCTTCGGTCCTCCGAATACCCTCACCGTGGACGGCTCAGCTCTCAACGGCAGCAGTCCGGTGCAGACGGTTTGGCGCGATGTGACTGTGAATGGACCTTGGAACACCATTGTCACGCAGTCCACGCCAGATGGCGGTGGTAGCTGGGCAAATACCATACCGTCTTCAAACTATTGCCACAGCTACGCCGTCTACGCGAATTATCTGCACGTCAGCTCCCCCATTTTCAATTATGTGGGAGTAGGTTCCCCATACTGTAGTGAGACGGCGTACGTGAACTGGATTGAGCCGCCCTCGATGGCCGGCTTCGGCCCTGCTGGGAGTCTGGTGGTTCAGGGCAACTCCACCGGTGCTCCTGCGGGTACAGCGGTTGCGTTCTTTTGGTCCGACGTAACTACTGGGTCGGGCTGGATCCAGGCCGCTTCGTCGACTCCGGATGCGAGCGGGACCTGGTACAACTATATTCCCAACGTCACCTACTGGCATCAATACAATGTGTATGTGATCTATGACGCGTTTGATACCCGCAGTGGACAGGGCGTGTGTACTTATTCAGCCAACGGTGGAACCACGTGGTGCCCGCGGTAGGAAGAAGAAAAACGAGAAAGGCGTCCTCCGTGACACCGCAAACGCCCCTTAGACGAGCTGTCGTTCGCCAAAATGCTGTAGAGCATTCATCGGGCTCCAGTTCGCGCCCAGGCATTCATTGTGTGAAACCGCGTCCTGAACAATGAGAGCTTCTACGCGCTCAGGATGCGCCAGTGCCATGCGAAAACCAACTGGCCCACCGTAGTCCTGCATATAAAGCGTGTAATGCGACAAACCCATCGCTTGCGTGAAGTTATCCATCACGGCAGCGAATGGTCAAAGGTGTAATTAAACTGTTTCGGGTCCGGCCAGTCGCTGTGTCCGAAGCCCGGATAATCCGGAGCGACAAGGTGGTAGCGATCGGAAAGCCGGGGGAAGAAAGGTTCGAACATTCGCGACGAAGAGGGAAGTCCGTGCAGCAGGAGAAGCGTCGGCGCATCTTTAGGTCCGGCCTCTCTATAAAAAATGGTAAGCCCATCTATCTGTGTAGTGCGATAAGAAGTTGGGTGTTTCACGGGACGTTCCTTCCTTTGGGCTTGACCATGGGCCAGCCATTGAAATGACAAGAGAATCACATAAACCACCAACGCCATGCGGGAGAGGTGCAAGCATCGAGTCCAAAGGCGCGAGTTGAAAAGGCGCATCGTTTACCTCCACGTATGCGAATTCGTGGCACCAGCGCTGCGGTGGTTCCCGTGTTCGTGACCAGTGGCTTTCACATCGTGAGAACCACGCGGAATTGTGCATTGCCGCTCATCATACGCGCATAAGCCTCGGCCGCTTTTTCGAGCGGATATATTTCAATCATGGGACGCACGCCAGTCAGTTCGGAGAACCGTAGTGTGTCCTCTGAGTCGGCGGGTGTTCCGGAGGCCCAGCCTTGAATGGCCCGACTTCCGCCGATGAGTTGTATGGGCGTAACCTCAATGGGATCAGAAGCTGCACCCACGACCATGAGCTTGCCATTCGGGCCCAGACCGTCGATCAACTCGGACATCGCTTTCGAGTTTGGCGCCGTCGTTAGAATCACCTTTGCTCCGCCAAGTTTTTGCAATTCCTCGGCTGCTTTCGTCGCCTTGCTGTCGATGTACACATTGGCCCCGAGTTTCTTTGCCAGCGTCGCATTTTCTGGCCCGCGCCCGATGGCTGCGACTTTATAACCAAACTTGTTCGCAAATTGAATTCCGAGGTGACCCAGGCCGCCGATTCCTTGCACGGCAACAAGGTCGCCAGGGAACGCGCCACTGTGCCGCAGAGCATTGTAGGTGGTAATTCCGGCACAGAGCAGAGGCGCTGCTTCAGCGTCTTTTAGACTCTCTGGCAGTGCGACCAATGCCTCCACGGGCGCCACCATGTATTGCTGATAGCCGCCGTCGTAGCTAATGCCCGTAATCTTCAGATTTCGGCAATTGCGAAAATCTCCACGCCGGCACTCGGAGCATGTGTTGTCCTGGCCGCCGTGCCAGCCGACACCCACACGCTGTCCCTTCTTCCACACGGAAACTTCCTTACCCACTTCATCGATAATGCCTGCCACTTCATGGCCGGGAACGCGAGGATAATGAATTCCGGGCCAGGAACCCTCTACCGTAAGCGAGTCACTGTGGCAAACACCACAGGCTTGCACTTTGATCCGCACTTGTCCTGCACCTGGCTCAGGAATCTCGTGCTCAACGATCTGGAAACCTGCTCCAGCTTTGGGTATCTGCGCCACCTGCATTGTTGCTACTGCAGTTGTTGCTGCCATACAGCCGGCTTTGCCTAACAACTGGCATCACATGGCTATTTGTTGGGCAAGACTCCGAATTGTTGGGCAAGTCGCTTTTGTCTTTGCATTCGCCAGATGTGCGCTTATAAGTACGTAACGGGACGCGCCCGTGTTTGAGCACGAACGCGGCCCTAACCAAAGCACCTGAATGAGAGGCGACAATGGCTAAGAGCAAGGTTACACGCTCCCGCAGAAAACGTAAAAATGCCTTTCCTGAGATTAAGGGAAAGACCGTCGAGGGGGTGGAACTCATGCCCACAGAAAACGGATACTCAATCGGAATCATGTTCCAAGACCGAACGTATCTCAGCTTTGATGTTGAATCGTCCATTACAATTTCACCTGACCTATCGGACTGGAAAACAGGGGATTACAAACCACTGAAACGCTGGCCGCCGTTGGTAAGTCTCTAGCTACCAGACCCCGCCAGAAATGGCGGGTTTCTCTTTGTCGGATATAAGTCTTGGTTTCAAACAATCTTTTTTCCTTGCTCCTTCATCAGCCGAACCACAGCAATCATTTTTCTGAACTCGGTTGCATACCTTTCTGAAACCGAGACTTCTCTGCAAAATCCTTCTGGGTTGACGCCAGCTAAAGCATCAGCATTTATCAACACCTGAAAATGAAACATTGCGGTTTTCTGCTTGGTTCCGACTGCACCCTTGGATGGCCGCTTTGATTTTCTCTATCATGATTCGCCCCCTCGACTGCCAAGCTACCACTGTGATATACTGTTTGAAGTAAACGAAACGCCCACTTCTACCCAAAGTGGGCGTTTTTCATGCCATTACTGATAATCCACGTTCTATTAATACCGCTAAAGGGATTCTACCCGCAGTAAAACCCCAGAAAGAGGCCATAGTGCCCCGTATAAGACGGGCACAGACAGTGACCGTAATCGTTCTTTGCTCGAACGATTTAATCATTGTCATTGTGCTCATACAGGCGTAAAAGCCCTGTCCTAGCCCCGCTTTGTCTTTTTGCTATCGGACTTGCGCGGTGTATTCCAGTAAGGCGATTTACAGCGCGGGCACACCTTGGGTTCTTCGTCATTTCCCTGTCGCGGAACCCATGTGTGCTCACAGCGTTCGCACTGATAGCCTTGAAGCGTGATTTTGGCCATGCCAATATGGTACGACCAAAGCTGTATTCCGTCAAGTAATATACTTGAGATATTTTACTTGACATCACATATACCTATTAGTAATATACCTCTCAGAAAGAGAGGGCTTGATATGGAAGCGAGACAACAGCGCGGATTGGAACTGGCGGCAACCCGAACGATCACAAAGGGAGAGCGCGGCTTTTGGGCTGTACCCTCTCAGGCTGGCGCGGGAGCTTACCGCGTCAATGTTTCGAGTGCGATTCCTACCTGTTCCTGTCCTGACTTTGAAACTCGCCAATTGAAGTGCAAACACATCTTTGCTGTCACCTACGTAATGAAGCGGGAAGAAAACATAGATGGGAGCACCACTGTTACGGAAACCGTCACGATAAAAGCAGAAACCCGTAAAACCTATCCGCAGAACTGGCCAGTGTACAACGCTGCTCAGACTAGCGAACAAGATAGGTTCCAAGAATTGTTGCGCGACCTTTGCGCGGGTATTACACAACCTGTATGCCAGAGGCGCGGAAGGCCATCTCTGCCCCTTGCCGACGCTGTCTTTAGCGCAACCTTCAAGGTTTACAGCACAGTCAGCGGAAGGCGATTTATGAGCGATTTGCGCGGGTCGCATGAGCGTGGATACATCTCGCACATCCCGCATTACAATTCGATTTTCAACTACCTTGAAGATGCAACGCTTACGCCTATTCTCAAGAGTCTCATCGTGCAAACCAGTATGCCTTTGAAGGCTGTAGAAACTGACTTTGCCGTGGATTCTTCCGGCTTTACAACGTCCCGTTTTCATCGCTGGTTTGACCACAAATACGGCAGAGTCCGGCAAAAGCACGAATGGGTGAAAGTCCATTTGATGTGCGGAGTAAAAACCCACATCGTTACCGCCGTTGAAATCGAAGGCAAAGACGCGGGAGATTCCCCGCTTCTGCCGCCGATGCTGGAAACCACGGCGCGTAATTTCAAAGTTGCCGAAGTCTGTGCCGACAAAGGTTACGGAAGCCGTAAGAATGTTGACGCGATTGCTGCTCTTGGCGCTACACCGTTCATTGCGCTCAAGGACAATAACAACGGCTCCGTTGGCGGCAAGTTTCAAGAGATGTTCCACTACTTCATGTACAGGCGGCAAGAGTTTTTGCAGCACTACCATAAGCGTTCCAATGTTGAGAGCACCTTTTCCATGATGAAGCGCAAGTTTGGCGACTCTATCCGAAGCAAGACGGATACTGCCATGACTAACGAAACGCTTTGTAAGGTGCTCTGTCATAATCTGGTAGTGCTCATTCACGAAATGCAAGAGTTAGGAATTGAAGCAACTTTCTGGAAGAATTAGCCTTGCTTGTACTTTTCTACAATTTCCGCGTAGTCATAAAGGTCAACATGATGATGGATTATGGCTTCGCTCATAAACTGCCCAAGCCCCTTCCACCTGTCTGCATCACCGCGAGAACGGCCTATCATTCCGGCCAGTAGGTCTGCTGCTTGAATCGGATAATACTTGTCACTCACAGGCAGAATGCAGTCAACCTGTGAGGCCCACCCGTCGGGTTGTTTATGCTCTTTTTGCCAAATTCTGTTAATAGTGTCCAGAAAGGTTTCGTTATGGTCAAAGTACAACTCAAGCATAGTCCGCGAGGGTTCTTTTTCTTCTGGCGTAAGAGCGATACCGCCAATACAATGATTTACACAGATCGCTTCGGCTTTTCTCAAGACCGGAAATTCTTTTTTGGCTCTGCGATAACCTTCCATCATCACCGTGCATGAATACGCACATAAACGTGTGCCCCTGAATTTGCCTAACACATTGAATAGGTCTAAGAAAAGTTTCTTCTCACGCGCCACATCCCACCCTTCGTACCCTCTGTCTCTCGCAAACAATGCTGCCATGTGGAAGCGTCTATAACCATCCCTGTGCATCGGAACATCATTGTCGTCCAGTGCTTCTTTCCATACAGGCTCAAACTCGGCCCACAATTCATCTGTGCCGACAATACCGCTTAATGTTATCGATTCCGTTTCAGGCTTACCGCTGCTGTCTAGGTAAACTTTTAAGGCCATGCACACACGCCCTTTGTCGGGCACGTTGGACGGCCCGATGCGGAGTATTGAATTGGGAACACAACCCGCGCCCCTAACCACGCCACGGTAAGTATAGTTACTAACAGATGCCGTCATGCGACCTCATTTGTTGGGCAGGTTGCGGAGTTATTAGGCAAGTGCCATTTGTCAGGCAAAGCCCATACAGCCTCCTATTGAAATTCGCAGCCGTCCCGCTCCGAAAAAGCAGATTGCCGCTCTGCACCGCTTCCACATAGGCGCCGAACGGCCCAGGCGATGGCGGGAGCTTGATGTCAAGTTCTTTCGGCCGCTGTTCCGCGCCGGCGGGAGAAACTTCGCGGATTACCATTTGCTCTTTTGGATTTGCATTCATCTATTTCCTCGTTTATTGGATATAAGTTCTTTCCGATTGGATTTAATGAATGTTTTGCTGCGGGTTGGGCGTAACTTGCGCTGTGAGCGGGAGAACACAGAAGGCACCGTGGCTGCTGCGGCAAGAATGCTTTTGGTATGGCCTTTGACGGTGTACCGCATTCTTTCGAAGCTCATGGTGTGTCCTCCTTGGCAAGATAAAGATCTGCTGGACGCATCCCAATTCGGATCCGATACACCGTTGTGATTAAGCCAAAAGCGCAGCGATGAATCTATTGGACGATGGTATCGATCAATATCTAGACATCAGTCGGCGCGATAAGCCGCGCTCTATGATGGAGGGAGCAGCCGCATATCTCCTTGGTCGGCCTTCACTCCGGGATGAAACGCGAGTATGCTTCCTGTCGTGGAAGAATGACCTTTCACCATGGAGACTCTCATGGCAAAAAAACAGAATCATGCGAAAATCACTAGAAACATCAGCGCACAACCTCGTCTTCACCAGCGCGCCCGCGAGATCCAGGCTTACGGAACCGTCAGCCCCATGTTGCCTCTCGAGCTTGAAGAGCCGGTTCGGCTTGAGATGACAGAGCAGTTGAACCAACTGCTTGCGGATACGATGACGCTTCGCGATTTATACAAGAAATGTCATTGGCAGGTTGCCGGCCCCACTTTTTATCAGCTGCATCTTCTTTACGACAAACATTTTGACGAGCAAGTTGAGTTGGTTGACTCAATTGCCGAGCGCATTCAACTGTTGGGCGGGATCAGCTTGGCAATGGCCGCGGACGTGGCTGAAACTACGCAAATCGAGCGGCCCCCTCGAGGCCGGGAAGAAATCCCCGTTCAATTATCACGGCTGATTGATGCTCATCAAATCATCATCCGCCAGGCTCGAACACTGGCAAGCCGCGCTTCTGAACAGGGCGATGACGGAACCAATGACCTGGTTGTGAGCGAAGTGCTCCGTACTAATGAACTCCAGATATGGTTCCTGAGCGAGCACCTGGTCAATGTGCCCTTGGTTTATGCACATGAGCCTTCGCCCGCCAGCGGCGCAGCGTAGCTAAAACCCAAGTGGCTCAGATGATTCTTCGTCTAGCTGGCAGCTATCGTCTGCCGGTATATCTCCTGCTGGGTAGCGACGCCATTCACTACGCTACCCAGGCCGAGGCAGTGAGTGCGGCAAATGCGGAACGCTGGCGAGAGATCAGCGTCTCTTCAGGCGTTAGCGCTCAGGGAGCCTTGCTTTGCAGTTCTGAGATCGGCGAGTGACTACTGCGAGGATTTTTGAGTCCTCAAAGAAGTCTGTCGCATCTTTTGCTGAAGCTGAGGTGCGGAGAGACACGAGGTCAACCATCTGACGAGAAGTCCCGTTTGCTGATTGGAGGTCACTGCAAAATGTCATTCAAAGCATCGGTAAACCTAAGGGTTTTCGGCGTGCTGATTGTTGACAGCTTTCTTTTGTTTCAAGCCGGATGCACCAATACTAAAGCTGCACCGTCTGCTCCCCCATTGCCCGTTGAGGTCGCCACCGTCGTGCAGCGGGACACACCGGTCTATAGCGAATGGGTAGCAACGCTGGATGGATACGTAAATGCACAAATCCAACCCCGCGTTTCTGGTTACATCATCAAGCAGAACTATAAGGAAGGATCTGTCGTCACGAAGGGAGACGTCCTATTTGAGATAGATCCTCGCCCATTCAAGGCCGCACTGGACCAGGCGAAGGCGCAACTGGCGCTGGCGCAGGCGCAGCTTGGCAAGGCCAGCCTTGATGTTGAGCGCGACACGCCGTTAGCGCAGGCACAAGCGATCGCCCAAAGCCAACTGGATACGGAGGTCCAGGCAAAGCTGGGTGCGCAGGCCCAAGTCCAGGCGGCGCAGGCCAATGTAGAACAGGCTGCGCTCAACATGGAGTGGACCAAAGTTACCTCCCTGGTGAGTGGGATTGCCGGCTTTGCGCAGGTGCAAATTGGAAATCTCGTTGGACCGAGCTCGATCCTGACTTCTGTGTCGCAAGTAGACCCCATCAAAGCCTATTTCACTGTCAGTGAGCAGGAGTTCACCGATTTCCATCGCAGGTTTCCTACGCAGGCCAGCGTGGAGGAACAGCGAAAGCGCATATCACTGGCGCTGCTGCTCGCCGACGGTAAGGTGTATGAACAAAAGGGAACGATCTACTTTGCCGACCGGGAGGTAAACCCCGCTACCGGGGCCATACGAATCGCAGGCGTCTTCGCTAACCCGAACAACCTTCTTCGTCCCGGCGGCTACGGACGCATTCGTGCCTCAGTACGAACTTACGATGGCGCCTTGCTGGTTCCGCAAAGGGCAGTCATTGAGCTGCAGGGAAGTCACCAAGTTGCGGTGGTCGGAGACGATAACAAGGTAAGTATCCGTCCGGTTACCGTTGGAGAGCGGGTAGGGAACTTATGGATAGTGAATGAAGGGGTGAAGGCTGGTGAACGCGTCGTTGTGGAAGGACTGATGAAAGTGAGAGATGGCGCTCTGGTGAAACCGGTATCTGCCGACTCAGCAAAGGCTGGAGGCTAGCCATGTCAAAGTTCTTCATTAATCGCCCGATCGTAGCCATCGTGATTTCGATCCTGACCGTGATCGTGGGCGCCATCACCATCGTCACCCTTCCCGTCTCTCAGTTCCCGGCGATTGCGCCCCCGGAAGTGCAAGTGCAGACAACCTATGTCGGGGCTGATGCGCAGACAGTAGAACAGTCGGTGGCCACGCCGATTGAGCAGCAGATGAGCGGTGTCGACAACATGAACTATATGTATTCCGTCAACTCATCTACAGGCGAAACGCGGCTCATCGTCGACTACGACGTCAAAACCGATCCGAACACGGACTTGATCCTGACGCAGATAAGAGAGACGCAAGCAGCTTCACAGCTTCCGGTCGAAGTCACAAACTTCGGTGTTACGGTGCAGAAGACACTTACTGCACCGTTAATGTTGATCAGTCTCTATTCGCCCAGCGGTATCTATGACTCAAAGTTTCTTGCCAATTTCGCGTACATAAACCTTAATGATCCATTGTCGCGCGTTCCCGGGATCGGCAGCGTGCAAGTGTTTGGCGCGGGCAAGTATGCGATGCGGTTATGGGTAAAGCCGGACCAACTGGCAAAACTCGGCATAACCGTACCCGACATTGTGAATGCAATCCAGTCGCAGAACACGGTGAATCCTGCCGGTCAGATTGGCGGCGAACCCGTGCCTCGCGGCCAGGAATTCACCTATTCGGTCCGGGCGCAGGGGCGCCTCACTACGCCTGAGGAGTTTGAACAGATCGTTGTACGCGCGGCTCCGGACGGTGGGATCGTACGAGTCAAGGACGTCGCACGTGTAGAACTGGGCGCGCAGGACTATACGATCGTTTCTCACATGAATGGCAAGCCGAGCGCGATCGTCGCGGTGTATCAGTTGCCAGGGTCGAACGCGGTTCAAGCGGCAGAAGGAGTCAAGAAGCTTCTCGCGGAGGAGAGGCAGAGACTGCCTCAAGGTATCGATTACACCATTGCCCTGGACACGACCCGTGCCGTATCGGAAGGAATCAAGGAGATCGTGGAGACCCTGCTGATCGCCATCGTTCTGGTCATCATTGTGGTTTATATCTTCCTGCAAGGCTGGCGCGCAACGCTCATTCCGCTCCTGGCCGTGCCCGTGTCTCTTGTAGGAACTTTTGTTCTCTTTCCGGTATTTGGTTTTTCCATCAACACGCTTTCGCTGTTCGGTCTTGTCCTGGCTATCGGACTGGTTGTTGACGACGCGATTGTAGTGGTAGAGGCGGTAGAGCACCACATTGAAGAAGGCATGTCGCCGAAAGACGCAACATTTAAAGCAATGCAGGAGATCTCTGGCCCGGTGGTCGGCATTGCGCTGGTGCTTTCTGCAGTATTTATTCCTACAGCCTTTGTCCCCGGAATCACTGGCCGCCTTTACCAGCAGTTCGCTGTGACCATCGCTGTGTCCGTGATACTCTCCGCCTTTAACGCGTTGACCTTGAGCCCAGCTCTTTCAGCATTGCTGCTGCAGCCGCGCAAGAAGAGTGGAGGCCTGCTGCGCAGGTTTTTCGATTGGTTCAACCGAATCTTCGCGCGGGCAACCAACGGTTATATATGGGCTGCTGGCGCGCTCATCCGTAAAAGCGCGATTGCGTTTATTCTGCTTGCCGTGTGCGGAGTTCTTGCGGGCTTCTTTAGCTCCAGGCTGCCCTCGAGCTTTCTTCCTGATGAAGATCAAGGTTATATGTACCTGAATTTGCAGCTTCCTAACGCTTCATCGCTGCAGCGGACAGAGGTCACCGCGCATGAAATAGAAGATATGCTGGCTAAGACGCCCGGCGTCGAATCCACGGCTAGTGTTGTCGGGTTCAGCCTGTTAAGTCTTACGCGGTCGAGCTATAACGCATTCTTTTTTGTCACGTTGAAGGAATGGAGTGACCGCAAGAAACGGGAAGAACAATATCAGTTCATTCGCCAAAGCATCAACAGGAAACTTGCCGGTCTCCCGCAGGGCATTGCGTTCTCATTCTCCCCTCCAGCCATTCCCGGAGTAGGAACTTCTGGTGGATTCACGTTCGTGCTGGAGGACCGGTCGGGAAAAGACGTTGAGTTTCTTGCAGACAACCTGAACAAATTCCTTGCAGCAGTCCGGAAGCGTCCGGAGGTCGCCACGGTCAACACTACCTTCCTGCCAAAGGTACCGCAACAGTTCATTGCTGTCGACCGTGACAAAGCGCTCAAGCAGGGCGTTGACATCAAGGACGTCTATCGAACGATTCAGGCATTCATGGGAGGGTCTTTCATCAACTACTTCAACCAGTTCGGCCGGACGTGGCAGGTTTACGTGGAAGCCGAAGGTGAATACCGCAACCGGGCCGAGAACGTGGGGCAATTTTATGTTCGCAACAACCGTGGAGAGATGGTACCGCTATCCGCGTTGACGAGGTTTGAGTCACGTTCCGGTCCTGAATTCACCATGCGCTACAACCTCTATCGCTCGGCACAGATCATCGGCAGCGCCGCGCCCGGTTACAGCTCTGGCCAGGCCATGGCGGCGTTGGAGAAGGTCTTTGCCGAAACAATGCCTCCTGAAATGGGATACGACTATCAAGGAATTTCATTCCAGGAGAAGCAGGCCCAGGAAGGAGTGTCCCCCACCATCATCTTTGGCTTTTCACTTCTGGTAGTGTTTCTCATCCTCGCGGCCCTATACGAGAGTTGGTCATTGCCGTTCAGCGTACTCTTGAGTACTCCGGTCGCGGTCTTCGGTGCTTTCATGGTGCTATGGTTGCGTCGCATAGTGATTGGTGTCTTTCTGCCGCCTTATATGGTCCAAATTGAAAGCGACGTGTACTCACAGATTGGGCTGGTTATGCTGATTGGTCTGGCGGCGAAAAACGCCATATTAATCGTTGAGTTCGCAAAAGACGCTTACGAAGGCGGGCAGCCGCTAGTGGAAGCTGCGCTTGCGGGCGCCAGGCTGCGATTGCGGCCTATCCTGATGACTTCGTTTGCGTTTGTACTTGGCTGCGTACCGCTCTGGATTGCGAGTGGAGCTGGGTCCGTCTCACGCCAGATCATGGGCACCACGGTGATCGGCGGAATGTTGGCGTCCACGCTGATTGCCGTGTTCATCATTCCCGTTTTGTTTGTCACAGTTGAAAAACTGTCTCAGAAGAGGCATGGGACGACGATTGCCCCTGCCACATCGCCTCTGCCGACACAGGGAGATGATTGAGATGAATTCGATAAAACCGCAACTCGTGGTTGGTATTCTCGCGATGCTGTGCTCCGGTTGTGCCGTAGGACCCAATTATAAAAGGCCGGCTGTACCTGTACCTCCCGAGTATAGAGGTGCATCAGCGGAACAAGCTAGTAAGTCTGCCGCAGCTTCGTTTGGCGATCAGAAATGGTGGGACGCCTTTCAGGATGAGGCCTTGCGTGATCTGATTCGGACAGCTCTGAAACAGAACTATGATGTACGGATTGCTGCCGCCAGGATCCTTGAAGCGCGAGCACAGCTCGGTATCACGCGAGCAGACCAGCTTCCATCCGTGATTGCAAGCGCATCCTCCCTGAATGAGCGCAGCGCACAAACAGCGCGCTTTCCCAGCTTTGAGACCAGTGCCACTCAGATAAGTCTTTCGCTCGCATGGGAGCTGGATTTTTGGGGAAAGTTCCGGCGCGCCACGGAGTCTGCCCGGGCCAGTCTGCTCTCGCAGGAATGGGCGCAGCGCCAGGTCATCAGTTCGCTCGTCAGCGATCTTGCCAGCGCGTATTTTCAATTGCGCGAGCTGGACCTGGAACTGGATATCTCACGGCAAACGCTTGCTTCTCGAAAAGACTCTCTGCGTTTGACGCAGATCCTCGCTGATCACGGCGCCACATCCATGCTCGATGTTCGGCAGGCTGAGCAACTGGTCTATGCTGCGGCAGCCTCCATCCCGGATTTTGAACAAAGGATCGAGCAGCAGGAGAATTTCATCAGCATTCTTCTAGGCAACAATCCTCAAAGTATCGCCCGGGGAAGAAAGCTGGTGGATCAACCGCATGCGCTGGAAGTTCCCGCAGGGCTTCCGTCGTCTCTGCTTGAGCGCCGTCCAGACATCCGCCAGGCGGAGCAGCAATTGGTCGCTACTAACGCCCAGATCGGCGTCGCCAAAGCAGACTACTTCCCCCAGATTTCATTAACGGCCACCGGCGGCTATCAAAGCTCCGCTCTGACTGGGCTCTTCGCGGGGCCTGCAGGCCTTTGGACATTCGGCGGCAGCGCTCTCCAACCGGTGTTTGAGGGTGGCAGGATCCGGAACCGGGTCAGGTTTGCCCAGGCCCAGACTCAAGAGGCCACCTTGTTCTACCAGCATACTGTGCAGCAGGCATTTCGCGACGTTTCCGATGCGCTTGTTGGATACCGCAAGAGCCAGGAGTTCCGGGTCCAGCAGGAGCAGCTGACGCACTCGGCTGAAGAAGCGACAAAATTATCGAACATGAGATACAAGGGCGGCGCTACGAGCTACCTGGAAGTCCTTGATAGCGACACAAGATATTTCTCAGCTCAGCTTACTTTGGCGCAAGCCCAGCTTAGAGAGCTCCAGTCATTGGTGCAGATTTACCGCTCGTTGGGGGGCGGATGGCAGCAGTAGAGAAGCCCTGCTTCAAGGCGCACCTAATGCCAGGCAAGAACCGGCACCGAACTTGCCCGACATATCAAGACTAAGTGGCCGACACTTCCGATAATCCTTATCTCAGGAGTGAACTATATCCCTCCGGATGCTGACATTGCCGACCTATTCATAAGCAAAGTCGAAGGCCCGTCAATATGTGCCAAACATCAAAAATGTCTTGAGCAAATATCGTACGCAATAGAACGGTCCGTGCCAGACGATCCATGCTCGGTTTGAACAGCATCCTACCTACCCGATCAGCGAATCGAAGCATTAACTTGTTCAAGGGTCGCATCAACGATATTGACGATGCTCTTCGCATACTGTGGGAAGCGAGCTTCCGCCAATTGCTTCCGGGCTTGCTGAGGGGAGAACCAGCTTGGATTGCGGCCGCTTTCTTCGGGAGTCTCAGTGCTGTGAACTTCAAAAAGGTAGGCTGCAATTCGAACTTCACGGGTGCGCGCATCATGCCCTAATGCGCGTTTGGTATCGAGGTAATGGCCGAAATGGTCGTCTTCGATCCGCCCTTTGGCACCCGCTTCCTCCCATGCCTCACGCGCGGCGCTCTCACTTGGAGACAAACCAGGGCAGAGCCGTCCTTTAGGAAACGTCCACTTTCCTGAGCTGGTATTTACGAGCAAGAATTCCACAGAAGAGCCGTTCCGGCGGTAACAGATCGCCGCCACTTGAACAGGCAACTCCGCGCCTCGTGTAAGCCGCGCCAAACCTGCAAGAAACTGCGCCACAGCCGCCTCCTGACCCAGCAGGAAAGTTGCTCTCAAAAACAAGGTTGCACAACTTCCGCTGCAAACAACTTAAGGTAGTTGGATGGGCAAATCAATAACTTTGGTAATACTCGGCGCACTTTTTATAGGAGTTTAACCTCGCGTACACATTTGGGCGCTGAATGCGCCCGCGGGTAAGCTTGCTGGTCATTTCGATGGAAGGAAGGGCGCTCTTCCGGTCCCCCACGGGTAATCCCCGGGAGGAACGGTGAAAGGTCGGAGAAAAAATATCTGGAATCAATAACGATGAGCGACTATATGCGACGGCTTGGAGGAAAAAAGAGGACCCGGCTCAATACCGGGCCCCAAAGGACATGAAGACCACATTTATCTTGCCGGCGTGCAGTCCTGTGCAGGCGGTAGTGCCACACCAATCTTAGTATTCAGTGAAGGCGAAGTATTGAAATCGAACATGTCTTCCAGCGTGTTGGCATTCAGATCGCGCTTGGTCAGGTGCGGACGTGTGCTGTTCTCGTCGTCATCGTCCGAGCGGGTTCCGGCGGGCGTCATGAAAATTGTTTCGATCAGCGCCAGAATTGATGTGTGGTCGCCCACGGTGTGGGAGACGTAGCTGGGCTTGGAAAACGGCGAAATGGCCAAGAACGGCACGCGGACGCCATACTGATCAAAGTTGGCGCAAGCCGCCGGAAACGGGCCGGTGGGATCGAGAGCGAACTGCGGACACAGATCAGCCGCATCTTTAGTGGTGGTATCCGTCTTGCTTAATAGATTGGTGGAGCATTCCGCACCCTGGCCGGGCTGCAAGCTGAGCGGCGGGTTCGACAGGTCTGCGCATTGTCCCGGGTTGATGCCATCAGGATTGGGAGCGTGGCCCTGCCGAGCACGGGGTGGGACCGCATGGTCGTAAAAACCTCCGTGCTCATCGTAGGTGAAGAGAATGATCGTGTCTTTCCAGAACGGGCTGTTGCGCACCGCGTTTATCACTTGCGAAACGAACGCTTGGCCGCGCTGGATGTCGGTGGGCGGATGCTCGTCGTTTTCTTTGGTGATCCCCAGCACGCCAAGGTTCGGGTCAACAAATGAAACTTGCGGCAGCGGCGGCAAGCCCGGAACTCCGGCAATCTGTGCGAGGAATACGGGCAGCGGGAGGAAATGAGGATCGACGGGAGCGGGGAAGGGACGGAAGCTGCCGCCCTGTGGAACATCCTGGAAATAG
>JBARMK010000236.1:0-67117 GCA_049802395.1 Candidatus Angelobacter sp.
GAGCGTTACCAGACCGTCTATGCTCGTCCTGAATCCCGAGGCAGCATCGCTGCCCCAACGGCGGGTCTGCACTTTACGCCAGAAATGCTGGCCAATATCCGCGAACGCGGGATTGGAATCGCTGAGATCACCCTGCACGTGGGCCTGGGAACGTTTCAGCCGGTCCATGCGGAGAACGTGGAACAGCACAAACTGCATCGTGAAAGCTTTTCGATTTCTCCTGCGGCAGCGGCGCAGCTCAATCGCGCGCTGGAAGAAAAGCGGCGGATTGTGGCCGTGGGAACAACCACCGTCCGGACGCTGGAATTTACGGCCTCACAGAGCGCCGAAAATTCGACAGGACCAGCGCGCATCGCGAGCGGCGCCGGGGAAGCCGACATCTTTATCTATCCCGGCTTTCAGTTTCGCGCGGTCGGCGCTCTGCTGACCAATTTCCATCTGCCTAAATCAACGTTGTTGATGCTGGTCGCGGCCTTTGCGGGACGAGAGAACGTGCTCAAAGCTTACAAACATGCCGTTGCGGAGAAGTACAGGTTCTTCTCTTATGGGGATTGCATGTTTGTGGAATGATGTCCTCTCCAGACACAAGCGCTTGTGCATTCATTTGTTCGCCAAGCGAAAGGGACGTTTCACCGGCGCGACCGGTCCCGAATTATAAGCCTGCGTTGGCGCGAGTAGATTATCTGCTGCAATGGAGCACGCTTAAGTCTCTTCTGATAGCTTACGACGCGACTGGCTGCGGCTTACTCTTGTAAACTCATCCTGCATCTATTGATTGAAGGATTTCACACAGGTTGCGCACCCGGCTTTTCGTCTTTGTCAGCATCGTCCAGGCAATTCTTTTTCTGGCGCACTGGTTTGTGTACGCCACCCTGGCCTATTTTTACGGCGGCTGGACGGCATCGCGGGAAGCGAAGCTGGCGTTTGGGCTACTCTCCGTCAGCTTTGTGGCCGCCTCGCTGCGCGGCTGGTATTCGTTTCATCCGCTGGTGCGGACGTTCTATGCCGCGGCGGCGGCCTGGCTGGGCCTGTTCAGCTTCTTCTTTGTGGCCTCAATTGCCTCCTGGATTATTTATGCAACCAGCGCGATTGCCGGCTGGGGTTGGGAGCGCTGGTTGATTGCCGATGCGATGTTTGCCATGGCGATTGCGGCCACTCTCTATGGGATTGTGAATGCCGCATTGCTGCGCGTGACGCGAGTCACGATCGCATTGGATAATTTGCCGCCGCAATGGCGAGGGCGCAAGGCCGTGCTGGTCAGCGATCTTCACCTGGGACATATTCGCAATTACGGCTTCGTGACCCGGGTAGTCCGGCGGGTTGCGGGGCTGCAACCGGACATTGTGCTGATCGCGGGCGATCTCTATGACGGTGTAGCCGGAGATTTTGAGCGGCTGGCGCTGCCGTGGAAGGAACTTGTGTCAGGCAAAGCGGCATCTCACGGCATCTATTACATCCCGGGAAACCATGAAGAGTTCTATGCTCACGCGGAATATCTGCCGGCGCTGCTACGAAGCGGCGTCCGGGTGCTGAATAATGAAAAAGTCGAGGTGGATGGGTTGCAGATCGCCGGTGTGCATTACCGCGACGCTACGAACCCGGAGCGCTATCTCTCAATTCTGCGAAGCCTGGGCCTGGACCGCGGGCGCGCCAGCATATTGCTGCTGCATGCGCCGGTGCGGCTGCCTATCAGCGAGGCAGAGGGAATCTCATTGCAACTCTCCGGGCATACGCACGGCGGCCAGTTCTTTCCCTGGACATGGGTGGTGAGGCGCGTGTGGGGGAAATTCGCGCATGGACTGCAACTTTCTGGCAAAATGCGGGTTTACACAACATACGGCACCGGAACGTGGGGACCGCCCTTGCGGGTAGGAACCAAGCCGGAAATTGTACTGATTACGTTCGCATGAAGACGCAACGGAGGACCGCTCCGGTTGCGTTTTTCGTTTTAAGTGGGGTATAGAGTGCTCAAGTGCACGCCAATCTGGGATGAAGTGGGATAGGCCGGGAGGGGGTAGGATGTGATCGGGGCATCGGTCATCGGGTGATCTGGTGATCGGGAAAGCCAGGAGCTCCCACCGCCGAGGCGCGGTGCTACATGGGATCGACTTGGGATAGAACTGTTACCAGGTGGGGGGTAGGTATCGGATCATTGGAACGATGAACGCGGATGACAGTGATCGGAAAGGATAAAATTTAAGGTTTGGCCACCAATCCCAACCCCGCGCAGAAGGGCCGCGTCTTTCTTCTGGACACGATGTCCTTTATCTTCCGCGCCTATCACGCCATGGCGCGGCAGCGTCCAATGTCTACCAAGAAGGGCGTTCCCACGGCGGCCACCTACGTTTTTGTAAATATGCTGCGCAAGCTGCGCGCGGATTTCAATCCGGAATACCTGGCGGCGGTCTTTGATGTGGCGGGCCCAACCTTCCGCGACGAACAGGCCAAAACCGTTACCTCAGTGCGCAAGTTCGACATCAAGACCCAGACTTTTAAGGACGTGGATTACCTGGGATACAAGGCCCAGCGCAAGGAAATGCCGCACGACCTGGCGCAGCAAGTGCCATACATTAGGCGCGCGCTGGAGGCCTACCGCATTCCTATTCTCGAGTCGCAGGGCTTTGAAGCCGACGATGTGATCGGCACGGTGGGGCGCAAAGCAGCCACGCAGTCTTACCAGGTTTTTGTCGTCTCCAGCGACAAGGACATGCTGCAACTGGTGAATGACAAGGTCTGCGTGCTCAATCCGCCGAAAGACAACCTGATCTGCGACGCGGCCAAAGTGGAGGAAATTCTGGGAGTGCGTCCCGAGCAGGTAATAGACGTGATGGCGCTGCGCGGCGACTCGATTGACAATATTCCCGGGGCCCCAGGCATTGGCGATAAAGGATCGGTTGACATCATCAAGCGCTTTGGCACGCTGGACAACGCGCTGGAACATGCGGCGGAAGTAGAGAAGACGACCTACCGCGAGTCTCTCCTGAACAACAAAGACACAATTTTGTGGAGCAAGCAGCTTGTCACCATCGACCAAAACGTGGAGATCGAACTGGATCTGGCGAAGATGGTGGCCGGCGATCCCGACATGGACGCACTGCGCGCGCTCTTCAGCGAACTTGAATTCACTACGCTGTTAAAAGAGCTGGTGCCGGTAATGGAGGTGCGAGAGAAAGATTATCGTGAGCTGAAATCGGTCAAAGATGTGAAGGCATTGGCCAAGGCAAAGGTATCCCTGGCGATTGCCTTTGAATTTACGGCCGCCCCAAAGATTGAGGACGAAGAACCGGAAGAAGAAGAGGCGGAGCAAAAATCTGGCGAGCTGTTCTTTGACGCGCCGCCCGTTCCGATTGCAAACCCGACGGCTCCGCTCACATTGGCCCTCTCAGCCGAGCCGGGGAAGGCGTTTAGCGCGGTACTGAATGACGACGAAATCTCCACGGAGTTGAAATGCCTGCTCCGCGACGCCAATATCCCAAAGACGATTCACGATTACAAAGCGGCACTGCGCGAACTTGAAGCGCACGGCGTGGAGTTGGCAGGCGTGCGCGACGAGCCCATGCTCTACTCCTACATCATCAACCCGACGTACACGAAGCACACGCTGGCGGAGATTGCGGTGCGCAGCTTTAACCTGAGTCTTTCGCCGTCAGTTGCCGAGGCCGCGGACGTGACCGGCCGCATCGCCCCGGTGTTGCGCAAAGAGGTGGAGAGCGCAGGGCAGATGCCGCTGTACGAACAGGTCGACCTCCCGCTGGCGCCGGTATTGGCACGCATGGAGCAAGCCGGCGTGAAAATTGACCGCCAGATGCTGGGCACGCTCTCTATCGAACTGGAGAAACAATGCGATGCCAAGGCGCGCGAGATCCACGACAAAGCCGGCGTGATGTTCAATATAAATTCGCCCAAGCAGCTTGGCGACGTGCTCTTCAACCAGCTCAACCTGCCTAAACCCGTCAAGTACGGCAAAGGCAAGACCGTTTCCACGGCAGTGGACGTTCTTGAAGCGCTTTCAGAAACGCATGAAGTGCCGCGCCTGGTGCTGGATTATCGCCAGCTTTCCAAGCTTAAAAGCACTTACGTGGACTCGCTACCTCTGCTCATTGATCCGAAGACGCAGCGGGTGCACACTACTTTCAACCAGACCGGCACAACCACGGGCCGGCTGTCTTCAATCAACCCGAACCTACAGAACATTCCCATACGCAGCGAGCAGGGGCGCGAGATCCGCGCCGCTTTTATTGCCGAGCCCGGGCATGTTCTTCTCTCTGCCGATTATTCGCAGATCGAACTGCGGCTGCTGGCGCATTTCTCTGAAGACGCGCTGCTGGTGGAAGCCTTTCGGCGGGGTGATGACATTCACCGCTTAACCGCGTCGCAGGTCTTTGGCGTGCCGCCCATGCTGATTGAAGACGAGCACCGCCGCCGAGCCAAGGCCGTGAATTTCGGCATCGTTTATGGGCTCTCTCCCTTCGGGCTGGCGCAGCAGCTTGGCATTGAGCAGCGCGAAGCGAAAAAGTTTATCGATGCTTATTTTGAGAAATACTCCGGAGTGCGCCGGTTCATTGATCGCGTTCTCGACGAGACGCGGCGCGAGCAGAGCGTGAAAACGCTATTTGGCCGCTCACGGCCTATCCCCGACATCAACAGCAAGAATGCCAACATGCGTGGCTTTGCCGAGCGCACTGCGGTGAACACACCGCTCCAAGGCACGGCCGCCGATTTAATTAAACTGGCGATGATTCACATTGATCAGGAACTACGCTCATGCAAATTGAAAGCGCGCATGCTGTTGCAGGTCCATGATGAGCTGCTGTTCGAAGTGCCGCAGTCTGAGATCGAAACAATGCGCGAGCTGGTGCGCGACAAGATGGAAAACGTGCACTCATTGACGGTCCCATTGCTGGTGGAGATCGGCGTGGGACTAAATTGGCGGGACGTGGAATGATTCACTCATCCATCTCGCCCGCCGCGACGTATCGTCTCTTTCAGAAGCCTGGCATTGCGGAAGCGTTTGATGCGCCAGAGACGTACGTAAGGCCGGGCGAACAGCGAATAGGCGAACCGCAGGAGCACGAAAACAATCAGCGGCAGGAAGACAATGGCGAAGAGATAAGCCAGAAGATAGACCGCGACCAGCGCGATTCCCAAGCCCTGCGCCAGCTCTTCACCCAGCCAGGGACGAAGAGCTATTGCGGCCAGCACTGCGAGTACGACAAGGAAGATTCGCTGCGTCCAGCTTAGTTTTCGCCACGGCATGAGTTCAACGCCCAGAGCCAGGGCCAACCCCGAGAGCATTTTCAATTGCACCCGCTATGCTGTCCGCGAGCCTGTATACGGCTCCTTCGGCCTCAGCTTCCACCATCACGCGCGCCAGCGCTTCGGTTCCGGAATAACGCACGTTAATGCGCCCGTTTCCGTTCAGCTCCTGCTCGGCGCTCTGGATGACCGCCATGACCTGGGGAATCTGCTCCAAGGGCCTCTTCTCCCGTACGCGAACGTTCTTGATGGTCTGGGGAAAAACCTTCATGCCGGAAACAAGTTGTGCCAGCGGCCGGCTGCTGGCCGCGACGATGGCCAGTACGCGCATGGCGGTGAGCAGACCGTCGCCGGTAGTGGCTTCACGGGAAAGGATGATGTGGCCAGATTGTTCGCCGCCAAGCACCACGCCGGATTTTTTCATCTCTTCCAGCACATATTTATCACCCACTGGGGCGCGCAGCAGCTTGATTCCTAATTCACGCAGCGCGATTTCCAACCCCATGTTCGACATGGTGGTGGCGACAACCGTGGCATTGGCCAACTCGCCGCGCTGCTTCAGTTCGCGCGCCAGCAGAAGGATAATGGCATCGCCATTGACTACTTTGCCGCTGCTATCGGCAAAGAGCGCGCGGTCGGCATCGCCATCAAAGCAGACACCCATGTCGGCTTTGCGTTCGACAACTTCACGGGCTACAGCCTCAGGATGCAGGGCGCCGCAGTTCTCGTTGATGTTGCGTCCGTCCGGCGCGGAATGCGTCAGATTTGCCTCAACGCCGGTGCGACTGAACAGCTCCGGCGCAATAGAACTTGCCGCTCCATTGGCGCAATCCACTACGATGCGGAGACGCTCCGCGCCAGGAATGGCCCGTGCCAGCCATTTCAGGTATTCCAATTGCAGGCGGGAATCGCCGGGAAGAGAAGAGGGTGCTGTATTTACAGAACTCCCATTTGTCCCTGCCTTGAGCAGAGAAAAAATCTCACTTTCTATTTCCAGTTCAATCGCGTCCGGCAGTTTGTAGCCATCGCCACCAAAGACCTTGATACCGTTGTCGCGCCAGGGATTATGCGAAGCCGAGATCACAACGCCTGCAGAGAAGCCTTTTGAGTGCGCCAGGTAAGCAATCGCAGGTGTGGGAACTATGCCTGCGCTCTCTGTTTGCACGCCTGCGTCCCGCAGTCCGGAAGCAAGCGTATCGGCGATCCAGCCGCTAGATTCGCGAGTGTCCTGGCCAAGAACAACGCGCTTGGGACCATCGGGCAGATGGTCGCCTAAGGCCCGGCCTACAGCATGGACCGTCTTCTGATCGAGTGGGTACTCGCCAGCGACTCCGCGAATTCCATCTGTGCCAAAAAGTTTTCGCATTATCCGGTATTTAGTACTTGGTACTTAGTATTTAGCAATTCGCCACGGCGTGCAATCAATCTCATTACATTTCTGCCGCAATTTAAGAACGTGTCGCTCAATCCGTACTGGTTTTTTTTACTTCAGCCGTGAAGCTACCGTGCGCTACCCGCGCGGAAATCTCCGCGCCCGGCGCAAGCTGTGCCGCGTCTTTCACCAGCTCGCCTCTCGAGTCAAAGACCAGCGCGTAACCGCGCTCCAGGATCTTGACCGGAGAGAGCGCATTGAGCTGCGCTGCAAGCCGCTCCAAGTGCGAACGGTCCTGGGCAACGCGCGTGCGAAAGGCGTGGGTCAATGCCTCCGTGCCAGCATTGAGCTGGCCTCGGGTAATGGCCAGTGAACGCCGAAAATCGAAGTGGCGCACGCGCGCTGCGGCAACATCAAGCCGGCGATGATAATCGTGCAGGAGCGTGCGGTAGTTAGCGCCCAACCGGTGGGACAGATCGTCCAGGCGCTGCGCGCGCTGGCCCAGCAAGTCACGTATGCGGGCGAAAGCGCCGTGTTGCGCCAGCTCCTGAAGATGGTTGCGCGCCATCAGCAGGCGGTAGCGCGTGGCGCGGTCCAACCTCTGATGCAGATGCGCGAGATGTTCCGCCAGGCGGTGTTTGGACTCAATGACCAGTTCAGCCGCTGCAGACGGCGTGGGCGCGCGCAGATCGGCGACAAAGTCGGCGATGGTGAAATCCGTCTCATGGCCGACGGCAGAAATCACCGGCAGCGCAGAACCAGCAATCGCTCGGGCCAGCGCTTCATCGTTAAATGCGGCCAGATCTTCAATCGATCCGCCACCGCGCGCGACGATGATGACGTCGACCTTACCGGCACGGTTGAAGTACTTGATTCCCGCCGCGACCTCACTAGAAGCAGTCTCTCCCTGTACCTGCGCCGGATAAATCAGGATGCCAACATTCTCATGCCGCCGGCCCAGGATATTCAACATGTCCTGCAGCGCAGCGCCGCGGGGCGAAGTAACGATGCCGATGCGACGCGGCAGAGGCGGAATGCGCTTGCGGCGGCCGGGATCAAAAAGACCTTCCTGTGCCAACCGGGCTTTGAGCTGCTCAAATGCCAGTTGCAGCACGCCTGCGCCAACCGGTTCGAGAAATTCGGCGGAGAGCTGCAGCTCGCCGCGCGCGTCGTAGATGGTAACGCGTCCGCGCGCAATAACCTGCATTCCGCTCTCGGGACGAAAGCGCAACAGCCGGGCCTGGCTGCGGAACATCACGATGCGAAGCTGGGCGTCGCCATCCTTGAGAGTGAAGTAAAGATGGCCGGATTCAGACGGACGGAAGTTTGAGATTTCGCCTTCTACCCACACGTCGGTATAGCCGCGTTCCACGGTGGTGCGCACGGCGCTCACCAGATCGGCAACGCGCCAGATGCGGCGCGACGGCGCTTGATCGAAGGTGAACCCAAGCTGGTCAACGAAGGACATTAGGTGCAGTTTAACAGTTCATCCTTAAACGCTTTTTTCGCAGTGACCAAGCCACTTTCGGAGGGGGAAGTAATCAAAAAAGCATTATGCTTGCATGTCCTGCTATGTTATGCTAGTATTGCTCTTGTTGGAGTGTGTAATTTGACATCAGCAGTTACGCAATCAGTTTCCGATTTGATCAGGAACCATGTAGCTGAGATTTACTTGAAGACTGCCATCCGGAGGGGAGAGGACACTTTCACCGTCAATGTAGGCGCAGTGCATAAAGCGCTTAAGCTGGCAAACCGCGTGCCGCAAGTCTGTTCAGCTCTCGAATCTAAAAAACTGCTGGAAGAGAATCAACTGCGCATTGTTTCAAAGACCGGACCACCTTCAGGCCAAAGCACGACTGTGATCTTCACATACCAAATCCTTTCTCGCGACGCCAAACCCACAGCTCTGGCGAATCCTCTGATCATGCTCCGGGGTCTCGCGAAGGATCTTTTCAAGGAATTAGGCGGTGGCGAAGATTTTATTAGAAGAGAGCGCAGCAGCTTTACCAATAAATAAATTTCAACAAATAAAATACGCTATGAGCCGGATTTATTGGGACACGATGCTGTTCGTTTACTGGCTGGAGGATCATCCAGTCTATGCGAAACGGGTGCGGCACATCCTCTCAAAGATGGAAGAACGGCAAGATCAGCTTTGTACGAGTGCATTTACGGCAGGTGAGGTCCTGGTTGGTCCGTACAAATTGAGAGCTTCTGGAATGGCGAAGCAGATTCGCGATGTTTTTGCGAGCTCTTTTGTTGAGATACTGCCGTTCACGTTAGAGACCGCAGACCTCTATGCTCGAATTCGAGCGCAATCCGGGGTGTCCCCCGCAGATGCCATTCACTTGGCTTGCGCCGCACAGGCTGGCACAGATTTATTTCTTACCAATGATGCAGCTTTGCCGGGCAAGGTGATTCCAGGTATCCAATTTATTGCCGGACTGAACACAAACCTGTTTTAGCTAACGATGTCCCCGGCCAAGCAGCCAGAATACCAGCGAGAGCACCACGCTGATGAGAATGCTCGTGGCCAGGGGAAAATAGAAAACCGTATTCTTGCCGCGATAGACGACGTCACCGGGAAGGCGGCCCAGGGGCAGATTGAATCTGCCGGCAAGCAGCAGCACCGCACCGACAACAACGATGACGCCACCGAGAAGCAGCAACAGTTTTCCCAGATCAGTCATTGGCTTTTCTCCAGCCCGGCGCCATTCAAGATTAAGCAGCTCTTTCGACCCTATCGCCGCTGAGTTTGGCAGCCAGCACATCCACCTTTTCGATTGATGGCGGCTTTGAAAACAGTTCGCCAGCTTTCGCCATGAGCGCAGCTGCTACTTTTCCATTCAGATGCGCCTGCCGGCCAGCTTCATCAGGGAATGCATCGAAGATGCCGAAGGTCGCAGGCCCCAGCCTGATTCCAAACCATGCGATGGTCGCCGGCTCTTGCTCAACCAGCGGCAACGCGCTCTTTAGGAAATTTGCAACCTCTTCTTCTTTTCCCTGTTTTGCTTCCAGACGAACAAACAATGCGGTAGAGACCATAGGTATCCTTTCTTTGAGGCTCCGCTGGGCAACACAGAGAAGCCCCGGCGGATTGCCCTCCATTTTTGAATAGTACGCCGTCGGCATCCACGATGGGAAGTTGTGCTCAGGTTCTAAAGCATCGAAATCAGCGGATGGCTGAAGTCTTGAGCGGGTACGCTGCTGCACCGGGGAGGCGGCCGGCGACTCTCAAAATCTTCACTCCATCGTGGAGATCGGATGTGCCGATCAGCGCGATGCCGCCACTCTCCAGGCTCACCGTCTGCATCTGCATGCCATTCGATACCACGGCCAGCGGTTCATGCCCTGGTTGGCGAGCCAGACGTCTCTTTCGCCAGTACTGCTGGTACTGCGCGTCGCTCATGTGGAGAATGCGACGCAAAAGCACGTCACGCTCCTTAGCGCTGGGCGCTCGCACAATGGGGACTACCTGTGTGCCATCTTTCCAGAACTGCTGTGTGCCCAGAAAGATGTTGCGCAGCTCAGTCATTGAAATCGACTCAGCGGAATTTCTTGGGTTCACGATCACGGCAATGCTGGTGTCACGGGCCGATAATTCCGTTGGAGGCAACGCAAGAGCCAGAACTCCCGCGAGCATCAGAATCGTTTTACGGCGGTTCAACATTCGAATACACCAAATAAACGGGCCGGAAGCAGAGCCTCCGGCCCGAGTCTTAGCTATTTCCAATACTGGTCGCGCAGCTCTGTCTGCTTGCTTACCAGTGGGACCTCCTGGCCTTGAATGAAAACGTGCTTCACATCGGTCTTCACGTCCAGCGGATCGCCGTTGGCCACTACGACATTGCCCATCTTGCCCACTTCCAGTGATCCCAGGTCTTTGTCCACGCCCCACATCTGCGCGGGATTGATGGTGAGCGCCTTAAGGGCTTCTTCCGGTGGCAGACCAAATCCCACGGCGTAGCCGGCGGCGTAAGGCAGGTTGCGCGACTGATGCGCGTCATAGGAAGCAAACGCAATCTTGATGCCGCGTTGGGCGAGCTTTGCCGGCAGGCTATAAACCGCGTCATACCGCTCCGACTCTTTAGGCTGCTCATAGATCGGCCCCACGATAACCGGCAGGCCCGTGGCTGCGACCTTATCCAGCAACGAGACCGAGTGGGTAACGTGGTTCAGGATCACCTTAAGATGAAACTCATTGGCTAGTTCCAGAGCGGTGAGCAGATCGTTCGGCTCTTCAGCGGCCAGCACCACCGGCTTCTTGCCATGCAGGTAAGGCAGAAGCGCTTCCAGCTTCAGGTCGCGTTTGGGCGGAGCGCCGGCTTTGTCCTTGTCTTTATCTTTTTCCTCGCCGCTGCCGGATTTTTTCTTCTCGTAGGCCGCGAGTTTCTGGTCATAATCCTGCGCATCAATAAAAGTCTGGCGCAGCTGTGTGGCCATGCCCATGCGAGTGAAGGGGAACTTGGCCGACTCAAAGCTCTGATTGCGGCGCTGCTGCCCGGTGAAGTTGAGCGGCATGGCGACATCACGCACTTCGAGCATCTCCGTGGCTGAAGCGCCTGCCAACTGGATGAACGAATCCTGCCCGGGCAGAGTGTCGCCGCTGGCCGGAGCGACGATGGCATTGGTGATGCCATTGATGCGGGTAACGGGAATCAGCGCCGTTTCCGCGTGAAACGCGTCATAAACATGCATGTGCGGCATGATCTCGTCGCTCATTTCGATTTCATCGTTGGTCATGCGTTCGGCGGAAATCTCGGTCAATCCAAGATGGGTTTCCGAATCGATCAGCCCTGGATAGACGGTCATGCCGGTTACATCAATTACTTTAGCGCCGCTGGGAATCGCGGTTCCCGCGCCGCCAACAGCGGTGATGCGACCGTTCTGCATTACGACCACGCCATTTTCAATCACGCCGTGAGTAATGGTCAGTAACTTGCCGCCTTTAAGAGCGATGGTTTGATTTGTGCCGGCAGCCGCACCTGTAGTGTGGGAAGTCGACGCCGAGGCGGGCGCAGCTTTAGCTTTCTTATTTTGCGCAGCAACAGAGGCTACAAGGATGAAGACTACGATGATTTTTTTCAGCATGACTACTGGACCTCCTTGTAATGGGTGAGACCGAGTCCGGGCAGTGAGCGATCGAAATAAAGATCGCCATCGATCAGCACCTTGTCCACCAGCGCGGCGGAAGAAAGCGGATAGCTGTTCCATATCGAAATATCCGCGTCTTTACCCACGTCTATGGAGCCTACACGGTCTTCGACGCCGATGATCCATGCCGGGTTCAACGTGATGGCCTTCAACGCTTCTTCCTCAGTCAGGCCGTAATGCATGATCTTGCCCGCTTCCTGGTTCAAACGGCGGGTCACGTCTTCTGAATCGCTCTTGAGCGCCACCCGCACGCCTTTGTGCGCCGAGATTGCGGCGTTCCAGGGAATGCCGTCCCAGGCTTCGTACTTGAAGCCCCACCAGTCGGGCCAGGTGGCGATGGCGATGCCGTTGGCGGCAATCTTGTCGGCTACTTTGTATGCTTCCAGCGCGTGATGGAACGCGCGAATCTTGTAGCCAAACTCTTTAGCCATGGCCATCTCGGTGAGGAATTCGTCGGCGCGATAGCAGTGGATCTGCACCAGCAGCTTGCCACGGAGAATGTCCGCCAGGGCTTCCAGCTTCAGGTCTTTTTTGGGCGGCGTGGCGTCCTTGTCGCCTTTCTTCACTTTGGCGTCGTACTCGTCCCATGTGCGCATGTACTCGCGCGCTTCAATGAAGGCAGCACGCATGACTTCAAAGTTACCCATGCGCGTGGAGGGAAGCTGGTTCTTGCTGCCATACACGCGTTTCGGGTTCTCACCGCTGGCGAACTTGATGGACTGCGGGGCCCCGGGAAAGATCAGTTCGTCGCGCCCAAGCCCGTATTTGTGCTTGATGACTACAGCCTGGCCGCCAATCATGTTGGCTGAGCCATGCAGCAGCAGCGAGGTGGTCACGCCGCCGGCTAGCGCGCGATAGATGGCTTTGTCGTTGTAGTCAAAAGCATCGCGCATCATCATGTGCGGCGTAATCGGGCTGGTGGCCTCATTTACGTCGTCATCGAGCGCGATGTGGGAGTGCGAATCGATGATTCCGGGCATCACAAACTTGCCCGTAGTGTCAATCATCGTGGCCCCGGCGGGCGCTTGCACGCTTTGGCCCACAGCGGCGATCTTTCCATTGTGAATATAAATGCTGCCATTTTCGATCTTGCCGTGGGTCACCGTCAGTATGGTTCCGCCTTTAATCACCACGTCATTGTGGATGGCAGGTGTGGCTGGCGCGGCTTTCTGGTTCGGGGTGGCGTTTTCCGTGACCGCGCTGGCTTTGGATTCAGTTCCGGGAGAGGCTTTTTCCGGACTGGAAGGATTCGGAGATGCCGAAGAAGGCTGCTGTGTGTTTGGTGGTTGCTGCGCTAAGGCAAGACTGCTCAGCGCCCAACACAACGACAGCAGCATCACTCGATATAAATGAGAGCGACGCGCCATGCTTGAACTCCTGAAACGGGAATGAAGAACCCGCGATTTTATGGGAGCAAATAACAAATGGCAATCGTCAAAAATCGTAATGCGTTTCGTCCCTTTACGACTGTCAATTCACTTAATTTGCGAGGTTGATGAGAGTTCTCGTGGCAACTCCATCGATGGCAAAAGTCTTTTACATTGCTATTGTGCCGGTCCTGCAATGATGTGCGGGTGCTCAAGATTCTGCCGATTGCGGTAATTGACTGGCTGATGGGCAATCATTTTGAGACCGGACTGACAGTTTTGAAAGCTGTGGGCCAAGAAGTAGGGCCTCTACTGAACGCGACATCGAAGATCGTGCTTTCCGCCTGCTATCATCGAACTCCATGCGCGTCATAGTCCAGAGAGTCAGGCGTTGCCGTGTGACGGTGGATGGTGATGTTGTGGGTGAAATCGGCCCAGGCCTGCTGGTACTGCTGGGCGTGAGCAAGACCGACAGCGAGGCGGCCGCAGATTATCTCGTCGGCAAAATTCTTGGCCTGCGCATTTTTGAAGACGCTGAAGGAAAGATGAATCTCTCTGTGCACGACGCTGGAGGGGCGGCGTTAGTGGTTTCGCAGTTCACACTTTACGGTGAGGTCCGGCGGGGCCGCAGGCCGTCGTTCGACGCTGCGGCGCGTCCAGAAGAGGCAAAGCGGCTTTATGAATATTTCGTCGAGAAGGTCATGTCTGCGGGACTGCGCTGCGAGACCGGACAATTTCAGGCCATGATGGAGGTGGAACTGGTTAACTCCGGGCCGGTTACGATCATGCTGGATTCGGAAAAAACCTTTTAATCACAAAGGTTCACAAAGAAATTCAAAACTTCAAAGTCCTTCGTAGCTCCTTCATGTCCTTGGGTTCAGACCTGGCTTCGGCGTGCCTGAAGAATTTCATCCGCAATTTTTACAGCCTCTACCGCTGCCTTCACATCGTGCACCCGCACTACGTGGGCGCCCTTAAGAATGGAGGCCGTCATCGCGGCCAGAGACCCATGCAGACGCTGATCGGCTGGCGCGTCTTTACCGTCGCGGGCCAGAGTGCGTCCGATGAAGGATTTCCTTGATGTTCCTACCAGCAAAGGGAAGCCGAGATCGTGGAGCTGATTGAGGCCCGCCAGCAGCGGATAGTTCTGCTCAAACTTTTTTCCAAAACCGATGCCGACATCGAGCATGATCCGGTCTCTGGCGATGGCGTGGCCCGTAGCGGCCTGTGCATATTCGCGCAGCTCGGATTTCACTTCGGCAACAATATCAGCCGATGGAGGCAGGTCGCGCCACTCCTGCGGACGCCCGCGCGTGTGCATCAGGACCACGCCGCATGCCATATCGGCAATGGCAGTGGCCATCTGCTCGTCCCAGCGCAGGGCGCTCACGTCATTCACGATCTCGCAACCAGCGTCGATTGCGGCACGCGCTACCTCAGCCTTATAAGTGTCAACGGAGAGAATTGCGCCGGGGTGTTCGCGCAGCACGTCTTCTATCACGGGCATGATGCGGCGCAGCTCTTCGGCGGCGGGAATGCCGCTTTCAACCACCGGAGTTCCGGGGCGGGTGGACTCGCCGCCAATGTCGAGCAGGCCGGCGCCGTCATCCAGCATCTTAAGCGCCTGGGCCACAGCGCGATCGCGGGAGAGAAACTTACCGCCATCGGAAAACGAATCCGGCGTGACGTTGAGGATCCCCATTACCAGCGTGCGCGGACCCAACTCAAGCTCGCGCGAGCGCAGTCGCCATAGATAATGAGGCCTGACCATCACGCGATTGTATAATCTGGGTCATTCCCATGCGGCATCGTTCATCCCTCCGGGCGCTTTATGCGTTAGCTCTGCTGCTGACGCTTCAGTTCTCCGCCGTGGCGGCGAAAAAGCCCACGCCGAAAGAAGATTTAGCCAAAGAAATCACCTCGGTTGTGAGCCAGCCGCCGCTGGACCGCGCGCACTGGGGCGTGGACGTGGTTGACCTGGACACAGGCAAGGCGCTCTATTCGCAAAATTCCGACCAGCTATTTCTTCCAGCTTCGAACGCCAAGCTTTTTACCACGGCCGCCGCGCTGGCGATAGCTGGCCCCGACTATCGCTTTCGCACCACGGTGGAAGCCGAAGGAAAGATTGACGTCCATGGCCGCCTCCTCGGCGACCTGGTGATTGTGGGGCGCGGAGATCCCAACATTTCCGGCCGTACTCTGCCTTACGCGCTCAAAACGCAGCGTACGCCGCCGCACACACAGATTCTTGAGGAAATGGCCGACCAGGTGGTGCGCAGCGGGCTGAAGATTGTAGATGGCGACCTGATCGGCGATGACACTTACTACGATTTTGAGCGCTACGCCGAGGGCTGGGCGCAGGACGACTTGCAGTGGATTGACGGCGCGCCGGTTTCAGCGCTTACATTCAATGACAATGTGGTGTTTGTGAACATTCTGCCCGGCGAACAGCCGGGCGACAAAGCGCTGATCACGGTCGAGCCTGAAAACGCCTATTATGAAATCGACAATCGAATCGTGACGACGGCGACCGGCATCACGAAAAGGATTGGCATCCATCGCGATCCGGGATCGAAAAAGATTGTCCTGTGGGGATCGCTGCCCCTGGGCGATGCGGGATTGAAAGAGCCGCTGACTATTGAAGATCCGGCGGAATTCGTTGCGCAGCTCTTTCGTACGCTGCTGGAGCGGCGCGGGATCACCATCCGCGGCAAAGCGCGGGCGCGCCATGGCGAAGCCGCGCAGTTCTTTGATCCGGTTCAGCTCCCGCTGAAGGACCCCACTCCGGCGGTTAAACCGCCGGCTGCGGGTATCGATACCGCCGTTGTCAATCCTCCCGTGGCGCAGGCAAACGTTGTTTCGGCCAATACGGTTCTGGCCGAGCATTTATCGACGCCTTTTCTTGACGACGTGCGCGTGACCAATAAGACCAGCCAGAATCTTCATGCGGAGTTGGCCCTGCGGCTGGCGGGAAAGCTGAGCGGAATGGGCAGCTCGTTTGAAGGCGGAAGCGCGGCAGTAAAACAGTTTCTGCTGCATGCCGGCCTTAAGGAAGACGAATTTGTGTTTCTGGATGGCTCGGGGCTTTCGCGGCGCGACCTGGTTACGCCCGCCGCAACGGTGCAACTTCTGATTTATGCGGCACGGCAGCCGTGGGGGCCGGCATTCGAGGAGTCGCTGCCGGTCAGCGGAGTGGATGGCTCTCTGGCCGATCGTTTTTTGAACACGCCTGCGGGCGGGTTAGTCCATGCGAAGACAGGATCGTTGAGCCATGTGAACGCGCTCTCCGGTTACGGACAGACAAAGTCGGGCCGGAGGTTTGTGTTTTCGATTTTTTGTAACAACCACAATGTCCCCGGATCCAAAGCTCTGGCAGCGATAGATGCAGTGGTGAGGGCAGTGGTGACGGAGGGGAGCTCGGCCAAGTAAAGTAAAGACAGAGAAAATCCAGCGGCTGTTTTTCGGATTATCTTTTATTGCCGCTTCTCCTGCCGGCAAGTTGACGGATAACGGCCTTATCGGACAGCTGGTTGCAAAGGATACCAAAGTATCGCACGATACCTTGGTCCAATTGTTTTGCCTTTCCTCGTCAGGCTTAATAGGCAGCAGGTATGAATACGAAGAACCAGAATCATCGGATGAGCATTGTTTATCGGAATTTTGGAGTCGTCAATGAGCAGCGTACAAATCGGACAGAAGAGCTATGAGATGCCCCCGCGAGAAGGGATCAGCATCGCGCATTTTCTCACAGTCGCCGACATCGAGCGATCGGCTCGCTACTACGAAAAAGTCTTCGGCGCTCGCATTCTGAGCCTAGGTGACGGCAACGCGCCTGGGTACCTTCAGCTCGCGAATACCTGGATGATTCTGAACGTTGGAGGCGGGCCGACGCCGGATAAGCCGACGGTAACGCTCAGCGTCCCCGACCCTAATCACATCAACAGCTTTATGAATTTCCGCGTTGCGGATATTCACGCGTGCTATGAATTATGGAAAAGTCGAGGAGCGGAGTTCATCACGGAGCCGATCCCCAAGTACGGCGAGACGCGCTGCTACATCCGCGATCCTGACGGATATATTATCGAGGTCGGACAGAGCACCGATCTCACGTACGGCTGACGCTCGGCCTACTTGCATTCATTTTTATTCAAAGCGCTAGGTTAGAATCTTGCGATGCAAGCTCGCCTTCCACTTGCCGGCATACGCGTTATTGATTTTGGCCGTTTCATTGCCGGGCCGTATTGCGCCATGCTGCTGGGGGATATGGGCGCGGACGTGATTCGCGTGGACCGTCGCCACGGCAGCGAAGACCGTTACATCGCAGCAATCACTGAGAGCGGCGAAGGCGGCGGGTTTCTTTCGCTCAACCGCAACAAGCGCAACCTGACATTGGATACTTCGAAGCCGGAATCGGCTGAGATCATTCAAAAGCTGGTTCGTGGCGCGGATGTAGTGGTGGCGAACCTGCCGATGAACGTACTCAAGAGCATGCGGCTGGATTACGATTCGCTGAAGGCGATCAAGCCCGACATCATTCTTGCCCGCATTTCAACTTTCGGGCCGGATGGACCGTATGCCAATCGCGTTGGCTTTGACACGGTGGCGCAGGCGATGTCCGGAGCCATGGGCCTTACAGGATTTGCGGGCACGCCGGTCCGCGACATTGTTCCTTTTGAAGATTACGGCACGGCGCTGCATACGGCTTTTGGCGTGATGGTGGCGCTTTATCATCGGGCGCAGACAGGGCAGGGACAGATCGTGGATGGCTCTTTGCTCGCTACGGGCATCACGTTTGTGCAGGGTTTGCTGGCGGAGCGAGCGGTGCTGGGCGTGGAGCGCCGTCCTCTGGGTAACACAAGTTTTTACACGGCGCCGGCCGATGCCTACCAGACCAGAGACGGCTGGATCGTGGTTTCTACCGTGGGCAATGACATGTTTGCCCGCTGGGCGCGTCTGGTTGGACGCGAGGATTTCATCATTGATCCACGCTTTGCCGGCGACCAGTTTCGCGCAGACAATCGCGCGGCAATAACCGAGGCGATGAATAACTGGCTGGCTTCGCGAACGACGGAGCAGGCCATTGCCGAACTGGAAAAAGCCCGTGTGCCCGCTGGACCGGTACTCGACTTGCAGCAGGTGCTAGATGACCCGCAGGTAAAAGCGCGAGAGCTGCTGCGGTATATCGATCATCCCGACGCGGCCAAACCGGTTCCGCTGGCTGATACGGCGGTCCGATTGTCGGCGACGCCGGGCAGCATTCGCATGCGAGCAGCCGCGCTGGGCGAGCATACGGACGAGGTGCTGCGGGAGATTGGATATTCCGATTCAGAGATTGCGAGTCTGCGGACGGCAGAGGTGGTTTAGTTGGGAATAGAGCAGATTGGAAGAAGTGGATTGGCGTCGGCAAAAAAATTCACGCTAGAATGTCCCGGAACAGGAAGTTTGGGACACTATTAAGTAGGGCGCAGATTCGGTTTTCACGGGCTGAAGCCCACCATTTTTACCGAATAACGGCCTCGGCTGAAGCCGTGTCCTCATACGTGTTTGACCCAACTCTCTCGCGCTGGGCAACGGCGCTTCAGGGCTGACTGGGGAGAACTCCCTGAATCAGCATCGCGGCGGGAATAGAGCACCGGGATTCCTTCGACGCCGCGCCACCGACCTACGTCAAAGCGAAGAGCTTTTTCAGGCGCTCGCTCAGGATGAGGCCTTTGATAATTGTGGATTACCGTCCGGCTGCTAGCGTCTCTCTTCGCGCTTGAATTCCGTGCAGCGCAATGAGCCGTTCTGGTTCGCAATGTCCCCGGTGCATTTTTGCGCGTCGCGCAGCTGGGCCGCCACCCATTGGTCTTTGCCGTTGTTGCATGATGCGCGGAGCGTGGGTCCCTGCATCTGGATATCTTTGCAGGTGGCAAGGTAAGAGCCGGGTGGGAGCACGTCATTCACCACGCAGTTGAGAATTCCGTTGATATTGATGACACCGGCAGAGCAGCGATTGGCGTCGCGCAGCGAAGTGGGAGTTTCGCGGCCATCAAGGTTTTTACAGACGGCGTGGAGCGTGGTTCCCTTCATCGTTATATCTCGGCAGCTTTCGGAGTAAGAGCCTGGCGGCTGCGAGGGAGCGCCGCTGGCGCCAGACGTTCCGCTCGCGCCGCCCACGCACTTTAGGCTGCCGTTATTGTTTGCAATGTCCGAGCTGCACTTCTCATAGTTGGAGAGCTTGGCGGAGTGCGTTTTGCCTTTGTCGTTCTGGCATTTGGCGTACAGATTGCCCTTTTTGACCGAAATATCGCTGCACGTCTGCTGATAACTTCCCGGAGGATTGCCCGCCTGGGACGCATCCGGAGCGCCGCCCTGCCAGATTGCCATCGTAAGAACGATCATTGTACTTATGAAGTGCATGTAATGAATCCCCTCGTTCTCTACCGGTCTATGCGCCCAGTATAGTGGAGGTTCCGACCGTCGACAGAGAGAAATAATCCTCACGGCGGTTATGGTTTCATTTATTAAGATGTCTACTCATGGGCCGGAAGAAATCGTGACAGCCGCAGGCAAACCGGACGCTCCGGGCAATTCGACACATCTGGGAGTGGGGCGACATGCGTTTTTGGTGGCCGCAGGCATCTTCCTGAGCCGCATCGCGGGACTGGTACGCGACCGCATCTTTGCCCATTACTTCGGCATTACATACGTTGCTGACGCCTTTAAGGCAGCGCTGCGCATTCCTAACACGTTGCAAAATCTCTTTGGCGAGGGCGTCTTATCGGCTTCTTTCATTCCGGTGTATGCGAAACTTGTGGCCCAGAAAGACCGCGAAGAAGCCGGGCGGGTTGCGGGAGCGGTGTTTTCCATTCTGGCACTGATCACCGCGGTCCTGGTGCTGCTGGGAGTGCTGGCAACGCCCTACATCATTGACGTTATCGCATTTGGCTTCAAGGGTGAAACGCGGCGGCTGGCGATTCAACTGGTGCGAATCTTGTTTCCAGGCGTGGGCCTGCTGGTGATGTCCGCTTGGTGCCTGGGAATCCTCAACAGCCACGGCAAGTTCTTCCTTTCGTACGTTTCGCCGGTGATCTGGAATGCCGCATTCATCGTGGCCATGCTCTCCTTTGGCCGGCGAGCAGATATGCCACATCTGGCTGTTTATACCGCCTGGGGATCAGTGATTGGAAGCGGCCTGCAATTCCTGGTGCAGCTTCCGGTAGTGCTGAGGCTGGCTCCCGAATTACGGATCTTCTCCACGGCAATCACGGACAACGTTCGGGTTGTTATCAGGAACTTTGTTCCCGTGTTTTTCAGCCGGGGTGTGCTGCAGTTGAGCGCCTACATTGACGGATTGCTGGCCAGCCTTCTTCCTGTGGGCGGAGTATCCGCGCTGGCCAATGCACAGACTCTTTACACTCTTCCGGTCAGCCTATTCGGGATGTCGATCTCGGCGGCTGAGCTGCCGGCCATGTCGAGTACGCTGGGCACAGACGAGCAGGTGGCGGCAACGTTACGGCAAAGGATAGCAGCGAGCACGAAACGAGTAGGATTTTTTGTGGTTCCGTCAGCTCTGGGCTTTATTGCGCTGGGTGACGTGATTGTGGCAGCCATCTACCAGACCGGCGCCTTTTCTCATGCAGATGCAATCAAGGTTTGGCCTATTCTTGCCGGCTCAGGCATCGGCTTGGTGGCTTCCACGGTGGGGCGGCTTTACTCTTCCGCCTACTACGCGCTGCGTGATACGCGAACGCCTGTTCGTTTTGCTATCGTACGCGTAATTCTGACGACAGTGCTGGGTTATGTGTGTTCACGTCCGCTGCCGAGGTTGCTGGGTGTTGACCCGTTCTGGGGCGCTGCAGGGCTAACGGCCTCCGCAGGGTTTGCCGCCTGGGTGGAATTTACTTTGCTGCGTCGCGGAATGAATCAGAAGATTGGACAGACGGAATTCCCCGGCTCGTACTTTGCGCGGCTGTGGCTGGCAGCCGTGATCGCAGCAGTGGTGGGTTGGGGCATTAAGATTGGGCTGCATCCGCGACAGCCGCAGATCGCCGCGATGTCGATCTTGGGGCCGTATCTGGCAGTTTACCTGGGATTCACCATGCTGTTTGGAGTGGAGCAGGCAGCGGCGTTGGTGAAGCGGGTGGTACGGTGGAGGTAATTTTGGATGAAGATGAGAATAGCCGCAGATCACGCAGGTTGAATTTCGAAGTTAGGCGGGGCAGAAGGTGGAGGAACTTGCAACGGCTATAGGGCTCCCGCGCAGCGCTCGGGATTTCAGAAAAAAGCTAGCCGATCACCCGCATGTTGGTCCAGTCATATTCAAACTTATGGCCGCAATCGAGACAGACCACGTAATGCTGGCCAGCAGGAGCTGGTATATCCCAGTCTGAGTTCACGGCCCGCCGTACGCTGGCGGCAGCCGAGGCGGCAAATGGCTGCGAAAGCTTTTTGTGAGAGCAGCGAATCGAGAGTAGCTGGAGAATCTTGTTGACCATGAGACTTCTTTTCTTCGGTTAAAGCCCATTCGAGGGCGCTTCCGCGCGGAAACGCCCTCAAACGAGGAATGGAATTATGCTGAGGCCGAAGTCATCCGCGGCGCGTCGCTCATGGAGACGGTCTCCTTCGCGGCGCCGTTCATCTCTTTCTGTCCCGGCTTGCGAATGTCAATCGAGCCCTTGAACCAGGCTCCGTCCTCAATTGAAATTCTTTGGCAAATCACGTCCCCGCCCAGTGAACCCTCATTGCGTATATCAACCCGGTCGCTGGCTGTAACGTTGCCCTTCACTTTGCCCAGAACCACGACTTCCTTGGCGTTGATGTTGGCCTGGACCTGGCCGTTGCGGCCAACCGTAACGCGGTTGCCCGGAAGATTGATGGCGCCTTCCACGCGACCGTCAATATAAAGCGATTCAGAGCCTGTCACTTCGCCCTTAATGACGAGTGACTTTCCAATGGTGGCTTGCTCTTGATTGTTGAGTACGGCATTGCGAGGCGCGGCGACCGGCGTCGGCTCGCTAGGGAGAGAAGGCGTTGTGCTCATAACTGGTTTCTCCGGTTCAGCGGCAGCTTTGGGATTGGGGTTCGTGCTCGTCGTGCTTGCTGGCTTCCACATTTGCTTTACTTCCTTTCGATATTCTGGTTGGAGTGCGCAGCCAGCTCCCTTTTCCGCCGTCTGCTACGTATAACTTTTGGGATATCCAAGGATAGCCAGTTTGGCATGGGCACGTATGTGACCAAACTCCCTCTGACCGCCCTCGATTTCTGAACTGCTGGATTGATGCAGCCTTGCCGCACTATCGCGACCTAACTCCGCCGCCTCAACCCTGCTTGACGGATGTAATTATTCCCCCGTTATTGGCATTTCTTATATCGGGCAACACCCTTAGATGGAAAATCGATTCGCGCTAGGATAGGGTTAAGTGCCCGCATCTAAACTGTCACTGGGACAATGGCAAATTTGGTAATTTGGTACTTGACGGACTGAAACGCCCGATTTTCATTTACCCATTGCCAAATTACCCGCTTACCAAGTCATCCTGATGCTTACCGAACAACAGGTCCTTCATTACGTCGCCAAACAGCCCAAGCACATGGCCGGCTTTAAGCAGCTCATCCATGACCTCGGCCTCAAGGGCCGCGACCGCCGCGAGCTGCAACACCTGCTCCGCGAGATGACGCGCCGCCGCAAGCTCATCGCCATTGGTAAGGAGCGCTGGGGACTTCCCACCTCAGCCTCCAATCAAGACCTGGTCGTGGGCCGGCTCCGTATGCATCGTGACGGCTATGGCTTCGTCATTCCCGAACCTGGCTCCCTCCCGGCGCGGGCCCAGGGCAAGCTGCAAGGTGACATCTTTATTCCTCCGCCAGAGGTCGGCAATGCCATGCACGGCGACCAGGTCCTGGTGGAAATGGGCCGCCTCCGTCATGACGGTAAAGCTGAAGGCCGTATCGTCCGCGTCATGGAGCGCGAGCAGGAAACCGTGGTCGGAATCTTTCACTATGGCGATCGCAATAATTTCGTCGCCCCGATCGACGAAAAAATTGCCATGGAGATCATCATCCCTCGCGGCCTGGAGTATCCGCAGAAAGAGGACGAAACCGCCGGGCCATCTGAAGGCGACCGCGACCTAAGAACGGATCGTGGACCGCAGCCGCCCTCCCCTGCGCACGAGAAACCGGGTGCCCCATCCTTTGCGGCTCACGGTTCTGCGAGCACCACGAGCACTCATTCGCCGCAAAGGGTGGGAGGAAAGGCCCCCTCTCCCAAACATCCTGAAAGGCAATCCCCGCACCGCGTCCTGGGCGACGAAGCCCAGCGCAAAAACAAACAATGGGACGACCTCGAAGGCGTGGTGGTGGAAGTCGAAATCACGCAGTGGCCCTCAGCCACCCAAAGCCCCCGTGGGCGCGTAACAGAAATCCTCGGCTATGAAGACGATTTCGGCGTTGACGTGGAGATGGTCATCCGCAAGCACCATATCCCGCACGTTTTTCCCGCTGAAGTACTGGAAGAAGCCCAGGAGTTCAGCCCCATCATCCCGCACAAAGAGCTCGCCCAGCGGCGTGACTTCCGCCATCTGCCCATCGTCACCATTGATGGCGAAACCGCCCGCGACTTCGACGACGCCGTCCTCGTACGCCGTCTCGATAACGGCAATTATGAGCTCCAGGTCCACATTGCTGACGTGGCCCACTACGTGGAAGATGGCTCGGCCATCGATGAAGAAGCCCGCAAGCGCGGCACCTCAGTCTACTTTCCTGACCGCGCCGTACCCATGCTTCCGCTGGAGCTCTCCACTGACATTTGCAGCCTGCGCCCGGAGGTCGAGCGGCTGGTTCTCTCCTGCATTATGGAAATTGATCGCCACGGTGAAGTTGCGTTCTATGAACTTGCTGAAGGCGTGATCCGCTCCGCCCAACGCATGACCTATACCGACGTAAACGCCATTATCGAAGCGCGTTCTGGAGCGCAGTCGCCGGGGTCCCCGGAACGCGCCGGTTTTGCGCGTTCTGGGGTGGAGATGCCCTCGCCTGCGGAGAAGAATGTAGACCACACCAATGAAGATATCCGCCGCCGTTACGGCCCGTTGTCAGAAAACTTTGATCTCATGTACGAGCTTGCTCAGGTGCTCAACCGCAAGCGAGTCAAGCGCGGCTCCATCGACTTCGACCTGCCCGAACCGGTCATTGAATTCGATGAATTTGGCCTGATGAAGAGCGTTGCTCCTTCCGAGCGCAATTGGGCCCACCGCCTGATTGAAGAGTTCATGCTGGCCGCCAATGAAACCGTGGCCTCCCATCTGGAGCAGCGCGGCGTGCCCAGCCTGTACCGTATCCATGAGAAGCCCGACGCCAAAAAGATTTACGAGTTTGAGACCATCGCCGCCAGCTTTGGTTACTCGCTCGGTGTCGGCGCTTTGCCCATCAAGCGCGTGCAAACCCGTGGGGATAAGCGCTCCCATTACGGCAGCGGACGCAAAGCGCCAACCGTCGAACTGCCGGAAGAAGTCCACGTAACGCCGCGGATGTACCAGAAGCTGGTGCAGAAGATTGCCGGCAAGCCGGAAGAGCGGGTGCTTTCTTTCCTGATGCTGCGCTCGCTCAAGCAGGCCCGCTACTCTGAGGTAAATGAGGGCCACTTTGCCCTGGCCGCTCCCGCTTATACGCACTTTACCTCACCCATCCGCCGCTATCCTGACCTGATCATCCACCGCATTCTTAAATGGGTGTTGCGCAATGAAACTCATGCAACAGAATCCGCCCATGATCATGGGGCACAGGCCCTCTTGCGTGTGCATGGTGAATCCCATGAGACACATCAGGGAAGAAAAGCTCGTGGACACGCGTCCGATGCCCCGATGTCCCGATCCGCCGATGTCCCGATCAAACAAGCTTCAACCATCCACGAAACCGCACTCCGCTTCCGCGCCCAGCAATCCCACGAAGCCCATTCACCCTGGTCCAAGCGCGCGGAAAAAGGCTCTTCCGCGCGACGCCGTGCCTCCACTCCGGTTGTGGCCGGCCCTTACTCTGAGGCTGAACTGCATGAAATCGCGGAGAGCTCCAGCCATGCGGAGCGTGCAGCCGACGAGGCCGAACGCGAGCTCATGGAATGGAAAAAGCTCAAATTCATGGAACAGCGCGTGGGCGAGGACTTCGACGGCCTCATCGTCAGCGTCACCAAGTTCGGTTTCTTCGTTGAACTGACGGAGCTGTTCATTGAAGGCCTGGTCCCGCTCAACTCCCTGGCCGACGACAATTACTCGTACCACGAAAACACCCGCCAGATCATCGGCGCCCGATCCAGGAAAGCCTACTCCATTGGCGACAAAGTTCGCGTCCTGGTGGACCGCATCGACCACCTGCAGAAGAAAGTCCAGTTCGCCGTGCTGGAAGAACAGAAGCCCAAGCGGGCCGAGAAACGGCATAAGACAAAGCGGGGATGATTCTTTGTGGCACAGGCACTCCTGCCTGTGTATCTTCCGCTGATAATTCTTCAGGAACTCGAGAATGCCCGGGCGGTGATGTTTCAGCGCCGTAGGCGCGTCGAGAGGTTAGCCCACCCTGAGGCGAGCGAATGCGAAGCCGTAAGGGTGGGTAAGCAAGCAAAGAGCCCGAGCCCGGCGGGGCGACACAAAACGACAAATTTGATTTAAGAAGTTTACGCGCGTGCGCGAGACAAGTGTCAGGGCACGACTTGAGCGCTTAGCCCGAGATGACCCTGAGCTTTGCGAAGGAGAATCGAGGGCTGCGGAGTCGTGCCGCAAAAGGTTAAAAATAATTCCTTGCTGCCGCAGACCCGCGCGCAGCAGAGCGGAGCGCCAGAAAAATCCAGCTGCCGTGCAGCATACGCGCGTCCAGAAAGGGTACTGAAACACGGGTGATACACTTTCGCCATGCAAAAGCTTGTAGTTCTGGGCACAGTTCATCAACAACTGGGAGACGATGCGAACGCCAATTTTAAAAAAGCCTTGATGCTTGTTATTGATGAATACAATGTGACCGCAATACTTGAGGAATGGTCCACTACGCAATCTACGGCGTTCAGTGCTTCCTTAGCGCAGGAGTTGGAGCTGATCTGGCTAGATATAGGGACTCCGGACGAGCCTGAATTGAAAACTCATCATTCTGTGATTAACGCGATCGGGTTTGATCCGTTTGATCCAAATGCTGTAAGGGTTGCTCGCTACGGTCCTTTATTGGCGCAGAGCAAACGCGAAGAAATGATGGTTGCAAACATTCGATCATTACTCCCGCCATCATGTCAGTCTGCTTTGGTAATTGTTGGCCTAAGCCATCTTCATTCTATGTTGGAACGCCTCTCTAAATTTTGCGAAATGGAGGGTTGTTGGTGGATTCCGCCTCTGAAAGCTCACTCGAAGGAACTTGCGACATGAATTCCAGATGTTAGGACGCCCAATATATCAGCGCTGTAGGCGAAACACCCTGAGGCGAGCGAATGCGAAGCCGTAAATGTGGATAAAGGGAAGAAGCCGAGCCCCCTGACAAGCGGTGCTTCCGATTTCTGAAGTGGTCACATGTGAAATATGATCCTGACTACGGTTTCCACTTCTATCGGCTCGCCATTCAAAATATAGGGTTTGTACTTCCATTGCTTCACTGCATCCATAGCTGCATCGGCCAGGGTGGGGTCGCCCTGCACAACCTTCATGTTCGCCACGTTTCCCTGCCTGTCAATCGTAATCTCCAAGAGCACGGTTCCCTGAATGTGCTCCTTCTTCGCTTCCCGCGGATACTTCGGGTCAACTTTGTGCAGAAGCAGTCCTTCTGCAACGCCGGAACTTACGCGAATCTTCTGCGGCCGCTTGGGACTTTCGGCAGCCGGTGTTGGTGTGGATGTTGGCGATGGCGAGGAACTTTGTGCTCCGAATGCGCACGGCAAGCTCGACAGCAGCAGGATGGCGGCTCCAAGATTGACAATTTTCACGTCAGAAAAGATACACGAAACTGTTCCGTGGATACCCTCTCTTTCATTCCCTGTCTGCCATTGGTTGATTTGGGTTTTTGAACTAAAAAACTCCTGTGGCACAGCCGCCCTCGGTTGTGCTTCGATGAGGGTGAAACTCCTTCGACTCACGCGACGTGCTATCCCAGAGCGCCGTAGGCGCGAAATAGCCTCTTTCTCGGCTCCACTTTTCTCCGCGTCTCCGCGCCTCCGCGGTGAAAATAAATGCTCACCCCAGCCTCTTCACCATCCCCTTCAGCTCAATCACCGGCAACGGACACTCCGGCCAATTGTGCCTCCAGCACACTTATGATGTCGAAGGTGAGCCACAGGGCGCGAACGATGTTTTTGTTTGCAAGGACTCTCTCAATCCGCGTTCTTCTTTCATGCGCAAAAAACTTGGCGCCATAGCTCTGTTATGGGCGCTCGTAACCGCCTCCTTTGCGATTCAGTCAAAACCGCCAGCACCGGAGTGTGTTCTTTCTGACGATGATTACAAGGTTTTTTCCGCCGTCGTCGATGGCTTGGGTCGCCCCGAAGATCCTGAAGAAGCCTGGAAGAACAAGGAAATTCTGGTGTCTGATGCCACAGCGGACCCGGAGACTACCGAGAGCAAATGGGGTCCATGGGGATTTCGCTCGAACTCCAAGGCTGCTCCCGCCAAAGAAACTGAGGCCGCATTCAAATCACGAGCTCACGATCTTTGTCATCTCGAAGACAGGCTTCACACTGCAACCCCTCATAAGATCGTCGACCACGGCAAGTTGGAAGGCATGTTCAGGAAGGGCGGCGGTGGGTGGGACAAGTTTTATCAGAGGTATCCAGACGCTGCGGGTTTTTGGGATTTTTCACCCCCGGGCTATAACAAAGCACGTGATGAAGCAGTCCTTTACGTTGGCCATTCTTGCGGTGATCTATGCGGTACTGGGCACCTCTTTTTCCTGGTGAAAGAGGATGGTCAGTGGAAGGTCAAAAATCGACTGATGCTCTGGATTTCATAGGCGGGCGCAGGCGATACAGAAACACTAGTCGCGCGCGAACGCATTGGCCACTCCATTCCGCCGAGATCCGCATCGATCCGCGTTCATCAGCGGTAAGACTTGTTCTTCTCCGCGACTCCGCGGTGAATCCGCCCCTCACCCCCCAACTCAATCACTTGCCAAGACCTGAAGACGACGGTTTGGTCTTAACTTGTGCCGCCCTACAATATCTCCACCCTCTCATCCGTCTACAGCCACAGATGAACGATGGCAGCTGAAGATGAATGACACGGCGAGGCTGGAGCGGATGGCACCGGAACAGGACCAGCGGATCTCCGAGGTGGTCAAGCGGGAGCAGTCCCGGCTGCGCAACTTCATTCGCCGGCGCGTGCCCGATCCGCACGATGCTGAGGACATTCTGCAGGACGTCTTCTACAAGCTGGTGGAAGCGAACCGCTTGCTCATGCCCATCGAGCACGTTACCGGGTGGCTGTTTCGCGTGGCGCGCAATCGCATTGCCGATCTTTTCCGCAAAAAGCAGCCGGAGAGCTTCAGCGATGCCGCCATCGCGCGCGCGGATGACGACGAACTGCTGCACCTGCAAATAGAAGATCTGCTGCCTTCCCCCGATGCCGGACCGGACGCGCTTTACGCCCGCAACGTGCTTCTCGATGAACTTGAGCTGGCAATCGACGAGCTGCCGGAGGAACAGCGCGAAGTGTTTGTCGCGCACGAACTGGAAGGCCGCAGCTTCAGGGAGATGGCCGCCGAGACCGGCGTGAGCGTGAATACGCTGCTCTCGCGCAAACGGTATGCGGTGCTGCATCTGCGCCAGCGACTGCAAGCAATTTATGACGAATTTACGAAAGGATGAGGGGACTGAACATGAGAGGGAAAAAGAAATTGGTTTGGATAGTTCCGGCGGCGCTTCTGGGAATAGCGCTATTCATCTTCATCGGCGGCGAATTGGTGATGCGCCTTTGGAATTGGCTCACGCCGGCTCTCTTTGGCTGGCGCCAGGTTACCTTCTGGCAAGCGGTGGGAATTCTGGCGCTGTGCCGCATCCTCGTCGGCGGACACGGACTCCGCGGCCCAGTTCGCTCCAATATTCGCCGTCGAATAAGAGAGCGCATGGCCGAACGCTGGGAACACATGACCCCAGAGGAGCGGGAACGGTTCCGGCAAGGCATGGGCGGACGTTGCGGTATGGGTCATACCGGTAGCGGTCCATCTACCCCCGAGAGCTAATGGCTAACTGCTAATGGGCTGGGTTTATTGGTCGGGACGGGCAGATTTGAACTGCCGACCCCTCGCACCCCAAGCGAGTGCTCTACCAGGCTGAGCCACGTCCCGACGGGTAGGAAATCCGCTGCTACAACAACCGAAACCAAGCGGATGGGGCAGGTTGATTATAGCATTTTGTTCGTCGTTCTTATTTAGGTGGAGGCACGAACTCCTTGGGCAATTGCGCGCCCGCGCCGAAGAAATATTGTTCCATCTGCTCCACCAGGAACTGCTGCGCTTCCGGCTTCCAGGGCTGGAGCCGGTATTCGTTGAGCAGCATTTTGGAGTGCTCGGCCCACATACGCCATGCTTCCGCGCTGACGGTTTCATAAATCTTCTGGCCCAGCGGTGTATCAAAGGGCGGCTCACTCAGGCCGGGCAGCTCGCGTCCTAACTTGGCGCACTTCACCATTCGTGACATGCCAACAATTGTAACGCCAAAGCGTTGAGGTGGCGAAGCCGGCACAGGCGCCCAAAAAACTCTATATCTCCTTGGCGGCACAGGTAAAAGGGGGACTGTGAGACGCACCCCGGGTAAGGGATTCATCTGAGTCCTGGCTATAAGCACCTACCCAATGGCACGGTTCGTAATAACAATCGTCATCTGTTGGCAGGCACTGCTATTTGGTAATATCGACAGCATTATTCGCAGGAGTTCAGGGGCTCCTTCCCTCTGACATGGTCCATCAATGAGCTCCGCAGTCTTTCCAAAACGGCGCGAAACGCCGGGCATGCGCGCACTGCCCATCGTCACCTATTTTGAGCACGACGCGGTGGCCGCCGGATATTTCATCGGCGTGCAGCGCTTTCGGCGGATCGCTTTTGAAAAGCTCTCAGCCGAGCATTCTGACGTCGAGCGGATTGCCCTGGTTTCCAAGGAAGACCTGGTAGAAACGCATTACAACCAGCTGCGCATTCCCAATGTGCGTGTGCTGGCGCTTACTAACTCGCGCTTTAAAGATCCACGGAATGATGGCGTAATCTATGCCTATTTCCCGCCAGATGTCCCGGAGGCGCTACTTGATCGCATCGTGGACAACGCTCTCGATCATATTCATCTCGTCCACACGCGACATGAAATAAATCAGCGCCTGGCCGGCGCCAGCCAGGAAATTCATGAGTTGAACCAGATCGGCATGGCGCTCTCCGCTGAGCACGATCCGCAAAAGCTTCTGGAACTCATCCTGACAAAGTCGCGGGAATTCACCGGCAGTGACGCAGGCTCGGTCTATCTGGTGGAGGGCCCGGCGCCAGGGCAGACCCAGTCGCTTCTGTACGCGCCTGCCCAGCCCGGAGCGCCTGCGCCGGAAGAAACGCCACGCGAGCAACTGCGTTTCAAGCTGGCGCAGAACGATACAGTGTCCCTGCCCTTCCGCGAAGCCACCATGGAGATCAACGAACACTCGATTGCAGGCTATGTGGCGCTGACCGGCGAAATCGTCAACATAGAAGATGCTTACCATCTCCCGCCCGACGTTCCCTACTCCATCAACCGCAAATTCGACGAGGATTCCGGTTACCGCACCAAGTCGATCCTGGCAGTGCCCATCCGCAACCAGAAAGACAAAACCATTGCCGTGCTCCAGCTCATCAACGCCAAGCACGATCCCCGGGCCAGGCTCGACTCATCTGAAGCCGTGGAACAGCAGGTGATTGCTTATACTCCCCATCAGCAGGAAATCGTGCTTTCGCTTGCAGGACAGGCCGCTGTGGCCCTGGAGAACAGCCAGCTTTACGATTCCATCCAGCGCTTGTTTGAAGGCTTTGTGCGCGCCGCCGTCACCGCCATTGAAACGCGCGATCCGGCAACCTCGGGGCACTCTTTCCACGTGGCGAACCTTACCATCGCCCTGGCTGAAGCGGTGGACCGCTCAGACCATGGCGCTTATCACGATGTGCGTTTTTCCCGCGACCAGATGCGTGAAATTCGCTACGCCAGCCTGCTTCACGACTTCGGCAAGGTCGGCGTTCGTGAAGAAGTGCTGGTGAAAGCCAAAAAACTTTATCCCGCGCAGCTGGAGGTTATAAAACAGCGCTTTGGCCTGATCCGGCGCACACTGGAGAATGAAACTCTCCGCAGCAAGATCCAATATCTTCTGGAAAAAGGTCGCGACGAGTTTCTGGCCATGCAAGATAAATTTGACAGTGCGCTCGCGGACCAGCTGCTCGAAATCGACGAGTACGTTCAGGCCGTTATCTGGGCCAATGAGCCTACCGTGCTGCCTGAAGGCAATTTTGACCGCCTGCTCCAGATTGCCAATCTTCATTATGAAGACATTGAAGGCCGCAAACGGCCGTTGTTGACCCCGGACGAAGTGCAGATGCTCTCCATCCGTAAAGGCTCGCTGGATGAAGAAGAGCGCCTGCAGATCGAGTCGCATGTTCACCACACCGTCAGCTTTCTCCAGCAAATCCCGTGGACCACTGAACTGCGCAACGTCCCAGAGATCGCCCGCGGGCATCATGAAAAGCTGAATGGCACCGGATATCCTTATAAGCTCTCTGCGCCGGAAATTCCCATGCAAACGCGCATGATGACCATCTCCGATATTTTTGACGCACTGGCCGCCGCCGACCGGCCCTATAAAAAAGCCGTCTCCGTTGAACGCGCCCTTGAAATCCTGGAGCTCTCTGTAAAAGATGGCGAGCTTGACCCGGGCCTGTTCGATATTTTCGTCTCCGCCAGGATTTTCGACCGCTGGAAAGTCGAGCCGCGCGCCTACTGAGTTTCACCGATGGCGCGGACCCCGAATTGCAGTAAAATAGCCTTACCGGAGCACGATGAAAGAGTTTTACATATCCGACGCCTCGCGCTTTGAGAACCAGGTCATCACCACATCATTTGTGGTGATTTCCAAGCAGGCCAAGCCGAAAAAGAGCGGCGAGCTTTATCTGGCCATGACGCTGGCGGACCGCACCGGCCACCTGGACGCCAAGATGTGGGACAACGTGGCCGACCATATCAACTGTTTTGAACAGGATGACTTTGTCAAAGTCCGCGGCCTGCTCAACCGCTTCAACGGCCGCTTTCAACTCACCGTGCACAAAGTGCGCTCCATGGAAGAGTCTGAGGTTGAATTTGAGGACTACCTCCCCCGCACCACCAAGGATATTGGCGCACTCTGGCAGACTCTGGCTGACTTTGTCGATACTTTCCAGGACCCGCATCTGAAAGCCCTGGTCCGTGCCTTCATGTCTGACCCGCAGATTGAGCACGCATATAAGAGCGCACCCGCAGCCAAGACGCTACATCATGCCTTCATCGGCGGATTGCTCGATCACGTAGTATCACTGTTTCAGCTCAGTGATCTGGCCTGCCGCAACTATCCTGAAACCATCAACCGCGATCTGCTGCTGACCGGCGCTTTTTTGCATGACATTGGCAAGGTGCACGAGCTGACCTATTCCCGCTCTTTCACCTATACCACCCGCGGACAGCTTCTCGGCCACATGATCATTGAGTTGGAAATGCTGCAGGAAAAAATCGCGCAGGTACCGGGATTCCCTGCTGAATACAAGACGCTGATCGAGCATCTCATCATCAGCCATCACGGGAAATACGAGTTCGGCAGCCCCAAGATGCCCATGTTTCCTGAGGCGCTCATGCTCCATTATCTCGATGACCTCGACTCCAAGATGGAAAGCATGCGTGCCCACTTCCAGCGCGAGCCGGGCTCGGAATGGACCACGTACAATTCGAGCCTCGAACGTCCGCTTCTTAACTCAAAGAAGTTCCTGGAAAAATTGCGAGCCGCAAACGACAATGGCGCCGCAGCTCAGCTTGATCAACGCCCTCAGCAAAGCGCCAACGCGGCGGCGGCGGGCGAGGAAAAACTATCCTGAGTACCAGCTATAAATTGCCGGACAACATAAATATCAACAAGGGGGTTTTGTGAAATCTATGCGTGTGTTCTTTGTCACCGCGCTGTTTGCGCTCTGTTTGCTTCTGGGCTGCTCCAGTCAGCCGCCTGCGCCGGCCACCTCAACCGACAACCCCAACGCCGCCAACAGTGGCGCTGCCGCGGGTAACGCTGGCTCTGATAAGAACGGTTCAGCCAACCGCAGTGGAGAGAAGAAGATTGCTGCTGAACGGCAGCCCATCACCATACCCCAGGGGACTGTTATCACTGTTCGTCTGGGCGAGACCTTAAGTTCCAAGAGCAGCAGCACCGGAGAGAGTTTCTCCGCCACCGTGGCCGAACCGGTTGTGGTTGATGGCAAAACCGTGATCGAGAAAGGCGCCGCTGCGCGGGGCAGCGTGGTAGATGCCAAGTCAATGGGCCACTTTAAAGGCGGAGCGCTGCTGGAAGTGAAACTTGATTCCGTAACCATCAATGGGAAAGAAACTTCTGTCTCGACTGGCATGGTGGCGCGCTCGGTGAGTGGCAAAGGCAAACGCTCCGCTGGATTCATCGGCGGTGGCGCGGGCGCAGGAGCTTTGATCGGTGCGCTTGCTGGCGGAGGTAAAGGAGCGGCCATCGGTGCCTTGGCTGGCGGCGGCGCAGGCACCGCAGGCGCGGCGTTTACCGGCAACAAAGACATTGTTCTGCCGGCCGAAACGCCGCTGACCTTCAAAATCAAGCAGCCCATTGAGGTCCGTTAAATTTGGATCGCTGACAATTATGAACGAAAGGGGGATGCTCTTAGGCATCCCCCTTTGCTTTGGTTCTCTCTCCTCGAGTTGTCATGCCTTTCAATTATCAAGTCTTCGATTCATCAAATCATGGGCGTGAGCGCTACTGATTTCACCTCCGCAATTTGCGCCAGCTGTTTAAGCTTCTCCGGCGCAATGGTTCCGATGACTTGATTTGTGCCCGAGCCGCTGATCAGCTTGAAACCCGCAGCCTTCAGCCTGTGCTCCACAGTTCCACTGGTTTCGGTCAGATCAACCGTGACTTTGAGCTGAGCAGGTGTAGCCTTACAGCTTTGGTTCGCGGCGCCAATGCTCCGCGCATTTGCACAGCGGTAGATTGCCAGCAGCTCCGGATTGAATTTTGCCTCAATCAGCTTGAATCGCTCATTCTTGCCTGCCCGGCCACTACCAATTTTGGCTGGCGGTTTTACGGAATAGGTATCGGCATTGGCCGTGCCGGTAACCTCTACCGTCTCGTTGACAGCGTAGCTGGGCGATGAAGCTGGCGGAGGCGGAGCTGGCGCCAATGCCTGGCTCCTATAATAGGTAAATCCGCCGCTGACTCCCTTCGCTCCAAGTCCGGAACCTTGCATTTGCGTATCTGCAAATTGTCCGCCCGGCACTGCCAACGGCGAAACACTCTCCGGCAACTCCACCGGAACCTCCACACGTACCGGCTTGCCGTCCTGCACCACGGTGCGCTCTTCCACCGCGACAAACGATGTGTATTGCGTGGCCAGGCTATGCTGCAGTCCCACCTGGATAATTTCCGCCTTGTGGGTCGAATCACCGGACTGTATGCCGCTCCAGTCCTGCGACATCAGATCTTCCACTTTGTGGCGCGCCCAGATCTTCTCCAGCGCCGCATTGGCCACGCCAGCGGAAGAGAAATCAATGGGAATGCTGCGGCTGAAATCGCCCGTGCCCTGGTATCCCTTGATAGTAATCTTGCCCGTCGGAGCGCCGGTGAAGCGGCCCGTGAGGACAATTGGTTTGGCGGAAAAAAGATCGCGCACTTCTTTGGGATAAACATCTGTTACCGGCAGCCCGTTCCAATCGATGCTGATATTGGTCAGCACCGGCGAGTGGACGCGCTCATAGAAGCGGTCGGCGGCAGGCTGGGCCTCACCCGGCGCAGTAACAAATTCCACGTCGCCGTGGCCTTCTTCCGCCATCTTGGTCAATAGAAATCGATTGACCGATGTGCCGATGCCGAAGGAAAACACGCGGGCATCTGTATGCTTTTTTACCTCGGCGATGATCTCCGCGTCATTGCCCACATAGCCATCGGTCATGAAACAGACTACGCGGATTGGATCGGCTTCCATCGGTTTGCCTGCGCCGGCATCGTCGCCCAGCGCAGTGCGGATGGCCTTCATCATCTCCGTGCCACCGCTGCCGTACGCGCCCGCCAGAACTTGTTTTGCCTTGACCACATTTTCTGGCGTGGCCGGAACTGGCTCGGGAAAGAGGATCCTTGTGTCGCCCGAGAACGTGATCAGGTTGAAGGTTTCGTCTTTGCGCAGATTGTCCAGCGCGCGCTGGGTGGTCTTCTTGGCCATCTCCAGGGGGAAGCCCCACATGGAGCCGGAGGTATCCAGTACAAAGATCATCTGCCGCGGCACCAGAGCCTCATCGGGAATTTTGGCCGGCGGCTGCAGAATCAGCGTGAAGTAGCCGCCCGATTGATCGGCGTGGGCCAGCACAGCGTCATTGATCCCCACTCCCGCAACTTTGTACTTCAGGATGAAATCTTTATTGGGGAGCACGGCGTCGTCCGCCAGCTTCACGTGGTATGAATCCGGCCCCGTGCGATCGGCAAAGATCTTGTGCGAGGGCGATTCCACATCGCCGACAGGAACGCCCGCCGCCAGACTCACCTCCATCGATACATCGTGGCCCGCGTGGACATCACCGGTGTGCACGCCGGCAACCGGCGGACTGATGTGGGACGCGTCCGGGACCTGGGCGGTGTCCGGCATGGTGCCGTGATCGGGTGGAGCGCCGGGCTTGCCGGGAATGTAGCGCGGCCCCACTACCAGCGGAAAGGCAAATTCGTAAACGCCGGCCTCATACTTAAGCAGTTCGATAACCGATAGCGTGATATCCACCTTACCGCCCGGAGGAATATTTGTGACCGACTGCGTGAAAATGTTTGGCCGTTCCTGGTCAAGCAAGGCCGCGGTGTGGCCGGCGTTGCGCGCCTGTTCATAAATCTTGCGCGCCTCTTCGCGTTCCTTGATCACCGCGCGGATCTCGCGCTCGCCCACCTTCATGGTCATGCCATCCACGGCGCTGTCATGCGGCAGTGGAAAAACGTAAATCGCCTCCACCGCATCGGGCAAGACATTTTCAAATTCCTGCGTAACTTCGATCTTCGCGACAAAGCCGCTGATCTCAGTCTTGACTCCGGTGTGTTTGAGAGGAACAAAGCCCGTTACCTTGCCGTCTTTGCCGACGATTTGCAATTGGCTGTTATCGGCTGGCTGGCCAGCTGCCGCATTTTGCGGATTAAGGATGATCAGAAGATAAGCACAACATACCGCCGCTATCGCGGCCGCTGAGAGACGCGCTTTCATAGCTTCGCACTCCTGCTGCTTGCAAGGGAACGAAGCAATCCAGAGTTCTTGCAGGAAATTTGTTTTCAATCCCGAGCGCAGCGAGGGAACCCTATCCTCTTGGAGGTGCGGCGGGGATGAACAGCAATGCCCGCGAGAGAATCATGTAATCGAGTTCCCTCACCCGCGCATGAAATTACAGAAATGAGAACGGCCGATCCCGGGTCGCAGGTTCGAGATTGCAGAAAAGGCTGATTGCTGACTACTTTCCCAGCCGAAGAATCGCCCCGCGCAGCCGATCGTGCTCTAGCAGCAGACGCTGGTACCGTTGCTCAGTCTTGGCGGATTTGGCGGCAATGATGGCGCGTAACCCGCTCTTTTCTTCCAGGGTCCAGTGCGCCAAGTCCGGAACCAGGCTCAGCACCATGGCGAAATCGGCAAAGGCGTTTTGTCGAGCACGGCGCAGGCTGGCAGGATCTACTTCTAATTGCCGCGCCAGTTTTGTGACTGATGCTGCGCGCATGGCTTCGGCGTCGCCGCCAAAATCGCGGGCCATACCGCGTTGTAAGGCGAAGCCGATATTGCGCATGGCAAAGCGGTCCCAGTCGCCGCGATTTGAAGCTTCGCGTTCGGCCTCGGGCAGCTCATAAACTACGTGGGCTTTGCTCAGACGCCGCAGCGTTCGCGCCGGGGTGCGATAGCGCTCGCCGGCCTGGATCTTCTTTTCTTCAGCCAGCGCAAGCCTCTCCAACACAGGATCCATGGAGCGGAAGCCCAGCTTGCGATAGAACCAGAACGCGCCCGAGTCGATCGCCTCTTCGTTGCCATCGCCGATCTGATACGGATAAACCGAGATGGCATTCACGCCATGGATCTGGCGCAGAAGTCGCAAGGTCTGCGCATAGATCCATGCAGTCTCGCCGTCCCGATACGCCGGAAAAGTATTGAAGCCGATCTCGGTCCAGTCAAACAGTGAGATACACTCCACATAATTGATAGGCACGCCGTTCTTGACCGCGAAGCCGGCAAGGTAGGCGCGCAACGGCAGGCGCTTGTCCGGCAGCAGCCCCCAGAAGCAAATCTCCACGCCGCGGCCGGCGTTCGCTTGCACCACCCACGCAGAATCGGCATTGGCGGTGCCATAAAGCTCGCGATAGCGGACGCCCGTGGCTTCCTTCATCCGATCGAGCGTCTCCTCCGCCTCCCGCTGCGGCAATATCTTCACCGGCAGTTTTGGTTTCGCTAATTCCTCCGCCAGCGAAACCTCCCGTCGCTGAATGAGCGGCATTTGATGAAAATAAAACTGCTTCACCGGCTTGCGCGCCAAGGTACGCGACGCCGGTGATCTGCTCATGTCCCAGCGCACCATGATTTCCAGCGAATCGTAGAGCGCAGCCTTTTCTTTTTCGGGGAGCCGCAGCCGCTGAAACCGCCGCGCCAGCCAAGGTAGTTCGCCGGTCCGCCCACGTGCGGCCTTGAGCCAGTCCAGGTACGGCACGTTGGCTTCAGTAAGCGAGTCTTCTTCCATGAGCGGAAAGAAACGCGGCCAGGTCGCGGCGCGTTGCGTCTCGCGCTCATAGTCGTTCCATTGAATGGAGATCGCATTCGGATGGTGTTCCACCAGCCAGCAGACCATGGGATAGCTAAAGGTGGCTTCAACTACAGTGCCGGCGATGCCCGCGACTTCTTCCGGCGCGAAGTCGTCGGGGTCGGCGCCGGCGGCAAGGGCCGCTTTGACTCTGGTTTCGATCCCTGCCAGCAGCGCATCTGACTGCCGCAGCACGCGCGGTCCCGGCGGAAAGGCGCGCAGGAACAACAGCACGTCATGGAAGCGAATCAACGATTCTGTGTCTTTGCCGAAATCAACGCGGCCAGTGGCGACGAGAAGACGGGAAATTTCCTGTTCTTTAATCGAACCGATCTTCGTTCGCGCCTGCTCCAATCTCTGGAGCAACCGGGCTGCGTTGTTTGGGGCCATGGATTTTTTAAAGCGCACTTTACCGCAAAGGACACGAAGGACGCAAAGAAATGCTTAGCCATGAATGAACGCGAACAGCGCGAAATTCATTTTTGTTTTAATCCATTCGCGCACTTTCGCATGGATTCTTGCTCAATTCCTGCCTCACAAAAGGTAGTCGCCGCGATACACTAGGCGGCCCTCAATCATACGGGCTTCTTTGGTCAACGCGTGTTGCTTTGGCGGCTTCTCATCCAGGATGTGCAAGACAGTGTGCCCCCGGCTGACAAGGTAATCCGAAACCAGCATGCGATGGCAGCGGAAATAGAGCTGCTCCGCGCACATGATGGCCGTGTTCGCTTTCTCCGCGCGCTCCACCAGCCGCTCAACGGCCCCTGCGAATTTGTCTGAAAGCATGTAGTCGGCATAGTTGCGGAATGACGGATTGCGCAGCGCGATGTTGGGCAACTGCTCCGGGAGTATCTGCTTGCCGCGGCGTCCCCCCAGCTCTTTTTCCCAGACATAGTTGCAACCGATTTCGGGAAGCCAGAGCTCCAGATGCTCACGATTGAAGTGCGGATGGCGGCGCGACATGGGGAACGCCCGTATGTCTTCGAGAAGGCGAATGTCATGCGCCTGCAAAACCCGCGAAAAAGCCGCAAGGTCGCGCGTGGAGTGCCCGATGGTGAAGACCGTAGCCACCAATCAGGTTTTCACGATTATTTACAATGTTCAAGTCACCATGCATCCTCTGCTGCTTGAAACCGCGCACCGTCCTATTCCCATGCCCAGCGGCCCATGGATCATGAAACAGAATTGGCATGATCTTCTCTTTGCCCATTGGGCCATGGCGCCGGAGAAGATGAGAGCTCTGGTTCCCAGCGAGTTGGAGCTGGATCTTCACGCAGGTAAGGCCTACGTGGCGGTAGCGCCGTTCTGGATGAGCGGCATTCGCGGGCGACTGGCGCCGCCGCTGCTGTTTTTTCGTAAGTTCTGCGAGCTGAACGTGCGCACCTACGTTCGCTACAAAGGCATTCCGGGCGTTTATTTTTTCAGTCTGGACGCAGCCAGTCTGCCTGCTGTCCTGGGTGCACGCGCGATGTACAAGCTGCCGTACTTTCATGCGGCCATGCTGATTCGCTCCTCCGGCGATACGTTTGAATACACCAGCAGCCGCTTGCAGATGCCGCGTCCGGCAAACTTTCATGCGCGCTACCGGCCGCTTTCCGTGCCCCGCGTCCGGGAAAAGGATTCTCTCGAATACTTCCTTACAGAGCGTTACTGCCTCTATACGGTCCACCAAGGCAGCGTATTGCGCGCTTACATTCATCATCAGCCATGGCAATTGCAGGATGCAGAGGCGGAATTTGACATCAACACCATGGCACAGGCTGCCGGCATCGAACTGCCTGACAGCAAGCCTCTGCTGCATTTTTCGCGATTGCTGGAAGTACTGGTCTGGAAGCCGGAGAAGATCGGCTAAACACAAATTCGTCTCGCTCCGGCCTTCCGAATCGGCAAAATTATCTGGCCAAGCTCCATTTTTGTGGGCATAATGCTGCCACTTCTACCCGGAGAATGAATTCATGAGCGGTTTGGGATTGTCGCCCATCTCTTCCCCTGATCCACTACCCACAGCTACTGCGGCCGCGCAGGCCGAAATTGCTGGAGCTCTGCACAAAGGCGCCAACTGGCTGTTCCTGATTGGCGGTCTGTCTGTGGTCAATACCGTGAGCATCATAAGTGGCAGTCAGTGGATATTCCTCGGCGGCCTGGGTGTAACGGAGCTTGCCGCAGCCATCGGCATGCAATTCGGTACGCGAGGACAATTGGTTGGGCTGTTTGTGAATTTATGGGCGACCGCTTTCTTTGTTTGCCTCGGGTTCTTTGCCAGAAAAGGACAGAAATGGGCCTTTATCACCGGCATGACGCTCTACGCCGCCGATGTTCTGGCTGTTTTGGTAATTCAGCAATGGATCATGCTCCTTTTCCATGGCTTTGTTTTCTTCCGTCTTTATCAGGGCTTCTCCAGCTGCAATCAGCTTCATGCATTTGTAAAACGTAGCCCGTCTACCGGAGTTCCGATTCAACCCTGACGGCCATCGCCCTGCAGTTCAGATCTGCTGCTTGTCTCCCGCTTTCATGCCTCTCGTGGCCTTGCCCGACCTCGCGGGCAAAGCGTATCGTGGACTTAATGCAGTGATGGAGGCGCGATGACCAGAGCAGAATTAGATCGCAGAAAATTTTTGCAGATGGCAGCGGCCGCAGGGGCTGTCACCGTTTTTCCCAATGTGGAGTTCAGCCACGCGGCCACTGCCCAGGAAGCTGCTGGAGCGTTTACCCGGCCGGTGAATCTGCGCGTGAACGGCGCGTCAAAGCAGCTTGAAGTTGATACCCGCGCTACTCTGCTCGACACGCTGCGCGAGCAGCTCCAGATGTTTGGGACCAAAAAGGGCTGCGATCACGGCCAGTGCGGCGCCTGCACTGTACACGTGAACGGGCGGCGCGTGAACTCCTGTCTCACCCTGGCGGCGATGCATGATGGCGATGAGATCACAACCATTGAAGGGCTGGCGCAGGGCGAGCAGCTTTCACCCATGCAGGCGGCCTTCGTGGAACATGACGCATTTCAGTGCGGCTACTGCACCCCGGGCCAGATCATGTCCGCCACCGCGCTCCTCAAGGAACCTTGCGGCCCTTCCGACGACGATATTCGCGAGTGCATGAGCGGGAACATCTGCCGCTGCGGCGCTTATCCCAACATTGTGGCCGCAGTGAAATCTGTGCGGAAAGGCTGACGGGAGAGACGCGATGATACCTTTCGATTACGCAAAAGCCACGAATGAGAACGATGCCATGGACCGGGGCCGCGCTCCTAAAGCGGCGTTTGTGGCCGGCGGCACTACCTTGATCGACTTGATGAAGCTCAATGTGATGTTGCCGGCAATGCTGGTGGACATCAACGGCCTTCCGCTGGACAAAATTGAAACGCTCCCCGATGGCGGGCTGCGCGTTGGAGCGATGGTCCGCAACAGCGACATGGCGCATCATGAGGCTGTGGTCAAGCGCTTTCCCGTGCTGTCCCAGGCGATTCTGGCCGGGGCGTCCGCACAGTTGCGCAACATGGCTACCACGGGCGGCAACCTGATGCAGCGCACGCGCTGCTACTACTTCCGCGATACCGCCTACGCCTGCAACAAGCGGCAACCGGGTTCCGGCTGTTCCGCAATTGACGGATTCAATCGTATTCACGCGGTGCTGGGCGGAAGCGAGCATTGCATAGCCACCCATCCATCTGACATGGCAGTCGCTTTAGTCGCGCTCGATGCAGTGGTCCACATCAAGGGTGCAAACGGCGAGCGGAAAGTTGCGGCCGGAGACTTTCATCTGCTGCCCAAAGATACGCCACACCTTGAAACCGTGGTGCAGCCGGGAGAGCTGATCACCTACGTCACGATTCCCGCCAGCAAGTTCTCCGCGCGGTCAGCCTACGTGAAGTTGCGCGACCGCGCGTCGTATGAATTTGCCTTGGCGTCTGCGGGAGCAGCGCTGGAACTCAGCGGCAACAAGATCCATGCAGCGCGGCTGGTTCTGGGCGGAGTCGCGACCAAGCCGTGGCGGTCGACGGAGGCCGAGCATGTGCTCACGGGCGCTACGGCCGATGAAAAAACCTTTCACGCGGCGGCTGAAGCGGCAATGAAGTCCGCCAAGGCGCACCGCTATAACGGATACAAAATCGAGCTGGCCAAGCGTGCCATTGTGCGCGCTCTGGCCGGCGCCGCGCAGTCCAGGGCGGAGGGATAAGCGATGAGCACAGCCATAGGTTCTTCCATCAGCAGAAAAGACGGACATCTCAAAGTTACCGGGCAGGCACGCTATGCCGCAGACCATCCCATGAAGAACGTTGCGCACGCGGTGGCCGTTTGCAGCACTATTGCCAATGGCCGCATCGCGGGGATTGATAGCTCGGCCGCGGAGAAGACGCCAGGCTTTCTGGCAATCCTGCACGATGGCAACGCGCCCAAACTGTACCGGCCGGTGAACAATTTCATGTCCGCCTCCAAGCCGGGTGAGATTCGCGTGGTCTTTGAAGATGACAAAGTCCATTACGCCGGACAGTATCTTGCTGTCGTGGTTGCAGAGACGCTCCAGCAGGCGCAGCACGCAGCCAGCCTGGTGAAGATCAGCTATCAGGCCGCGCCTCCGCTGGTGGAAACCGAGCAGGCGATGAGCACGGTTTACGATCCTTCAGAATTTTTTGGCGAGAAATTGAAGGCACAGCGCGGCGATCCTGTGGCGGCGTTCAAGAGCGCAGAGATTAAGCACGAAGGCGAATACATCACGCCGAACGAGCACCATAACCCAATGGAGCCTTCCGCTTCCATGGCGGATTGGGACGGTGACCAGCTCACGCTCTGGGAGACAACGCAGTGGGTGGTGGGAGCGCGGAACACCGTGGCGGAGACGCTGGGCATTTCCGAAGAGAAGGTGCACATCATATCGCCGTTTATCGGCGGTGGCTTTGGCTGCAAGGGATTCATCTGGCCGCATTCGGTGCTGAGCGCCATTTCAGCGAAGAAAGTCGGCCGCCCGGTAAAGCTCAACCTGACGCGCAAGCAGATGTTCAGCGGTTGCGGGCATCGCTCTGAGACGCGGCAGAAAGTGAGCCTGGGCGCGGCCAAAGACGGCAAATTGACTTCAATCCAGCATGACACTCTCGTCCAGACTTCGACGGTGGACGAATTTGTGGAGTCGTGCGGAAATACCAGCCGTTTTCTCTATAGCTGCCCGAACATGAGCATTGCGCACCACGCGGTGCGGGTGAACATCGCCACACCCACGCCGATGCGCGCGCCGGGAGAAAATCCGGGGCTGTTCGCGACGGAGTCAGCGATGGATGAGCTGGCTTACAAGTTGAACATGGATCCGGTGCAGTTGCGCATTGTCAACCACTCAGACAAGAACGAGCACACAAACCAGCCGTGGTCGAGCAAGTATCTGAAAGAGTGCTACCAATTGGCAGCCGATAAATTCGGCTGGGCCAAGCGTGATCCCAAGCCACGCTCCATGCGCGATGGAAATTATCTCGTCGGGTGGGGCATGGCCACGGCAACCTATCCCGGCATGCGCAGTCCGGGCGCGGCGAAGGTGCGGATTCTGCAGGATGGCTCCGCACAGGTGATCAGCGCCACCCAGGATATGGGCGGCGGAACGTACACCACCATGACTCAGGTGGTTGCCGATGTGACTGGGATTCCAATGGAGAGGATCCACCCTGAGCTGGGCGATAGCCACATGCCTCCTGCGCCGGTCTCTGGTGGATCGATGACCACTGCCAGCGTTTTACCTGCGGTGAAGCAGGCGGCGGAAGAAGCCCTTAAAAAAATTGTTCAGGTTGCGATCGCCGATGAGAAGTCATCGCTGCACGGCAAGAAAGAAGATGAAGTCGTGGCCGCAAACGGCAAAGTCTTCCTGAAGGGCTCAGATCCGGCGTCGGGCATTGCTTACGGCCAGGTACTGGCGGCAAAAAACCAGGCCGCGGTAGAAGGTGAGAGCTTTATGGCCCCGGGCAAGGAGCGCGAGAAATATGCCTTCCAGTCGTGGGGAGCGCAGTTTGTTGAAGTAAAAGTCGATCCTGAAATTGCCAAAGTAACCGTTTCACGTGTGGTCAGCGCATTTGACATCGGAAAAGTTATCAATCGCAAGACCGTGGAGAGCCAGGCGTACAGTGGCATCATCATGGGCGTGGGCATGGCGCTGATGGAGCATACCGTTTATGACCAGCGCGACGGCGGAATCGTCAACAGCAACCTGGCGGATTACGCGGTGCCAGTGAATGCCGACATTCATTCCATTGAGGTGCATTTCATTGACAAGCCCGATCCGTACATTGATCCGTTCATCGGCGCGCGCGGCGCAGGGGAGATTACGGTGACGGGAGTCGCCCCGGCGATTGCAAACGCGATTTATCACGCAACCGGCAAGCGCTTGCGCGAACTGCCCATTACGCCGGACAAGCTGCTATAGCAGCGGCCGTTAATTAATTGTTTGGCGTTAAGGGCAGGTCAGCTGCGCCATGCCTGCCACGTTCATGCTGTTCATGCTTATTTGTGCCACAGGCATATTTGGATCCATCGGCGCTGTGGCCTGCACTGCGATCATTCCAATAAAACCAGAACACTGCGCGACGCCATTGGCATCAATGCTTACACCCGCCGGAACCGGCTGCGTGGAAAATGGGTTTCCCAGAGACCAGAGCACGGGCGTACTGGCGGTCATGGGAGCCATGTTGAAGTTTCCCATGGCGCTAAAGTGGACCATGCCGCTCGAGCTTTTAGCGTCGACCATGGCGGGGGATACAGTAATACTTTGCAGTTGGCGACCGGACATCATCATGGAACTGCCGCCACACGAAATCACCGTGAAGAGTAGAGCGGCAACTGCCAAAGCCAGTAGCAGAGCCGATAATCTGCGCATAGACACCTCCAAAAAAATCAAGCCGTGAAGGGCAAGAGATAGCGCGAGAGAGCGTAAAAGTACGCCTAAATAATGCTACTCCTTCTCTGCGGGGAAGTGAACCTGTACGACAAATCCAGTGAACCTGCTAGATCGTGGCGTTGGGCTTGGCCATGCCGAGCAGGATCTGGAACAGCAGGAGCCAGCGCTTAAGATTTGCGGTGATCAGGAAATTCTGCCGGGCATGCTCGTGTCCATTCTTGCCGATTTGCGCCGCAAATTCCGGATGCGTGAGCAGATACCGGATCTGGTAGGCGCAACCTTCTACCGAATGCACCAGCACGCCGGTTAGTTTATGAATGATCTGCGTGGGAATGCCGCCCACAGCGCCGGCAACCACCGGCTTCGCCTTCCAAAGCCCTTCCGTGACGGTAAGACCAAAGCCTTCTTTGAGTGACTTCTGCACAAGCACGGTTGAAGCGCGTTGCAGCGCATTGATTTCCAGCGCCGACCAAGGCGGCAGGTTCAGAATGATCACGTCGGGATCGTCGCCCGCTGCCTCGATCACTTCCTGCAGAACGACCGCGCCTTCCGGGTCGTCAGTGGCGCCGCCACCGGCCAGCACAAGTTGGCAATCAACGTATTTCTTCACCAGTTTGTACGCCTCAATCACTCCCACTGGGTCCTTGAGACGGTCAAAGCGGGAAATCTGGGTGATGACCGGGCGGGAACGGTCGATGCCGAAGTCGTCACAGACTTTGCTGATGTATTCCTCAGGGAGTTCACGGTTCTTTTCCGATAGCGGATCGATCGAGGGATAAAAAAGATATTGCGGTATGGATAGCCGGCGCGTAAAGGCGGGCGCGGAGAAAATCGCGGCATCATATTGCTCGACCATCGGTTTCAAAAAATCCCAAACGCCCGGATGCGGGTTGGAAAGATCGATGTGGCATCGCCAGATCCAGCGGCCTCGGCTCTCTGACCTGGAGCGAATCAAGCCCGCCGGCTGAGGATCATGGATAACGAACAGGTCCTCGGCGAACTCCATGCGCTGGCGGTTCTGCTCAGTGAAAGACATGAAAATGTCTTTGATCTGCTGGGTCAGGTTGTATTCGCCGCCATGCAGCGCGTTGTGAAAGCCCTTGGTGACCTCAAAAAAATCGTTGCCGCCGGTGATCACGTCCCAGCGAGTGGGGATTTCCAGTTCATTCAGCAACGGAATCAGGCGGTTCAGAATTTCCGCCACGCCGCCGCCGACGGCGGTGGAATTCACCATCTTGACGGTCTTGCCGCGCAGATGTCGGGCCAGAAAGCGGACTTCATCCAGCTCCGGCTTGCCAATAATGGGTTCGTAATCGTCAATTTGTGGAGGCGCCGGCGGAGGAGGCTGTTCCGTGCTGATGCGCGGGTTCCTGCGGCGCTCAATAAAATGCGCCGGAAGATCGGTCTGGCGGAATCGGCGCTCTTTTGGCCCGGACGGAACTGGCGCAGCGGGCACTTCTACCGGTGCGGGGCCTTCCACTATCGCGACTCCGGCCGGCCGTTCCAGGTTTTTTTCTGGCGCCTTGTTTTCCTTCACTGCACTTGCCGGTTTCACTGCACTTGCCGGTTTGCGCTCCGGATTTTTCTCTTTCATCGAGTGGTCTCCAGGGGCCTCATTCTTGAGTAACGCGGGGACATGCGCCCCAAATCAGGCACGGCCGATTTCAAATTCGATAATTTTCAGGATGTTGCGACGCACCCCCTCCAGCGTTGAGGTATAGATATCGATGCGATTAACACGGTCAGCCGGCTGCCGCAAATCCAGCTCATGCTCCAGCCAGACGGAAAAGTCATTGGTGTTGAGTTTGAGGCGGAGACGGGCGTCAATGAAGTGGTAATAGATGGCATGGATGCTCACCTGGCGCAGGCCATCGGCAAACTCCTCAAGGTTGCGCGCGACATACGGGGTGGGCACCACTACCAAGTCTGAAGCCATCAGGTAGAAAGGCTCCATGGCAGTACGCGTGGTTGCGCGCGGGTTCTTTTGTAGATAGGTTTCAATGATGTGAATGAGGCGTTCGCGCAGCATGGCAATGGAGGTAAATTCGCGAACGTCGATATTGGCAAGCCATTCGGCCAGCTCCACTTCATTGCAGGCAGCGAAAGCCCAGTGAGAAAAATCGTTGGAAAAACCTTCGCTAATGAAATGATGCTCTTCCAGTGTCTGGAACGTGTGCTGAAAGATGGAAGACTCCGGACAGCCCCGCAGGGCTTCCAACAGCTCAAGCAGGTTGGTGGCTTTCTCTCGGCCGATTCGGAGCAAGTGAGAAGCGGAATTGAAGTAAAAGGGCGAACGTGCCCAGCGTGGACGAGTTGAAGGCAACTGGGGTGCAGTAGCCATGAGAGCTCCTCATTTCCGTCGGGCACACCCGATTCGCTGTTCCTGAGAGTGTTAGGATGCCGGGCTTGCAAACACTGTTGCGTGCCGCTTTACCGTCGGATGCCGGAGGTTGGTGGTGCGAACAGAAGTGAAAACGCGATGCCGATCAACAGCATCCAGCCAAGATTGCTGCGAGCCCCCTCATTGGCCACGCGCATGCTTTCCATGGGGCCAAAGAGCAGTCCCGCGAAAACCAGCGTCGCCATTACCGTGCCCAGAATGCCGGCACGGGCGCCAAAAAATCCGGCGATAAGCAGCAATACCACGGTGAAAACCAGCGGGACCTGGTTTTTCCAGGAGTGCCCCTGGGACAGGACGCTCGCGCCCGCGGCGGCAATCACGCAGAGCACTCCCCCCAGGGCCATATCTAAAATCCGGCGGGTGCTCAGCTTCTCTGCGGCTGTTTTTAGCCCCGTTTTATGCATGAATTCGGTCAACTGCAAGCGCGTTTCTCCACTGAATGTAGGATGACAGAACTGAGGGTTGCTGTGGGAAAAATCGAGAGCTGGACCATCGGCTGGCCATAGAAAACCTGCTGAACGCGGGAAACTGCAAGGCATATTGGAGCATCCAGTGGCGCTGTTATGCTGATTTAAATCCAGCTACTCTGGATTTAACTGGCTAAAACGCATCTTAAGGATTTAAGGTTTCGCCCGGGCCCCTTCAACAATCTGAGTGCAATGCATACTGCTGATCCATTTCTTTTTCAGCTTTTCTTTATTTTTGTCTGGGCCAAACTTTTTGGTGAAGTCTTTGAACGGCTGCGCCTACCTGCCGTCTTAGGCGAGATCCTGGCCGGAGTGGTAGTGGGGCCATACGGCGCCGGCCTGGTGGTTCCCACCGATGCTATCTACGCTATTGCCGGCATTGGCGCCATCTTTCTCCTCTTTACCGTTGGATTGGAGACCCAGCCAAAAGACCTGATCAGCGTGGGCCCGACCTCGCTCAATGTGGCGCTGGCCGGGATTGCCGTGCCATTTCTTTTCGGCATCGCTTACATGCTGCTGCGTCATCACCCGGCACATGAGGCTGTTTTCGTCGCCGCCGCCATGGTGGCTACCAGCGTCGGCATTACAGCGCGCGTGTTGGGAGATATGCATTTGCTCCAAACCGTTCCGGCCCGGATCATCCTGGGCGCGGCGGTATTTGACGACGTTCTGGGAATGATTGTGCTGGCCGTGGTAGTGGGACTGGTTTCTTCCACCGGATTGGAGTGGGCCCAGCTTCTGGTCACCGCAATCGAAGCCATAGGCTTCGCGCTAATCATGATGTTTTACGCTCCCCGTGTGGTGAAACGCATGGAGCCAGGGATGGAGCGCATGTCCACGCAGGACGCGCCACTAATTATTGCGCTGGCCATCTGCCTGGGACTCTCGTACGCCGCAGTGAAAATCGGTATGGCGGCTATCATCGGCGCGTTCTTTGCCTGATTGGCCTTTTCTGAATACTCGCCGCGATGGAACCTGCGGTCGCGCGTGTTCTCCATCAACGAATTTCTGGCGCCGTTTTTCTTTTTTAGCATGGGCGCGCGCCTGAACATCTCAGTCTTTGACCGCAAACTGATTGTCTCAGCCGCCGTCGTTTCCTTGTTGGCGATTATTTCCAAGCTGGTCGGCTGCGGCCTGCCGGTTTTGCATTCCGGCTGGAAGACAGCATTGAAGGTCGGGATTGGCATGGTGCCGCGCGGAGAGGTGGGACTGGTCGTCGCGCTGGTGGGGCTGCAGATGAATATTGTTTCCGAATCGGCATACGCCCTGGTCATCGTTATGACGGGAATCACTACGCTAGTAGCTGCGCCGATGATGAGGATTGTGTTCCGCGAAGACATGGTGCTGGAACCCACGCTGGTGGAACGAAGACGAACCGCCATGTAGGTATAATTCGCAGTTACTCTACCCCCAAGGAGAACAAGCACTCAATGCCGGGAGTTACAGGACGTGTAGCGCTAGTGACCGGCGCTTCCCAGGGGATTGGCCGGGCATGCGCGCTGGCGCTGGCCGAAGGCGGGGCGTTGGTTGCTCTGGCCGCGCGCAATGAAGACAAACTGGCGGCGGTAGCCAAGGAAATCATTGGCAAAGGCGGGCAGGCGGCGACATTCCGAATGGACGTTAGCAATGAAGACGAAGTGAAGAGCGCAGTCAAGGCCGTGCTGGAGCGCTTTGGCAAAATTGAGGTCCTGGTAAACAATGCCGGCGTGACTAAAGACACTCTGCTGATGCGGATGAAGCGCGCCGATTGGGAGTCAGTGATCCAAACCAACCTCAGTGGCGCTTTTTTCACTACCCAAGCTGTGATTGGATCGATGCTCAAACAGCGCTGGGGACGGATCGTGAACATCAGCAGTGTGTTTGGGCAGATGGGGCAGGCGGGGCAGGCTAACTATGCCGCTTCAAAAGCAGGGCTGATCGGTTTCACTATGGCCATGGCGCGCGAAGTAGCTTCGCGAAGCATCACCGTCAACGCGGTTGCTCCGGGCTACATTGAAACGGCCATGACGGAGGGCCTTTCGGCCGATTTGAAAGCAAAAGTCAGCGAGATGATCCCGTTGGGCCGCGCCGGGACAGACGCGGAGGTGGCGCATGCGGTCCGCTTTCTCGCTTCAGAAGAGGCCAGTTACATAACCGGTGAGGTGCTCAAGGTAAATGGCGGAATGTTGATGGGATGACAGCATGATCCCAGAACAGAAGCCCGCTTTGCTCTTTCTGATTTGTCGGATTCACATTGACAGGCTCATCGCAAGGGCTGAGAAGCAGCAGTCATCATGCGCAAAGCAATCGACCGTGCAGATGGGCGCAGGCTGGCAGATGAAACCGAAGATGCTGACAATCGTCCAAGCCGAGACTCCGCAGCAGATTGAAACGGCACGGGCGCTGATCGTGGAATACGCGACTTGGCTGGAATTCAATCTTTGTTTCCAGGGTTTTGAGGAGGAGATGCGAAGGCTGCCGGGTAAGTACGCTCCGCCTGCCGGCCGACTCTTGCTGGGGCTATGGGACAGGCAGCCTGCGGGCGTAATCGCGCTGCGTCCCCTGGATGAAGACCGGCAGCGGGGCCTGTGTGAGATGAAGCGTCTTTATGTGCGTCCGGAATTCCGGGGACATGAAATTGGGCTGGCCTTAGCGGAGCGAGCGATCGCCGAAGCAGCAAAAATCGGCTACACGCGCATGAGGCTGGACACAGTTTCAGGCAAAATGGACCACGCGATCGCCATGTATCGGGCACTGGGGTTTGCCGAAACCGTTCCTTACTACAACACGCCAGTGGGTGAGACCAAGTTTATGGAACTGGCCCTGGCGGCGGGAAGCGTAGAGTAAATTTCGCGAGCTCAACTTAAAGGTTTCGCGTTTGCAATAAGCCAGAGTGCGTAGAAAGCCATATATCTAAATGGTAAATATCTTATTTTTCTGCGAGTAATCGCGATTTGGAGATTTGATCACGAAAATCGCAGTGAATACACCTATGAAGAATTTGCATGAAGCCGGCTGACAAAAATTGTGCTTGCAGAAAGTTGCTACTCTGATTACTATCCATGCAACCCCGGGAGCATTGGAAAAACTGGCTCCATCATGAATATCGGCGAGACAATCAGAAGTTATCGGCTGCAAAAGGGCATGTCACAGGGTGACATTGAAAAGCGCACAGGCCTGTTGCGCTGCTACCTTTCACGCGTGGAAAACGGCCATACCATTCCATCACTGGATACGCTTTCCAAGATCGCCACCGCGATGGAGTTGCCGCTGGGCCAATTCTTCACCGACCACTTATCCAATGGGAGCAGTAAAAACCTGCCGCCTCTAACCGAAGACGAGGTCCGGTTCCTTACCCAGATCCGCCGCTACTCCATGAACCTGAATGACAGTGACCGCAAGCTGGTGCTGGCCATGGTGAAGAAGATGGCGGCCGGGGCGGGGAAATAGCAGAGCATCAACTAATTTTTCTGATCCCGAGCAAGGGCATCCCTACATCCACATCGGTCATGATGGCTAACTGAAGCCCCAAGAGAAATCCCCGTTGTAGAGTCCCCTACCCCGCTCATTATCAACATCAACGCAGCGATCCCAAAAATTCTCAAAAATGTGGGGTTGAGAGAAAGCTAAGCTGCCTTGCTAGCCTCACTCAGCGCCAGGACTGCCAGTTCCAGGCGATCGCGTGCACCCGTTTTGGTGAAGATACTTTGCAGGTGGCGTTTGACGGTGTTTTCACTGATGGTGAGCGCCGTGCCGATGTCTTTGTTCTTCATACCACGGGCCACGTGATAGGCAATCTGGCGTTCGCGGGTGGAAAGACGGCCCATGGTGTTGGCAGTGTTCTTTGATTCCGCAGTCATGGTGGTGAGCACCTGCTGCGCCAGCTCGTCGGAGAAAGCAAGCTCCCCGTTAGCAACGGTGCGGATAGCGTTGAAGAGTTTTTCCGGCCCATCACTCTTCAGCACCAGGCCGCGCGCGCCTAGCTTGACGACCTGGGCGTAATCGAGTTCGCTATCGGACCCTGTGAGTACCACGGCGGCAACGCGGCTGCCGGCGCGGTCCAGGGTACGCAGGACCTCAAAGCCGTCGCCCTCTGGCATAAAGAGATCCAGAAGCAAAACGTCCGGCGCCTGCTCTTTGACGATCGCGAGCGCCTCCTGCCCGTTGGACGCGCGTCCTTCAACAATGAAGTCAGCTTGAGTGGACAACAATGCAGCCAGGGACTCGCGCAAAACGGTGTGATCGTCTGCAATTACGATCCGTGTGCGATTTTTTAATAGGCCTTTAGGAGTCATACTTAATCCTTAGATGCAACTCAGAAGCGGATGAACTGGCCGAGAGGCAGGTTGTCCGTAAGATTTTCAAATTGAATGTTGAGAGTGAGTACCTGCCGCCGGACTGCTCCCGGCGGCCACAAAAGGCACGTCCGTGACTGTACCTTGAGCACGTAGGAAGACATGCAGCCGTGTGGTATATTCCGCCTAAGTGCTCCGGTTATGCCGACTCTTGGAATGGAGCTGCCACTTTGGCGATTGATGACGAACTCGGAATATTGGAAGACCAGCTCCGCCGCCTGAAAATTGAGTATGACATGTACTTTGGCGGGGGCTCCAAGAAACCGCCGGCTGAGATCGAGTGGAAGGTCAAGACCCTGCTGAAAAAGTACTCGGACGGGCATCGCATGAGCTATGCCCAGCGGTTCCGCTACAACACCATCCAGCAGCGATATGCCCTCTTCAATGCCCTATGGCAGCAAAAACTGATCATTAAAGAAGAAGGATACCGCCGCCCGCAGGACGCTGTACTGGGAATCCAGGGGCTCCGCTCCGACGAAGAGCATGAAGCCGCCAAGGCACTGAAGCACCATTCAGCCGAGGAAGGCCGCCCATTTAGCATGGCGCTGGCCGACGATTCCGACCACAGCCAGGTGGAATCACTCTTCCAGGCGCTTACCGAAGCACGCAAGAAGACCGGCGAGAAAAGCAGCGCCAGCCTGGACTCATTCCAGAAGTTCGTGAAGCAAAAAACCGCCCAACTCCGCAAGGAATACGGCTGCAAGGCTGTGGAGTACTCGGTGGAACTGCAGAACGGGCAGGCCAAGCTGAAGGCAAAACCCAAAAGTTAATGTCGCGTCGCTCCAACCGCTAAAGGGTTTGGCCTCTCTCCCATCGATTCATCTGTGCCCGATGCGGGCGGCCCGGCACGCAAGTAGGCCCTCGCCGCGTGTTTGAGCCACTAGCCATTAGCTCTTAGCCCTTAACTTCTGTTTCGTGTGGGAAGCTCGACACAGCGCTCTCAATGCGCACACCGCCGTGATTGGATGCCGTGTAAAAAGGTCTGGAGCCGTTCGGAGTCTCGCGGTTTGCAGCCGGGTTCACACTGCTGCTACCTTATCCTTTAATCCGTCGAATCCCCGCCCCAAGGAAATCACAGTGTCCAAAATTCAGCGCGCGATCCTGAGCGTAACCGATAAAACCGGCCTGGTCGATTTTGCCCGGCAACTTGCTGCTTTGAAGGTCGAACTGGTCTCCACCGGCGGCACAGCTAAGCTGCTTCGCGAAGCCGGAATCACTGTGAAAGACATCTCTGATCTCACCGGCTTTCCTGAGATGCTGGACGGCCGGGTAAAAACGCTGCATCCCAAGGTCCACGGCGGAATTCTGCATATTCGCGGAAATGCCGGCCACGTGGCCGCAGCCAAGGAGCACGGCATATTGCCGATCGACATGGTGGTGGTGAACCTGTACGCGTTTGAGAAGACCGCGTCCAAGCCGGGCGTTCATTTTGATGAGGTGATTGAGAACATCGACATTGGCGGGCCGTCAATGGTGCGCTCGGCGGCCAAGAATTTCCGCGACGTAGCGATTGTCACCTCGCCGAACGATTACGCTGCAATCGCACAGGAGATGACAAACACAGGTGGAGAGCTGGGACTGCACACGCGTTGGCATCTCGCCCAAAAGGCATTTGCCACTACAGCGGCGTATGACAGCGCGATTGCGGCGACACTCGCGGCCACATCTCTGGATGGCGTGGCAAAAGAATTCCAGCTTCCCCAGGCGGCCGATGATTTCCCGGCGGTATTGCACTTCGGCGTGAATAAGGTAATGGACCTGCGTTACGGTGAGAACCCGCACCAGCGGGCTGCCATGTACTCTGACGGCTCGGGGACCGGTGTAGCCAACGGCAAGCAGCTTCAGGGCAAGGAACTTTCTTTCAACAACATCGTTGATCTGCAGGCGGCATGGGACCTGGCGCAGGAGTTTGACGAGATTGCCTGTGCGATCATCAAGCATACGAATCCTTCCGGCGCGGCCACTGGCAAAACGCTGCTGGAAGCATATTCTCGGGCCAAAGAGACCGATCCAGTTTCGGCTTTTGGCGGGGTGATCGGCGTAAACCGGGTGATTGATGGAGCAGCGGCCGAGGAGATCGCCAAGCTGTTTGTCGAAGCCATCGCGGCGCCAGGGTATTCGCCGGAAGCCAGAGAGAAGTTTTCATCCAAGAAGAACCTGCGGCTGGTTGAGGTACGCCCAAGTGTGCAGAAGTTTGCGATGAAGCAGGTTTCAGGCGGCATGCTGGTACAGGATGCGGATATGCGTTCCCTGACCGAGGCCGACCTGAAGATCGCCAGCCTGCGCCAGCCGACAGCGGAAGAGATGCGGGCGCTGCTGTTTGCCTGGAAGGTATGCAAGCACGTGAAATCAAACGCCATTGTCTATGCCCGTGAGGGACAGACGGTGGGAGTGGGTGCGGGGCAGATGTCGCGCGTGGATTCATGCAAGATCGGGGCGATGAAAGCGATCTTACCTTTGCCGGGCACGGTAGCGGCTTCTGATGCTTTTTTTCCATTCCCTGACGGGGTAGAAGAAATTGCCAAGGCGGGCGCTACCGCCATTATTCAGCCGGGCGGATCCATGCGGGACCAGGAAGTGATCGATACGGCGAATCGCTTAAATTTGGCAATGGTGCTTACGGGTGTGCGTCACTTCCGTCACTAGTTAAGAAGTGTTATCTCGGGAAAAATGGAGAATTTAAGGGCTAAAATTGAGAAGTGAAATAGTCGTGTCTGGCAGCAGCGCGCGCGCATCCAATTGTGAAGGGGTAATTTCGGTTCGTCATTATGAAATTCAAGATCATACGCTCTCTTTTATTGGGAACCTTACTGTTAGGATCTATCGGTCTTTCCGCGCAAAAAAGCACGCAGCAAAAAACACCTGCCGCGCCTACAAAGAAGGACGCAGCGCCGGCGCAGGCGAATTCCGCTCCGAGCCAGTCCGCTGTTCCCCAGCCGGCGCAGAAGGTCGATCAGGCTGCCGCTTATTACCACTTCTCTCTGGCGCACATGTACGAAGAGATGATGGCGATGTACGGCCGTTCAGAGTTCGCCACCAAGGCGATTGAAGAATACCGGCTGGCGATCGAAAACGATCCCTCTTCTGAATATTTGAATGCATCGTTGGCCGAGCTGTATGCCAAGACCGGCCGCATCCGCGACGCCGTTCTGGAAGCGCAGGACATAATCAAGCGCGATCCAAACAACCTTGAAGCGCACAAATTGTTAGGCAGGATTTATCTGCGCTCGCTGGGCGATCTGCAGCCCGGAACGCAATCGCGTGAAGTTTTGGGCCTGGCCATTGAGCAATATGAGGCCATGGTAAAGATCGAACCCAAGAATGCTGACAATCACCTGCTGCTGGGCCGGCTCTATTTCCTCAACAAAGACCTGGTAAAGGCGGAAAACGAATTCAAGACCGCAATCAGCATTGAACCCGGCTCAGAAGAAGCCATCACAAACCTGGCATACCTCTATAACGAAGAGGGCGACAATAAAAAGGCCGCGGAACTTCTGGCCTCGGTTCCGGAGGCACAGCGTTCGTCAAAGATGTATGCCGCCCTGGGCAGCACCTACGAGCAACAGAAAGAGTACAAAAAAGCCATTGAGGCTTTTCGTCAGGCCCTGACCATTGACAAGGAAAACCTGGACGCCATGCGCGGTCTGGCCCAGAATCTGGCCAATGATAACCAGATGGAAGCCGCACTGGACGAGTTCAGGACAATCCAGGATGCCGATCCACAGGACGCCACGGCTGCGTTGCGCGTGGCAGAGATCTACCGGAGGATGGGGAAATTCGACCTGGCCATGGAGAACCTGAAGAAGGCCAGCGCGCTGGTTCAGGATTCATTGGAAATCCCATACAACGAAGCGCTGATTCTGGAAGCGCAAGGCAAATATGATGAGGCCGCTCAAGTCCTGCAAAAGCTGGTGAGCCGTCCGTTGCCGGCCGATGCGCATGCAGGCGATAAGAGCAATCGCGCACTTTTCCTGGAACGGCTGGGAAATATTTATCGCGAGGCAGGCCGGCCGCTGCTGGCACTGGAAACCTTCCGCAAGATCGTGGACCTGGGCGGGGAGAATGCATCCCGAGGCTACCAGGACGTAATTGATGCGTATCGTGAGCAGAAGCAATGGACCGATGCCACGCGAGTGGCACAGGAAGCGGTCAAGAAGATACCCGACGACAAGGGTCTGAAACTGACCCTGGCACAGCAACTGGCCGATTCCGGCAAAGCGGATGAAAGCGTGCAACTGGCAAAGTCGGCGTTGAAAAGCGGTCCCGAAGATCGCGATACCTACATCATGCTGTCGCAGATTTATATGCGGCTCAAGCGCTGGAAAGAATCCGAGGACGCTATCACCCAGGCAGAAAAACTGGCGGTGAAGCCGGAAGAAAAGGAATATATCCGCTTCCTGCAAGGCTCTATCTACGAGCGGCAGAAGAAATACGACCAGGCGGAGCAGGCGTTCCGGCAGGTGCTGCAACTGGATCCCAATAACAGCATGACCCTGAATTATCTGGGCTACATGCTAGCTGACCGCAATACCCATCTGGAAGAAGCCATCACCCTGATTAAAAAGGCGCTGGATCTTGATCCCCAGAACGGCGCGTACCTTGACTCGCTGGGCTGGGTGTATTTCAAGCTGGGCAACTACGACCAGGCAGAGGAAAACCTGCGCCGGGCGGCGGACAAAACACCCAATGACGCGACCGTCCAGGACCATCTGGGCGAACTGTATGCCCGTACCAGCCGCTTCAAGCAGGCAGCCACGCACTGGGAGCGCGCTCTGGACGAGTGGAATAAGTCCGTGCCGGCCGACGTTGACCAGCAGGATGTGGCGCGAGTAACCAAAAAACTCGAAAGCACCAAGGTAAAACTGGCGCAGCAGACGCAGAAATAGGAATTGGTATTTAGCAGTTGATAGCTGGGAACGCCCCTCGCATTTGCGAGGGGTTATTTTTTGCTGGTCACCCTCCCGACCGCGTGCGCCTTTCGAATTTGGCAATCTCTTTCTTAACCCACTCTCACCGACGCGTCGGGAGGTTTGTCGCGCTCGCGCACGCAGCTTTGAAGTCCGAGTAACTGCCCCAATCCAGGCTGACCGATGCGTGGTCGATTCGCAGGCCAGAGCCGAACGTGCCGCTTACCCTTTCGCGATCATTCATCACCAGAGTGGGTCCGCGCCACCTGCCGTAAAGGTCGAAGAAGCCCTGCCTTTGGCCAACATTGATAATCCGCGATTCAAGCAGCCGAAATGCCATCAGACTGTCATCGGTGCTGCGCCAGCCGCCATAAATTGTCCCGCTCAGCCGCAGACGTTCACTCACGCCCGGTGAAGTGCACAGCCATGCCGAGCCCTGCAAACCGCCCGTGGGTCGCAGGCCGTCGAGGTGAAGCCGGGAAAAATGCGGCGACGGATAGAACGAAACGTAGAGCGGATAGTCAATCCCGCTTTTTGTAACTAACTTGCCGGATCCGCGCCACGTCAACAGCGGCGTCCAGCGCCCGCCGATATGAAGGGACCAGGGATCTAGAACAGCGATCACCGCATACACTACGGCCAGCATGGCCAGGAGCAAAACTGGCAACCCCACAAGTCTCACGAGACAGCCGCGCCCCTGCTGCATCCCGAGAGTATATCGCTTCTGTGACTCGTCCTTGTGAGCCTTTTGCCGCGGAAGACGCCCACCTGGTTGGCTTGCGTTATCCCGAAGTAGCGAGTTCCGTACGAAATCACAGCCATGCTTCCAGAAGCAGGAAGGCAGGCCATCTATATGCAAGCCGCTCCTAGAAAAATCAATTTGCTGTAACGCAACACATACGAATTGCACTACAGAACGGTACTTTTTGTACCTGAATTGAAAATGTAAGTGATCGACAGCCCGAAAGGGGGGCTTATGAGTAAGCAAGACGGGAAACATTTCGCATTAACGTGTGCCGTGCTCGGTAAGGTGATGAGTGCATGCTTGGGCTTGGCGCAAAACAGAAGCAAGCTTTTGAAAGGGAGCCGGCCTGCGAACGCTAGAGTGAAGTCTGGCGCGATGCTTGCCACACTAACGCTCGCGCTGAGCGTGATTTCGATAGGGACTAAGGCGGCGGCGGCCGGCAACGCACAGCCCCAAGCCAAGACCGCGGAAACCCAGGCCAAGGTCAAGGCGCAGGCAGGGACAAATCCGCGCATCGCGCGGCCGCCTATCGTGGTGAAGCAAGAGGCGTGGCGCAGGTCTATGGCACGGAGTGAACGGCCAAAGAAGGGGTGCTTTGTAGCCAGCTATCCGCAAACAACGTGGAAGGAGACTGAGTGCACCACTCCGCCCCAACGTCCGTATCCGCCGAGAAAAGGAGTCCGGTCCTTCACCGTAGGCAACGGCGTGGACTTTTCCGCCCAAGTGACGGGCAACACAACCGCAGCGGAGGGGTCTTTCGACAGCGTTTCTGGCGTGACCAGCGAGAGCGGCGGCGGGACTGCCAACGCCTTCTCGCTTCAGCTGAACACAAACTTCTTCTCCACCACAACCTGCAGCGGCGCTGCTGTTCCAGCGTCATGTCTGGGCTGGGAGCAGTTTATTTACTCCTCCCATTTCGGCAACTCTGCGTTCATACAGTATTGGCTGATCAACTATAACAACCCATGCCCGGCGGGCTGGAACACGTTCGGGGGCGATTGCTTTGTCAACAGCGCGGCGGCCGCTCCGGTCCCCGCACAGACCATCGCGGCGCTGGGCAACATGACAGTGACCGGCAACGCCGGCGATTCGGTCTCCCTAACGATTGGCGGCACGATGTTTTCGGCGCCAGGCGACAACCACTTCCCCGACCTGACGACTGGCTGGCAGATCTCCGAATTCAATATAGTCGGTGATGGTGGCGGATCTTCGGCAGATTTCAATGCCGGATCGACCCTCGTCGTCAGGACTGCCGTGAACAGCGGGATGGGAGCGGTCCCACCCACCTGCGACATGCAAGGCTTCACGGGTGAGACCAACAACCTTACCCTGGTGAGCGCGCCTGCGGCCATTGCAGACGCAACCTGGCCTTCGATCGTATTTACCCAGACCAACAACGCTCCGACGCCGGTTTCATGCGACAACGCAGACAGCATCGGCGACACACATCTGAAAACCTTCGCTGGGTTGTTGTATGACTTCCAGGCGTCTGGGGACTTCGTGCTGTCGCAGGGCGGTCCAGACTTCGTGGTGCAGACGCGGCAAGCGTCAGGTGCTCCGACGTGGCCGAACGCGGCGCTCAACAAAGCGGTTGCGACGCAAATGGGCAAGAGTCGCGTTGCCCTTTACATCGAGCCGATACGGCTTGTGGTGGATGGCAAGCCCGAAGATCTGGCAGATGGCAAGGACCTCTTGCTGCCTACCGGCGTGCAGGTCTCACGGCGAGGCAATACCTACGCCATCACTAGCGAGGACGGCAACAGCGTGCGCGCCGTGCTGAATAGCACATGGATGGACGTGCACGTGGGCCTGGGCCATGCGCCCCAGCAGCCGCGCGGGCTCCTAGGCAATCCTAATGGAAACGCCCAGGCGCTTCTGGCGTCCACCGGAGCTGTGCTGAGGGAGCCGGTATCCTTCACGGATCTCTACCACAGCTATGCCGACAGCTGGCGCGTCCAACCGAACGAGTCATTGTTCGCCGAGCAAACGACGATCAAAGCGGGCATTCCCAGCAACCTGTTCTTTGCGACCCAGCTCAAGCGGCAGGAATTCGCACGCGCCCGCGCGATCTGCACGTCGGCCCACATAACCGATAAAACTCTGCTCGACGCATGCACGCTTGACGCCGCCGTGCTGAACGACGAGGCGGCCGCGAAGGTCTTTATCCACACGCGTGCTCCGCTTCACGTCGTCAAGCCGGTCTTCCGTCTGGAAAAGGTTTCTCAACGTGCCGCTCAGGGCACACCTTGAGCCCAATCAGCAGAGTGCGGGAGAAACAGCAGTTGGTAGTATTTTGGCAAAAGCCCTTCGCGAGAAGGGCTTTTTGCTTTGGGGGTTTAAGGTCTTATCTTCATGACGGTACCGTCGGACTCATTGCTTATCCAAATTGCTCCGTCTCCGTCATTGCCGAGACCGACTATCTGAGGATAGAAGCCGACCAACACGGGCTCGACTTGTTCCATCATGGCACCCTGCCTTGTCTACTCGCTCAATTGTTCCTCAGTACCCTTCAGATCTATTCACTCTTTTCGGCTAGGTCAGGCAGTAAGAACCATTGCGGGCGCGACTACTTGTACGTTATCCTTTGATGCCAAACGAGACGAATCTTAATCAGGAATTTTGCATGGATTGGAAAGCTTTGATGGAGCAGAACACCTGGTGGATTACCATCGTTTCATTTTTAGTTACCATAGCTTCATTCGCCTGGGGACTTTTGGTTGCGCGCAATCAGCCCGAGAATCGCCGCTGGGCTTTCAGGTTTGCTGGTGGGACGTTTGCGGTACTTTTAGGAATTGTCTTAATTAATCGTCATACGCCGGACCAGTTGATGCCCCCAACTACACCCGCTCCATCACCTATTCAAGGTCCCACAACATCTAGCCCAAGACCAAAGTCAACATCCAAAAGCGATGGGCAGGAAGAGAACTGGCAAAAAATGGTGCCTGAAGAACCTGGTTTCGTGAGGGCCCTGGACTCCCGCGACAGTAAATTGCGTTCCCTCGACATGTGGGTGGAGGGGATCGAGCAAACTGCGAACAAAACTGTTGTTCACGCAGCGGTGAGGGGTTGGCCTAATTCCGGCACGGTGAGTCTACTCCACGCGTCAGGTGCATATTTAGTCGACGACCATGGAAATAGCTACGATCTCAAAGAAGAGCGCCGACTTGGGAACGAACCTTTCCTTTCGCAAGGTGAAGTTCGGCCCGCGACAAAGAGGCGGTTCGATTTATTGTTCCGTTCCATACCGCTGACGGAATTCATTCGTTTAAAACATCCTCAATTTCCGATCTACACAATATATAAAGCAGCAAAACCCTCTGTATATTTCTGCAATCCGTCACGCTGGTATGCCGCCAGCACATCAGAGCTTTTTTGCGATGGAAAGCTTGTTACACCGTTGGCTAATGGACAATATACAACCGTTCAGTTCCATTCCGGCCAGCATCATTGCGGCGTACGCAGCTCGGAATCGTTAATCGATCTCAATTTGGTGAATAGCAATCTATACTACGTGCAAATGAAAGAAACATTTTGGGGCAAAGCGGGCATGAACTTAGTATCTACGCAGGAAGGCGGGGCACAAGATCCTAAATTGTTCATGCGATGCATGGAATAGCAATGGCGCTAAAACATAGAGAGGCATTCCCGGATTTCTCGGCTCTCCAAACTTCACAGAACTCAGAGAAAGGTGGATCGCTAGTTCAAAAGGCGCCTGATTGCTGAACCCTGCGGCTTCTTCTACACTCATCCCATGCTTGCCCCTTATGCGTTGCGGGCGGAGGAGAGCCGGGGACGGCGCTATCCTGAGCCGGCGCATGCGTACCGCACAGACTTTCAGCGCGATCGCGACCGCGTGGTGCATTCGCGGGCATTCCGCAGGCTGGAAAACAAGACACAGGTTTTCACCAGACGAGGCTCCGATCATTTTCGCAACCGGCTGACGCACACGATTGAAGTGGCGCAGATCTCGCGCACCATTGCCACAGAGGTGGGACTGAATGAGGACCTGGTGGAGGCGCTGGCGCTGGTGCATGATGTGGGCCATCCGCCGTTTGGCCACGCCGGAGAGCGCATTCTTGACACGGCGATGCGCAAGCAGGGCGACCGCTTTGACCACAACCTGCACGCGTTGCGGACAGTAGAGCAGTTTGAGCAGCGTTACGCGGAATTTCCCGGACTGAACCTGACGTTTGAGGTGCGCGAAGGCATTGTGAAGCACTCGCGCGATTACGACGAAAAGGAATTTCCAGAGTTGGCCGAATACCTGCTGGACCAGCGGCCACCGCTGGAGGCGCAGCTCATCGACCTGACGGACGAGATTGCGTATTCAACGGCCGATCTGGACGACGGAGTGGAAGCAAAAATTCTTACGCGCGAGCAGGTGCGCAGCGGCATTCCGGCGTTTGCGCGGTTGTACGCGGAGGTCGAGCAGCGGTATCCGGAGGCGGCGGAAAAACTCAGGTTCAATGAGACGCTCAAACGCGTGCTGGACCGGCTGGTGAGCGATCTGATCGTGAACAGCCGCAGGCTGATTGATGAAGCGGGCGTGCGGTCAGTGGAAGACGTGCGGAAATTTCCCCGGAGGCTTTTTGCCTTTAGCCCGGAGGTGGATGAAGAGCGGCGGCAGATCAAAGAATTTCTCTATCGCACCGTTTATTTCAACCCGGCGCTGGAGCGGGACAAGAAGCAGGCGGAGCAGGTGATCTCAGAGATGTTTGCGTTTTTCATCAAGTCTCCGCGGGAGCTGCCCGCCGCCTACCAGGAAAAGACGCGGCATGAACCGTTGCACCGGATCGTCTGCGACTTCATAGCGGGAATGACCGACCGATATGTACTGGAACAGCACCGGCGGTTTGTAGCGATGAAGAAGAAGGTTGGGGTCTGAGACAATTGCCAGAATCGCCGGAATTGCCAAAAATTGATGGGCGTTCGTGGGCGCAAGAATTCGTATTAAGATCGTTCCCTTTAGGTCAAGCAATGAAGGGGGGTAGCATGCGCAGCTGCAAACGGTTTCTAGTTGCCGTGATCTGCACCGCGATTTGTTCCGGACTTTACGCCCAGACTGGCGTCGCCAATTCAAACCGGCAACACGCATTTGAAATGTTCCAGCAGCACAGGCAAATTGAGGCCCTGCCGCTATTCGAAGAACTTGCGTTGAAAGATCCCGGCGACGCTGAGGTGCTGGTAAGGCTGGGCGTCTGCCTGGTAACGGAGTCAGCGACCCTGGCGGACGAGAATGCGGCAACCAGAGAGCGGCTGCGCGCGAGAGACCTGCTGATCAAAGCCAAGAAGCTGGGCAACACAAGCGCGTTGCTGGAAAACGTGCTACAGAACCTGCCGGCAGACGGCGTCATCAAATACACTGCCAGTCCGGCAGATCAGGCGATGCGAGCGGCGGAGGCGGCTTTTGCCCGGCGCGATTTTGATGAGGCCCTCAAGAATTACCTGAAAGTCCTGGAATATGACCCGAAAAATTATTCCGCAGCGCTTTTTGTGGGCGACACCTATTTCGCGGAAAAGATCTGGGACAAGGCAGGAGAGTGGTACGGGCGGGCCATTGAGATTGATCCGAACAAGGAAACAGCATATCGATACTATGCCGACATGCTGTTGAAGAATGGAGAGATGGAGAAATCGCGGACCAGGGCGATACAGGCAGTGGTGGCGGAACCTTACAATCCCATTACCTGGCGCGAGCTAACGGCATGGACCACGGCGAACAAGGTGGAGCTGAAGAGAGTCCACATCAACGTGCCTAATAACGTGACCCAGAAGGACGAAAACAACATTACGATCACGATGAATGCAAACGATTCCAGCGATACTTCCTCAGTCTGGCTGATATACGGGATGGTCAAAGCAACCTGGCACGGGGATGAATTCAAGAAACACTATCCCGACGAAAAACAATATCGCCACAGCCTGGGCGAAGAAGCGGATGCCCTGTCAGCCGCGGCGGCGGTGAGGAGTGAGAGCAGCAACTCCAAAGGCAAGAAGAAAGGAAAGCCTGCCACGACGCCAGCGAATGCCGACCTGGACCTCCTGACGCAACTCTACCAGGCGAAACTGCTGGAGCCGTATGTGCTGTTGAGCGCAGCAGACCAGGACATTGCGCAGGATTATGCGGCTTATCGGGAAAAGAACCGCGACAAACTGGAAAAATATTTAGGCGATTTCATCCTGCCGCCGGCGCCCAAGCCTTAACGCAGGGGGTAAACAGGCGATCGCGAACACATGGTTTCCGTCGCTCGGACGATGTTCATCCGGCGGGCCCGCGGACTTGACGCTACATGTGTGAGACCAGCTTGCGTCCGAGTTCGGCGCCGCGGACGCGGATCTCGGGCACGTACATGGTTTCCATGTTGATCATGCTGTCGCCGTTAAGCACGTAGAACGCGTGGCCGAACGAACCCATCATGGCACGGTCGCCAACGCCGTTAATTTCTTTGAAGCCGGGAACAACGGACATGGTAGCGCGCAGCGGACCCCAATTTTCACGGCCGAAATTGCGGTCTACGGTGAACGCAAAAACTTTGCCGTCGGGATCGGGCGCGGAAAGTCCCAGGCCCTTGACGATTCCCTCCATTTCTTCTGTGTGCTTCAGCAGCTCGAGCGGATTATCGTTCTTTACGTTCTTGTTCGCGGGATCATTCGACACCCGCTCCGAATCTCGTTTGGCCTGGGCCACGGCGATCTTCTGCAGTTCAGCGAAGGCCGCGGGATTGGTGTAATAGGCGCAACCGGGCTCGTTGCCTTGCATGATCTCTGAACTACGTTCGACGGCTACACCGAGCACCTGTTGCAATTCGTCGCGTGAAAGCAGCGAGCAGGCATTGCCCTTGGCCACCTGGACTTGCCCGGAGCCGCCTATCGCGCCGCCGGTAAGGCCGGAAACTTTGGCTTTCATCCAATGCAAGCCATAGAGCGCGCCGCCGATCCCCAGCGCGAACAATCCAACCAACAGCACGCCGATAATCAGCAGCACTTTCCCCGCGCCTGACTTCTTGACCGCGGTGGGAGGCATGCTGGCTTGGGCCTGGACGGGTGCGCTCGCGGCAGCCGCGGGCGATTGGACTGATGCCGCGGACTGGGGCACGAAAGGCTGGGCTGCTGGCTGTGCCGGAGTCGATGGTTGAGTTGCCGGCTGTGGCGGAGTGCTAGCCGCCTGCGCTGCCTTGCCGCATCGACCACAAAAGGCGCCGGCCAGCGGCGCTCCACATCCTGTACAGAATCCTGGCATTGACGGTCTCCTTTGGTTGGGCAGTGGCTAATGGCTTATCAGCGTTTGCGAACATTTTGGTTGTCGGTCAGTTTGAACTTATCGATCTGGCTTATTCTCGATTCCAAACGGACCCCACTACTGAATATCCTGCTTTAGCCATTTACCACGAGCAGAGGCATAAAATGGCACTCATTGTACTTCCATTTGTGCGTTGGGCAGGCCGTCCGTTTCATTCTGGGTACCATGCATTTTGGCCGAGTGTCGCCGAGCAATATTTACCCGGTCAGCCTTACGCAGGGGCTAGTGCGACCTAAGGCATACACCGTAAAGCACTGAAAATAAAGGATCAATAATCAGCCTTATGATTCATGAGTTTGGCAATCGCAATGCACTAGTGAGAAGCGTAGCGTTATGCGCACTCGGGGGTTTGCTGGAAACCCTGTCCAAAGGCGTGGCCCCGATGCACGAACGAACCCCCGGTTCGGAGGATTTTACCCAAATGAAGAATTATCTATTGTCGCTATCGCTGGCCGCCGCGTTCGCAGTTCCTGCAGTGGCTCAGCAGAATCAACAGAGCAACGCCACAGATCAATCACAGGCGCAACAGACGCAGAGCACTGACCAGACCGCCACTGGAAAAGATCCGCTGGTTTATCAACGCAAAGAGGGCTTCTGGGGACACCTGAATCCCTTTGCCCGCAAGAAATATGTCAACCGTCAGCTTGATCCTGTCCGCGGCCGCGTGAATGAGCTGGATGAGCTAACCGCGAAGAACGCCAAAATGATCGCTGATGTGGACGCACGCGCCACCGAAGGCATTCGCAACGCCATGAGCAAGGCCAATGACGCCGATACGCACGCGCTGGACGCGGGCAATCGCGCCAACCAGGCCCAGCAGACGGCGCAACAGGCCCACGCCCGCATCGCCACTGTGGAAGATACCGTCAGCAAGATTGACCAGTACCAGCCGATCACCCAGGCTGAAATCCGTTTCCGTCCCGGGCAGTCCGCTCTGAGCAAGAACGCCAAAGACGCGCTGGACCAGATGGCCACCTCTCTGAAGAACCAGAAGGGCTACATCGTGGAAGTCCAGGGCTTCTCTCCCGGCAACGGCAACGTTGCCATCGAGAACTCGCGCGAAATGGCGCAGATGGTCGTCCGTTACCTCGTCCTGAACCATGAGGTTCCGGTCTATCGCATCTACACCGTCGGCATGGGCAATGCGCCGGTACAGGCTGAAGATGGCAAGGTTCGTCGCCAGAAGGGCGGACGCGTTGAGATCAGCTTGCTCAAGAACGGCTTGGCCGACCTGAACGCCAGCAACGGTTCGGCGCCCAGCTCCGGCAGCGGCGTCACCGCAACTCCGGCCACCTCGACTCCTGCTACCTCGACTCAGCCGGCCACCACTGATCAACCAGCGACTCAGCCAACCACTGAGCCGCCGGCCCAGAAGCCGCCGCAACAGTAATTCGGCGGCAAGTAGTTTGCGACTGTAATTTTCAAAGATCGGTAAGACTGAATAACCAAACGCAACCCCTCCTGACAAGTTCAGGAGGGGATTTTTTTTGCGATTCCTCGCCGCCCCTTGCACCGAAGATTGAGGCGCAATTATTCCTTGCCCACAGGCCCGGCTCTCCCAATGCGTAGAGATGGGGCAGACCTAAGCCAGGGTCATCAGCGGCAGGTGAGCACAGCGAATGATGCATAAAAGCTTCGGCGTGTTTTTCTCGCCCGCGTACGTGGGTGAATCACGTATGTTGCCTATTCCTCCACTCTCGGGTCCTCCACCGTCGGGGGACGGTTTTCCGTGGTAGCGCGCAGTGAGTTATTGTTAATAAAGTAACTCTTTGTCTTTGTGCCGGTCTTGCCGAACTCTACCGGTACAGCTGTGATCTCAAAGTTTCCAACATTGCCCGGCTCGCCCGTGCCGACATCGGTGTGCAGGTAGCGGAAACGATAGCCGTTCTTGATCAGCGGGTCTTCAGCGAATGACGCGTCCAGCATGGCGAATGTGCGGTGCAGAGGAGGCAC
>JBARMK010000237.1:0-32897 GCA_049802395.1 Candidatus Angelobacter sp.
GAATCGGGTGGCCGCTGTCCGTGACCTCGAAGTTTGGTGTGTCAGTGCTGCCACTCACTGCAAGACGCTCCAGATTGCCGGTGAATTGACCGCGAGAAGAAACCTGCCCACTCAGGCCTTTGAAGACACCCAGGTTCGCACCCTTTAAGGTGTACGTGCCGGAAACCGGCGTGCTCCGCGCTGTTCCCCTCAGGTTCCATGGTCCAATCCAGCCATACGATTCAACTTCACCCGGTGGAACCGGCAGATGCAGAGAAACCTCAAACGGAATCGTGGTTTTGCCAGTGATATTACGAAACAAAGAATGATGAATGGGGAAGACAAGCCCTCTCTGTCCGCCGTAACTGGAGGCCAACTCCAAGACAGCATTGTCGGCGCGAAATTCTTCAATCACAGTCTGATCGCCACTTGAAGTGGAATCCGTCGTGCCGCTATCTCCATCAGTGTGTAGATTGACGCCGCCGGCGGGTACGTGAATGCGCAGGCCGTCGGCGATCAATCGCTTGATTCTTGCCGGCTTGCTGAACAGACCGGCAAAGGTACTTTGAATCGTTAACTTGCTAACTGAAATGATGGCATCTCGCGATTTTGCTCCGGCGGTGGAAAAAGCAGGGCTAAAAACCACATCGTCGGCCACGCATCCCGGATACGGGAACCATGTGCTGCGAAAACCGCGCATCTCCACCTTTAATGACGAGGCATTCTCCAGACGCTTGGTCATGGCTTGGCGGGTGAAGGGCCACTTGACAACAAGGAAAACCACAAAAGTGACAATGCACGCGGCCACAAAAAATAGGGCCCAGAGCAGTTTTTTGGTGGCACTTATATTGGTCATTTTTTCAGTAGGTGCGGTTTCTATTGGCATGTAGGTTATTGGATGCAGAATGAAGAGAGGGATTGGGAGCGCAATGCAGAGATTCGCATTGCTGGATAATATCCGACAATAAACCGACGAGATTTGAAGCGAAAAGTGCAACGACATAACGAATTCCCTGATGCAACATGGTGGGGCAAAAGGCAGAAGGATGCTTCGACAATCTTTAGTCGCAAGCTCCCTCGGACTCGCTTAGCATGACAAGGAGCATGGGGCGATCACGGCCGAAGGGTTGCGCTTCCATTAGTTCAAGGTGGGCGCAGATGAACGCAGACAGGGGAGGGCAGAATCGCCGACATCGCACGTCATCGCCGAGATCGCGCGAGATCGAAGCCGGAAGCAAAACCTTACCACTGATAAACACAGATAACTTGATCGGAGGGATTGCTAAAAAAACAACCTCGATATCGCCAGCGATCGGTGCCCAAAATCAATCGCCCCATTGAAAAATCAAATACCGGTATTGCCTCTGGAAGTCTTACAATCTCCTTTAGCACCCTGGAGATTCCATGACCAAAGACGAGATCCTGAAAAAGCACAAGCAATACCTGTTCCCTTCCGTCTTCACCTATTATGCCGATCCGCTGGTAACCGACCACGCCAGCATGCAGCACCTGTGGGACTTGGAGGGCAATAAGTATCTGGATTTCTTTGGCGGGATTGTGACCATCTCCGTGGGGCATGCGAACCCGCGCGTGGCCAGCAAGATCAAGGCGCAAGTGGACCGGCTGCAGCATGCGTCCACGGTTTTTCCCAATGAAGCGTTGGTGGCGCTTGCGGAAAAGATTGCCCAGATCACGCCGGGCGAGATCAGCCAGAGTTATTTCACCAACAGCGGCACTGAAGCCAACGAGATGGCGGTGCAACTGGCGCGCATGTTTACCGGGCGCTTTGAAGTAGTGACGCTGCGGCATGGCTACAGCGGCCGCTCGCAGATGGCGCAGTCGATGACAGGCCACAACACCTGGCGAAAATCGAATACAGCCCCGGCACCGGGATTTGTCCATGCTATGAATGCGTACTGCTACCGCTGCCCGCTGGGCAAGACCTACCCGAGTTGCGAGGTGGCATGCGCAAAGGACGTGGAAGCGGTGATACAGACGACAACGTCGGGGCAAATTGCCGCGTTTTTTGCTGAGCCGATCCAGGGCGTGGGCGGCTTTATTACTCCGCCCAAAGAATATTTCAAAATCGTATTCAAGATCGTGAAGGATTACGGCGGACTCTTTATCTCCGATGAGGTGCAGACCGGCTGGGGGCGCACGGGCAAACGCTGGTTCGGGATCGAGCAGTGGGAGGTTACGCCTGACATTATTACTGCCGCGAAAGGGATGGGGAACGGGATACCGGTGGGCTTGACGGCGACGCGTCCGGAGATTGCGGCCAGCTTCAAAGGCATGCAGATCTCGACCTTTGGCGGCAATCCCGTGACTTCAGTTGCGGCCAAGGCAACGATTGACTTGATCGAAGAAGATCGGCTGATGGACAACGCGGACGTGGTGGGCAGGTATTATCGCGAAGGCCTTGAGGGATTGAAAGAGAAACACGACTTGATTGGCGACGTGCGCGGCATGGGGCTGATGCAGGCGATGGAATTTGTGAAAGATCGCACAAGCAAAGAGCCGGCGCCGGATGCCACAAACCAGTTCATGGAGCATTGCCGCAAAGGCGGGCTGCTGGTGGGCAAGGGCGGGCTGTTTGGGAACGTGATTCGTACTTCACCGCCGCTGAATATTTCCAAAGCCGATGTCGATGAGGCGATCCGAATCATGGACCAAGCACTGACGGCGATCCAACCAGCGATGGCTGGCGCGGCGAGCCGGAGATAAGGCGGAAAGATCGGGTAATCGCCCGTTGTTTCTAGTCGCCCATGGCTGCCTGTGTTTCCACGAGCGCGACGTCATGCTGCAGGTTGACCGCTTGAGGCGCAAGGTGCGAGAACGCTGCGCGGGCAGGCACAGGAATTGGAACTGGATGCTCCCAGTAGTACCCTTCCTCGCCATGCTGTGAGAGATCGAGCCCCTGAATTTCATGATGTTCAGGCACGCGCAGACCGATCACCGCGTCGACTACTTTGAGAATCACCAGCGTTCCTACGATCGCGAGCCCGCTGGCAATGGCAACGCCGATCGTCTGATTCAAGAGCTGATGCGCGTTTCCTTCCAGCGCCCCGGAGGGCAGCACACGCCCATTGGCATCCTTGAAAATTGGATTGATCACGCTGCTGGCGAAGACCCCGGTTAGCAGCGCGCCAATGGCGCCGCCAGCGCCATGCACACCGAAGGCGTCCAGCGTGTCGTCATAACCGAAGCGCGCTTTCACGTGCGTGACCATGAGGAAGCAGAAAATGCCGGCAATGGCTCCGATGGCTAGAGACGACATCGGAGAGACAAAGCCGGCCGCAGGGGTAATCGCGACCAAACCGGAGATGGCGCCGGAGATCGCGCCCAGTGCGCTGGGCTTGCCGTTGCGAATCCATTCTGCGGCGCACCACCCGATGACTGCTGCGGCGGCGCCAAAATGTGTGGCAACGAATGCGCTCGTGGCGAGACTGCCCGCGCCCAAAGCGCTGCCTGCATTGAATCCGAACCAGCCTACCCACAGCAGACATGCGCCGATAAAGCTTAACACCATGCTGTGCGGCGGCATAGGTTGCTGCTGATAGCCGATGCGTCCGCCAAGATACAATGCGCAGACCAGCGCGGAAACTCCGGAGGTAATGTGGACCACGGTGCCCCCGGCGAAATCGAGTGTGGGAAAGCGCCCGCCGAGAGCGGCGTTTAGCAGTCCTCCCTTCCCCCACACCATGTGCGCCATAGGACTGTAAACCAGGGCACTCCACAGGACCATAAAAATAATTAAAGCGCTAAATTTCACCCGCTCGGCGAAGGCCCCCGTAATCAACGCCGGAGTGATAATTGCGAACATTAGCTGATAAATCATGAAGCTCTGCGCAGGAATCGTAGCGGAGTAATCCGCATCCGGCTGCGCCCCCACGCCATGCAGAAAGAGATTGTGCCATCCGCCGATAAAACTGTTTCCTTGCCCGAAAGACAGGCTGTAACCGAACACCGCCCACACTCCCGTGACTACTGCCATCAGAGCAAAACTCTGCATCATGGTGGCCAGCACATTTTTTTTGCGTACCAAGCCGCCATAAAATAGCGCCAGGCCCGGACCGGTCATCAGCAGCACCAGGGCAGAGCTCATAAGCACCCAGGCATTGTCAGCGGAGCCCTTGGAATCGGCAATCTGCTGTTCCAGCCTGACGATGCGCTCGCTTTGCGCGTCAACCGGCTTCACCGTGGCAGCCTGCGCCAGCAGGCTAAACGGCGCCAACAGAACCAACATCGCGAATGAACAGCGCAGGAACTTTGCCATGACCGTTCGCTCCAAGGGGCTGTTGAATCAGCCAACTTGATGAACACTGTACCCACGTCGGTAAACTTAGGGAAATCGAAAATTCTTATGGTAGCTATAAGCGAGATGAGTTCCACCAATACGCAATAGCGGTTTCGGCAACGTTATCCACAGAGTAACCCTATTCTTAGAGCGGTTTTATCTGCGCCGCGGGTACTATTGATTCATCATGTTTTTAGAGGTGTCTGATTTGCGTCGACGTAAGACGTCCCCGGCCGGTCTTGATCGCTTACTCGACCAATTGGATAAGGTCGAGCGCCAATTACAGGAATGGATCGCCGTCTCGCCGAAGAATGAAGAATGGTTTCGGCACGACCCTATTGGGGCAATGCGTGCCGCAGGTCTCGACATTGAAGATGACATCATGCTTGAGCTGGAATTGATCACCAAAACCATCGCCAAGAAGCTGAAATGATGCAACTTCTTCTCGCGCCGTTCGCAGCCCCGGTTTTGCTTCTTACCACAACTCTGCTTTAATGCGCTCATGCCACAAAAACCTGACTATGGAATTGACGCCCCGGCAGTCGTTCGCAATCTTCTGCTGATTGGAGTGATTCTCATTCTCCTTGGAATATTCTTTCCAAGGATCCACATAGGGCAGGTCATTATCCTGTGGGATCGCACCGCCTTCTGGGCCGGAGGGTTCTGCCTAGCGGAAGGCATTTTAATGATCGTTTACGCCAAGTGGGGCAAATTCCGTCATCGCGACCGCATGCTCAACATGATCTCCTGGCAAGGCGATGAAAATGTTTTGGACGTGGGCACCGGGCGCGGTCTGTTGTTAATCGGCGCCGCCCGACGGCTGACCACCGGCAAGGGAGTCGGCATCGACGTCTGGAGCACCAAAGACCTCTCCAGCAACTCACTGGACCGCACGCAGACCAATATTGCGGTAGAAGGCGTAAAAGAAAAAATTGAACTCAGGAGCGAGGACGCGCGCAAACTTACTTTCCCCGATGCAAGCTTTGACGTTGTGCTCTCTAACTTGTGCATCCACAACATCCCCGGCGATTCCGGTCGCGCCGAGGCGTGCCGAGAAATCGCGCGCGTACTCAAACCCGGCGGTACCGCGCTCATCTCTGATTTCATTAAGACAGGCTTTTATCAAAAAGCGTTTACTGAAGCAGGGTTGAAGGTCAGCCGCACGGGATTCAATCTGTTTTCGTTCCCGCCCTTGCGAATCGTAAAAGCAGAAAAGAAGTAGCCGGCAGATTCGCCTAGCTTTTCTTGCAGGCAGTCTACGGTTTTACTCGCCGCATCTTCATCAGCTTCACCACTTGTTTACTCCGGCCACCGGCATGTCACGACCTTGGTTTCCGTGTAGAAATTGACTCCGTCTTTGCCCAGCGCGTGCAAGTCGCCGAAGAATGAATTCTTCCAGCCGGAGAATGGGAAGAAAGCAACTGGCGCTGGTACTCCCACGTTGATTCCCACCATTCCCGCGGTCACATTCTGTGTGAACTGGCGCGCAGCGCCCCCCGAACGCGTAAAGATTGAAGCTGCATTGCCATACTCTGAACGGCTGACCACGTCGATGGCTTCTTTTAAATCCTTCACCCGAATCACGGACAGAACCGGCCCAAAAATCTCTTCCTGAGCCACGCGCGATTCCGGATTCACTTTGTCCAGGATAGTCGGGCCGACGAAATAGCCCTTGCCGCTGGCCACCGCGTCTTTGCGCCCGTCGCGCGCCAGGATCGCGCCTTCTTTTTCGCCCAATTCGATATAGCCAACGATTCGCTTCTTTGCCTCATCGGTAATCACCGGGCCCATGCCCGTCCGGGCTTCGCAGCCATTGCCAACAGTTAGGTTGTCGGCGGCTTGCACCAGCGCTTTCACCAGCGGATCGCCTGCTTCACCCACCGCTACTACCACGCTGGTGGCCAGGCAGCGCTCCCCGGCGCAGCCAAATCCTGAACCCATCACCGCAGTCACCGTGGATTTGATGTCCGCGTCCGGCAGCACCACCGAATGGTTTTTGGCGCCCCCCAGGGCTTGCACTCGTTTTCCATTGCTGGCCGCAGTCTGATAAATGTACTTTGCCACCGCGCTTGAGCCCACAAAAGACACTGCTCGCACGCGGGGATCGGTCAGCAATTGGTCCACCGTCCCTTTTGCGCCATGCACCAGGTTCAGAACGCCTGGCGGCATGCCAGCTTCGTGCGCCAGTTCAACCATGCGGGCGGCCGTCCGCGGCACTTTGTCGGAAGGCTTCAAGATGAAGGTATTGCCGCAGGCGATGGCCAGTGGGAACATCCAGAGCGGCACCATCATCGGAAAATTAAACGGCGTGATCCCCACGCAAACGCCCAGCGGATAGCGAGTCGACCAGCTATCGACCGAAGTGCCGACGCGATCCACTGTGTCGCCCATCATCAAAGTAGGAGCACCGCAGGCGAACTCAATACATTCAATGCCGCGGTCATACGAGCCCTGCGCCTCTTCCCTGGTCTTGCCGTTCTCTTCTGTGATCAGTCCAACCAGTTCCCGTGCGTTCGCCTCCAGCAGCTCGCGAAACTTGAATAACACTTTGCAGCGCTGCACTACCGTTGTCTTGCTCCAAGCCGGAAACGCTCTGTGCGCGGCATCCACCGCGGCTGAGATTTCTTCAGCCGTGCAGCGCGGGATCTCCGCAACGGCTTCCCCCGTAGCCGGATTGTGCTGAATGTCCTTTGGACCACTGGAAATGACGGGTTTTCCATTGATGTACAACGGGCAAGACTTCAGTTCAACGGCCGATGCGGTAGGTGTCATTTGAGACCTCTCAGAGTAATGGTTAAATTTTACACCGCCCGACAGGGGATTTCGCGCATCACCTTTGTCCCACTTTCCTTGGGGGCCGGCTAAGCGTGCCTGTCCAACCCATTTCAGCATTTTTGGTTCCTACTCTGAATGAAAGTCGCTGCAAGAGTTCCGTCAATCCGCAAACCGCTGATTCTGGGAATCTGCCTCATGATCTTCGGAAGTACCATGCCAGTCATGGGCCAGGAAAAAACTGCTGCTGCTCCCGAGAACGGTGCCGTGCAGGTCCAGATGCACAACGTCATGTACCACTTTGCCGACAATGCAGTAGTGCATCTCGTCAACGTTGGCGGCGCGATTGTTCCCACCACGGCGGGTAAATTCCCAGTGTTCGATGACAAGCAGTCTTTCACGCTGCAAATTACCGCGGCTGAGATCGCTATTGATCCGCCTTCGCTGGCTTATGCCATGAACAACAATGTCTTCGCCGGCAAAGACGCTCCCCTCAAGGACCTTTCCATCTCCATCGACAAGGGTAAGCTCAAGATCAAGGGCAAGCTGCATAAGAAAGGTGACATCAGTTTTGAGACCGAAGGCCAGTTGAGCGCGACCCCCGACGGCAAGATCAGGCTGCATGCGGAGAAGATCAGGGCCCTGCATCTTCCGGTGAAAGGCCTCATGGACTTATTCGGAGTGGACATTGCCGACTTGATCAAGAATGGCAAAGTGCCGGGCGTGCAAGTGGAAAAAGACGATCTCATCCTGGATCCCTCGGCCATCCTGCCCCCGCCACGCATCTCCGGTAAGATCACCGGTATCCGGCTGAATGGCAACGACATTGTTCAGATTTTCGGCCAGCCGGAAAAGTATCCCTGGGCGCGGGTCCCGGCGCAGAATTACATGGCCTATCGCGGCAACCGGCTCCAGTTTGGAAAATTGATCATGGTGGATACTGATATGATCTTGATCGATCCCGATCCCCGCGACCCATTTGACTTCTATCTGGAGCACTACAAGGACCAGCTCGTCGCCGGTTATAGCAAGACTACACCCACTTTCGGATTGCACGTCTACATGGTCGACTACAACAAATTAAAGCAGAAAGCCGGAAAGGCTCACGCGGTTAAAAAGCCGAAGAATTGATTTGGGATTGAAAATCGCGCCCACCAGGTAGGTCACCAACCTTGGCGGGATTTGTGACGCAAAAATGCGGGCCTTTGCGGCCCGCATTTCAGATCTTAGGTTTTCAATCAGGCTGCTTTTCCAGCAGCGATTTTGTGGATCGTGGATTGTTCCACTTCGAAGGTACGCACTTGCGGGTTGCCTTCGATGAGGTTGCGGATGGTCTCCGTCACTTTGTTGTATTGCTCCCGCTGGTAGGCCTCAGCATGCTCTTTCGACTTCCAGAAGCTGATGGCAAGAATGCGATTTTGGTCCTCATCCGAAACCAACGTGATTTCGTCGATGAACCCTGGCTGGTTTTTCAGGATCGAGAGCACTTTATCACTCACCGTGCGAGTGAGGTCTCTGGCTTTTCCCGCTTTGCTGGTTACTTCCACGACTCGTGTAAACATACAAGGTACTCCTTTCGTTGAAGGTTGAAAGTTGTACCGTCACTTGCGGGCGGTAGGATACAAACTGCCTCCACCATACTCCTCCACCCGGGAGCGATTCAATGTGGAAAACTCTTTCATCATCACAGTTGTTCTGCTGTGCCATATCACTTGGCGTCGTCATAAGAATCGACGCGAGCCGCATTTGCGCTGCTGACATACCCTCGCCAGATATGAATGGCTGCGTAGCTTCGATAAGGAGTCCAGCGACTGAAGGCCTGCGCCAACGCGGACGGAGTCACCAGCACTTTATTCTTGCCAAGAGCTTTCCGCAACACCAAATCGCCTTCAGGCCAGAAATCGTGAGTGTCGGAAGTGCGCATCAAAATGTATCCGGCGGTCCACCGTCCTATTCCGTTGATCGCAAGCAGGCGCTCCATGGCGTCCGCGCGAAGAAGGCATTCATCGTTTTGTCCGGCAAAAAAAGCAGCCAGCGACTTCACAGTCTCCCGGCGCTTGCCCGGAATGCCAAGTCCGCTGAGATCGGCTGTAAGGACCTGCTCCGGTGAGGGAAAAATCCAGTCACTCTCGTTGACTCTGGCGCCCGCCATCCGCACTAGCCGGCCCATCAGCGTAGTAGCAGCAGCCACCGAGATTTGCTGTCCGAGTATTGCCCGCATCGCCACTTCAAAACCGCACCAGCCGCCCGGGACACGCAGCCCAGGCTGTCGAATAACAAAGCGCTTGAGCCACCTATCGCGGGCCAAAGACATTTCTATCTCACCGGTATTTACGTCTGGCTTGAATAGCTGCCGCACCCGCTGCTCAATGCCAGATCGATCGCGCGCCGGTCCGGTGTAATTCACCTGCATCACAGAGTTAGCTGGATCGTGGCTGACAGAGACCCGGTGCAAAGTTGGCCCCTCTCCGGCAGTCCGTAGATAAGCTGAATCGGTAACCGTTTCCACTCCGGGCGTAGCGCGCAGACGCAGAAAGGCCAGTAATGACTGCCAGTCAAAAGGCGCTTGAATAGGTAGAGTAAAGCTCTGCGTTGGCAGCTTGCAGTTCGTGGACACAGGAACAACACCGCTCAGGCCCGGCCTCGCATCTTGGCCCACCACCAGCGCACGCCAACCAGCAGGAAGCGCCAATCGTGGAAGAATTCCGGTTCCTTATGTTCAAAGGCGTGACCAATAAACTGCAATACCCAGCCAAAAACAAATAGCCCAACGGCATAGGTCCAGAGCGGATGGAAGAAGATGGCCGCCAATCCCAAAGTAAGAGAAATCACAATGAGTGGGATGCCAAGGCTATGGCAGATTCGGTTTACCGGATGAGTGTGGCTGCTCGCGTATTGCGCGATCCACTGTTCACTACTGCGCCCGCCTAACATGCCGGGATTATATATGACGCCTCCCTACTGCGGAGTAAGCAAAAAGATCCGTGTTGGCCCGGCATGGACGTGGCTGTCCGCCGTAACTTCCTGATGTCGGCTGGCATTCGGATTCTTTAAGCCAAAGGCAACGATCTGACCCTTATCGTTAATGGAGAAGGCGCCAATCAAGACCACATCGCCCGGCAGATTCGTGACTACGTTATTGAGGTCGATCAACCCGTTCTGGCTGGTCCATACGAAAGCATGCGTGCCCAGCGCGCTGGCGGATTCGCCCACTACCTGCCCCAGGTTATTCACGGCGAAAGCTTCGCTATACACGCTGTTATCGGAAGAATCCAGGGCCTGCATTCCGCCGGAAGAGGTCCACACGAAGGCGCGAACGCCTCCGCTTCCCTGAGATGCTCCCACCACCATTCCAGAATCGTTCACGTGATCGGCGCGACTGCTGATATCTCCGGGCAACACACCCATGTCCTGCATGCTGCCGTTCTGCCACAAGAAGGCGCGCGGCCCTGCTGCCGTGTCGGAAACTCCCACTACTAATCCGAGATTGTTTACGTCATGGGCTTCGCTGGTCTGGCCGCCAAGCGTGCCCAAGTCCTGAATCGTCCCCCCCGTCCAAAGGACGGCATGCGCCCCGGATGCGCCCGCAATCTGTCCCTGATTGTTGATGGCGAATGCAGAACTGGAATCCGCTCCGGGCAAAGTGCCCAGATCATGCAGTCCCGAGGCGACAGTCCACGTGAATGCGTGCATGAACGTAGCGGCGTTCGATGTACCGACTACCGTGCCCGAATCATTGACTCCGAAAGCCGCGCTGTAATCGCCGCCTGGCAGTGTGCCCAGGTCGCGAATGCCCCCAGCCTTCTGCCAGAAAAATGCATGGGTCTCTGCGCCGTGGGGATGTCCAGATTCGCCCACCACCTGCCCGGCCGCGTTAATTCCATGCACTCGGGCGCTGCCGGGACGAAGCGTACCCAGATCCACAACCGTATAGCTTTGTGCAGCTACTCCAACCCGGAGCAGCAGCATGAGCACTGATATCGATAGCAATCTCATTTTCATGCCGCGCATCATTTCTGCTCTCCTAGAATCCTGTAAATGTGACTGTTGTGGTTGCACCGGCAGAAACCGTTGTAGTTTTGTTCCGTGTAGTGTGTCCGGTTTTTGAGACTGTGACGGTGTACGATCCCACGGGAATCCAGTTGGTGGTAAAAAGACCTGCCGCGCTGGTGCCGCCGGTTACCGTCGTGACAATTACGCCGCCCTTGATAGTAACTGTGGCCCCGCTCACCACCGTGCCGTTCGCAGCTATTACTTTCGCGGTGATTTTCCCCGCAGTGGCCAGTGGGAAATTCAAGGTAGCCGTGGTATTTGCTGTCACGGTTGTAGTCAGGCTTCGCGGCAGAAAACCGGTCGCCGACGCCGTAATCGTCTTGCTTCCCGCCGGAACGTTTGCCAGCGTATAAATTCCGCTCGCGTTCGACGTGGTGGACCCGCCGCTCCAGTTGACGGTGGCTCCAGCAATAATCGTCCCATTAGATATGTTCGTCACCTTGCCCGTAACAGTTCCCGAACTTGCTCCCGGACTGAGAATGAAGTTTGCTGTGCTTGTGGCGCCCCCATTGACTACTACACTTTGCGTCACGCTCTGAAATCCGCTAGCTGAAGCCACCAACTGAACCGTTCCGGTGGGAACACCCGTGAGGGTGAACGTTCCGTTACCGTCGGTGGTAGTGGTCCCGCCGCCATATCCGACAGATGCACCTGAAATTGCAGCTCCTGCAGAACTTTTGACTGTTCCGGTGATCGTTCCGCTAGCCGAGACCAGCGTAATTGTTGGCGCCGTAGTTGTTGTTGCTGCCACTACGGTCACGTTTGCCGATCCATTTTGAAATCCCGTAAGAGAAGCCGTGACGGTTGTGTACCCGGCGGGCAAATTACTCAGGGTGTATGTTCCGCCTCCGGCTGTGACCGTGGTCAGTCCATCAGCAGAAACGGTCGCCCCTGAAAGTCCATTATTATTACTGTCGACAACCTGCCCTGAGATATTCCCAGGATTAATAGGCTGCAACTGCAGCGTGGGCGCGGTGGTACTGGCGCCAGCCGTTGCCGTCACCGTTTCATAAGCACTCTGGTATCCGCTCAGGGCGGCAGTTATATTGGCGGAACCTGCGGGTACGTCAATTGTGTAACCGCCGTCAGCGCCCGTAATCACGCCGTTTCCCCCCGACGTAACCGAAGCTCCCTGCACCGCGGCGCCCGCGGTATTGGTCACTTTTCCGGTGATGGTGCCATTTGTCGCTGGAGCGGAGGAAATTTGCACCATGCTTCCTACCGACGGCACTCCGGCCCCATTGAGGATGAAAAGCAGGTAATATCCCGGCGGAGCCAGATTGGCGTTGGCCGGCATGATCACATTCAGGCCAGTGCTGGTTTTGGTAAAGCTCAGCCGTTGGAAACGCTGGCTCATATCGTTGGTATGCGTCGTGGATGCCGCTCGCAATAAGGTTGCCTGGCTGATAGATGCGACATCCGGAGTGCTGATAAAAACCGTTTGCCCATATCCAGCGCTGGTTGGCGCCGATCCAATGCTTGGCCTGGCGCCCGCAAAAAGGTACGGCGGTGAAAATATTTGCGCATTAGGGCCACCAACGTTGCCGCCAGCGGAAAGTACTCGTCCATCGGGCAACAGAATTGCCGTAGAGTGGTATCCGCGATACGTGGCGATACTTGCCATTACGGTGAACTGGCCAGTGGCAGGGTCCCACATCTCCGTGGGCAGAACTGGTGTACCAGAATTATCGAAACCGCTTCCGCTGCTCCCGCCGACGATCAGAACCTTTCCATTGGGAAGAATCACTGCGTTATTTTGGCGTCGCGGATAATGCATGCTGCCTGTGTATTTCCAGGCCGGAGTAGCTGCATTCAAATCGATGACTTCGGCGGTCGCCGTTGGCGGGTCTGCGCCCCCGATCACCGCCACTTTGCCCACGTCATACATCAATGCCGGGCCATAATCTCTGAATCCGGTGAAATTCAGGACCGCCACGTTGCTCCATGCGCCTGCGCCATCCGTGCTCAGATATCTGGTTTGCCGGCTGGGGCCGGCGTTAAAGACCTTGCCGTTTGGCCCCACCAGCATGTTGGGATAAAGCGGAAGGGCCAACTGCGCCGAAGTCAGATTGCGCCAGTTGTTGGTAGACAGCTGGTAAACCTGGGGCAGAGGATCCACGTTGGTGTTCGAGTTCACGTCGCCGGAAACCACCAGCACATCGCCGTTCGGCAGCGTAGTAACAGTGGGGTACCATCGGCCGGAGTTCATGTCCGGCACTGATGTGAACACGTTTTTCCCCGGATCGTAGATCATTGCATGCGCGTAGCCAACATAGTCGGCTACGTGGCCGCCGGCGATAAATACCCGCCCATCCGTCAGGGTAGTGTGACCGGCGCAAAAGAGTGCATAAGAGGAAGACGCAGTGGCGGAAAAAGTATTGCTCACCGGGTCCCATATATGAGGCTGCAACGACTCAGAATAGTAAGAGATAAAAAATACCCGTCCGTCAGGCAGCAAGGTGGTGTGAACGGCACGAGTTGGCCAATTGGTGACCGCGGACCATTGGCCTTGGGTGGTGGCTTGGGCGTTACTGCGTACAGCTACTGCTAAAACGAACAACAGAAGTAGGACGAAGGCGGACGCCCCTCTACGAGCAAGGGAGCATGAGTGGCGCACAGTAGTAACTAAGATTCAGCAACATTCAGCGGGGTTGTGCGATTTACCCGCATGAATACTGGCTTTACGGAACTTTATGGATGTACATTGAAGTCCGGCCTTCGTTTGGATGGGAACTTTCAATGCAATCCGTTATTTATGCGTCGACGGCTCCAGCCGCTCGTGAAACTTTGAGGCTATGTGTTCGGCCGCTTCAACCAGGTTGTTCTCTTTGGCCTTAGCTTTCAGGGCAAACTTCACGCTCTCGGTCGCCGTCCACAGGGGCAGTTTGCTCCGCGCATCAAAAACCGTCATCGTTACCTCAGTCGCGGAGATGTCTTTGGTGCTGGAAGTGGATTTCTCCTCCCGTCCGGTTTCCGAGGAAACCTGGGATGAACTGGAGACTTGTACACCTGAATCTCCGCTTGAGGCAATCTCTATGAGGAGATCTGCTTCCCCCTGCGTCTCCACCAGTGTGAATCGACCCCAGCCGTCAAGCGTCGACTTGATCACGTCAAACGGTATCCGGCTGCCGTGTGTGCGCGTGATGAAGACTTTTCTAGCTGACGCCAGCCGCATGGAAGATGTCTGAACCAGCGGCTTCTTTTCTGCGGGCTGCTGAGCCTGCCCCCCGATCAAGTTGGCCATCGAAAGCACGGCCAGAGGTATACCTATAGCTCTCCCTGCCCACCTATACATGTCCACCTCCGGTACCGCGGATATTTTAATCCTCAACCGCCGGTGTAAGCCGCTCTCTGCCCCTTTTCGCGCCACATGGCATCTGATTGCGCACCCGAACTCAGATTACAATCATCTTAAATGTATGGCTGACCGTCTTTATCTGAGCATCTGGTTTCCCAGCTTTGAAGAGCAGGAAATGCTACCCCGACTGCTGTCCGTACTCAAGCAGTTCCCTTTCTCCAGTCAAAGCTCTGGCGTGGGCTACATGGCGGTGCGCAGCATCTCATGGGAGCAGCCCATCATCTTTGAGCAAACTTTTGACTATCGCGCCGAACCCGAACGCGCCCTGGCGCTGGCAAGTGAGCTGCTGCATGAGGATAACGCCTACGAACTGGACGCGCTTTGGGACCTGTGGGTGCCCGTGCAGGAGGGCGGTCTGGATCAAACCTGGGGGCTGCGCCCTCAGACTGTGAAATTCATCGCCTTTGGAACTCAGTTTGAAGACGCCACCTTCAAGGAGAACGGCCATATCCAGATCGATTTGGGCCTGGACGCTCCATTCCTCTACGATGAATCTGATTTCACCAGCGCCCTGGAACAGCGCATCAAGGCCAACATCCAAAAACTGGTGAGCTTTTCAACCGCTGTGGAGAAGAACGCAGGTATCAGCGGGCGCGTTCTGTGGTCGGAGTCAGAGGACAACCTGGCGCTAAAACTGATTGAGCGACTGCAAAGAGTCCAATGATCTTCCGAAGTCCAGAACGAAGCGACGGATCCCTAACCGCCAGAAATCCCTTACGTTGACGAAAGTTGAGCGCCATAGAAACTAAGCTACCCACAAGCATCCTCGTGGCAATAGGGTTCTCGCTTCGTTCAGGATCCCACAAAAAAACTAAAACTACTTCGTTCTGCTGCCTTCCGTCTTCAGCTCATCTGCCGCCGCAGCTTGCGCTGCCGCCAGTCGCGCTGTAAGCACCCGGTACGGAGAGCAAGAAACGTAGTTCAACCCGACCCTATGGCAGAATTCCACTGAAGCGGGATCGCCACCGTGTTCGCCGCAGATGCCGATCTTGAGTGTCGGACGCGTCTTGCGTCCCTTCTTTACCGCGATCTGCATCAGTTCGCCCACACCTTCCTGGTCGATTGTGGCGAACGGATCGCTCTTTAAAATGCCCCGCTCAATATATGCTGGCAGGAACTTGCTGATATCGTCGCGGGAGAAACCGTACGCAGTTTGCGTCAGGTCGTTGGTACCAAAGCTGAAGAACTCCGCGTCGGCGGCAATCTGGTCGGCCACCGAGCAGGCCCGTGGCAATTCGATCATGGTACCTACCATGTACTCCACGCGGGTTCCCTTTTCTTTGAACACCTGCTCCGCCACCTGGCGGATAATGGCGCCTTGGTTCTCCATTTCTTTCATCATGCCCACCAGCGGAATCATCACTTCGGGAAATACCTTTACTCCAGCCTTGGCGACGTTGACTGCGGCTTCAAAAACCGCCCGCGCCTGCATCTCAGAAATTTCGGGGTAGGTAATTCCCAGGCGGCAGCCCCGATGTCCCAGCATCGGATTGAGTTCGTGCAGCTCTTCGACACGACGCAGCAGCTCGCGAGCTTCGCTCAATCGTGGCGATTTTGGTTCTTTGATCTCCAGTTGCGCAATTTCGACCATCAGTTCTTCGCGGCGTGGCAGGAACTCATGCAGCGGTGGATCAAGCAGGCGGATGGTGACCGGGAAGCCATCCATCGCTTTGAAAACGCCTTCAAAGTCTTCACGTTGTACCGGCAGCAGTTTTGCGAGAGCTTTTTTGCGTTCCGCTTCCGTACGCGCCAGAATCATGTCGCGCATGTGGCCGATGCGGTCCTCGGCAAAGAACATATGTTCTGTGCGGCAGAGTCCAATTCCTTCCGCGCCAAAGCTGCGAGCAGCAATAGCGTCACGCGGAATATCCGCATTGGCGCGAACGCCCAGCTTGCGGAAAGGTTCTGACCACTTGAGCAACGTTTGCAGGTCAGGATCGTCCGGTTTGGCGGGAACGGTCCCGAGTTGGCCTTTGATCACGCGGCCGGTGGTGCCGTCCATGGAGATCCAATCCCCTTCTTTAAGCCTCAGCTCACCGATGCGCATCTCTTTTTTCTTGTCATCGACTTCAATTTCACCCGCGCCCACGATGCAGCACTTGCCCATGCCGCGAGTGACCACGGCGGCATGGCTGGTCATGCCGCCGCGCGAAGTCAGAATCCCGGCAGCCACTTCCATACCGTGAATGTCTTCGGGGGTAGTTTCGCCGCGCACCAGAATCACCGGATTTTTCTGCGCTCCGCTACCGGCGGCTGTGACCGCATCGTTCGCCGTGAAAACAATGCGCCCAACGGCAGCTCCGGGCGACGCGGGTAATCCTTTGGCAATTACTTCAGCATCCCCGCCTCTCTCATCAAGCTTGGGCACCAGAAAGTCATAAAGCTGATTGGGCTCCACACGGAAGATCGCCTCTTCCGGTTTGATCAGGTTTTCATTCACCATATCCAGGGCAACGCGAACAGCGGCGCGTCCAGTGCGCTTGCCGTTGCGCGTCTGCAGCATATACAAGCGGCCTTCCTGGATGGTGAACTCAAAATCCTGCATGTCACGATAGTGTTTTTCCAGGCGTGAAGTGATGTCGCGAAGCTGGTCATAAACTTGCGGCATCAATTTTTGCAATTCGCTGATGTGAACCGGCGTACGAATGCCGGCCACTACGTCCTCGCCCTGGGCATTCATCAGAAACTCGCCGTAAAACTCTTTGGCTCCGTTGGCCGGATTGCGTGTGAAACCTACGCCCGTGCCGCTGGTCTCGCCCAGATTGCCGAACACCATAGCTTGCACGTTGACCGCCGTGCCCAGATCATCAGAGATGTTGTTAATGCGGCGATAAACCTTGGCACGGTCGTTGTTCCATGAGCGGAACACGGCATTGCGCGCGCCGGTCAGTTGTTCAAGCGGGTTTTGTGGAAAGGCGTGCCCTGTATGCTGGCGCACTACCTCGTTATATTTCTTTATGACATCTTTCAGGTCGGCCGCCGTGAGGTCAGTATCGAGCTTGACCCCGCGCTCGTGCTTCTTGCCGTCAAACACTTCCTCAAAGGCGCTCTTGGGAATGTCGAGCACCACGTTACCGTACATCTGAATCAGGCGGCGATAAGAATCGTAGGCAAAGCGATCATTGCCGCTCTTGCGCGCCAGCGCCTGCACGCTTTCATCGTTCAGGCCCAGGTTCAGTATGGTATCCATCATGCCAGGCATAGAAAATTTTGCGCCTGAGCGCACGCTGACCAACAGCGGATTCTCGCCCGCGCCCAGCTTCTGCTTCTGCAACGCCTCCAACCTGGCGAGCGCGGCTGATGTCTGCCGCTCCAGAACGTCCGATACTTTGGCCGTCTTCATGAACTCGCGGCACGCCGCAGTCTGAATGGTAAACCCGGGAGGGACTGGCAGTCCGGCATTGGTCATCTCCGCCAAGCCTGCGCCTTTGCCGCCCAGTTCGTCTTTCATTTTGCCGTTGCCTTCCGCCTTGCCGGCTCCAAAAAAGAATACGTACTGGGTTTCCTGTTGCGATGTTGACGCCGTCTTGATCTCGGGTTTAGAAAGAGGGGTCACGCTCATTGGCTGGTCTCCATAATTGCAAATCTGGCTTCTGGGCCGGGAAAAATTTTAATACTTATATCTTACTAGTTCGGGACTGAAGGGTCATCCCTCAAAAGCCCTTAACCCTTGAGCGGACTGCGTTCCGACTCGCTTTTCTTCATGTTTATGGCTGATTTGGAGATATGGATGAAATTGCCCACAGCATCAAATAGTGCCGCTAGTGCCGCTGAGGTCGCCTTCAATCGAAATTATTTTTCTGCGGCCCTTAAGAAGCAGGCGGACGGGTTCTGGTCTCATCGGGCAAATCGCTACCAAGGAAACCGACAAGCGACGCGCCCGCGCCTGGTAAAGCGCGCTTCCTCGCGAAGCGAAATTCCCGTGGTCAGGGCGTGATGGCAATAACTCTCAACGGACTGCCTGATCCGTTCACTATCTTCAAGGGTGCTGCAATAACTACAGCTCCAGCGGGCGGGAGTTGGTCAAGATTGCATAGCCCCGCCAGCCCGAACTTGCCACTGCCGTGCATGATGTAGTGGTTAGGAAAGGGTGGATCGAAAGTTGCCGCGCGGCCTGCGTCCGTTCCCACCGTCTCCACGCCCACACCTAAAACGTCGCGCTCCTTCGCCAGAAACTGAGAACACTCTTTCACGAACCCCGGAGTATGCGGCCCATCCTTCTGCAGGTTGATGTATTGTTCGGGATCGCTCCGTTTGGACCATCCGGTCCGCAACAGAAACCATGCGCCCGCAGGAATGCGCCCGTGCTGCGACTCCCATTGCTGCACCCGTTTCACCGTAAGCAGGAAATCCGGGTCCTTTTGCACGTCGACAGTCACATCCAGCACGCACGCGGGCCCGACGAACTTCTTCGGGCTGATCTTATCTACGCTGTTCTCCGGCAGGTCTTTGCCGCTTACCCAATGGATCGGCGCGTCAAAGTGCGTGCCGGTGTGTTCGCCCGTTTCAAATCCGTTCCAGTACCACGCCGGGCCGCGATCGTCATAGCGAGAGATCTCCCAGAGACGGAATTGCGGCGTGTTCGGCCACTGCGGAGGTAATGGCAGCAATGGCGTCTGCGCGCTGAGCGGCTGCGTCAGGTCCACTACGCGCAATTTTCCACTGTTGAGTTCTGTAATCAGTTCGCTGAGAACATTGGCCATTCAGTCATTTCCTTAGAAGCATCGTCCTTTTGCCTGCTTAGAAGTTTAACCTCAACGCCAGCTGAATTTGCCTTGGGTTGAATACGGCTCGCGGCGTTCCGTAGTTCGGGTTCGGCGATCCTTCCAGAAAATTTTGCGTAGGCGAGCACCCTTGCGCCGTGGGATTGAAGTTGCAGAAGTCGGCCGCGCCATACACGGTGTTGAAGAACCTCACGTTCACAGTGTTAAACAGGTTGAACGCTTCAGCCATCGCTTCCAGTTGCAGCCGCTCCGTGGCTTTGAACGTGCGCGCGATGCGCAAATCCATGGTCTGGTAAGAATCGCCCTTGAACGTGTTGCGCGGTTCGATCCCGACGCGGTCGTTATTGCCAAAGATGTCGCCGTTCGCGTCAAAGCCGGCAAACTTGGTGAAATAGTTCGGCGATTGCAGTGTCACGATGGTGCTGAAATGGAAGTTATTGACTAGGTGGTTCATCTGCGTCGGACCATCAATAGTCGTGTTCAGGACGAAGCGCTGGCCCACGCTGTCTGATGAGATGGCGCGTTCCGCCTTAATATTTTGGCTGTCCTGCGGGATGAGCACAAAGCTCGGGTTCGGACCATCATCGATTCCTTTCGACCACGTATAGCTGACACCCGCGCTGAAGTGATGGCTCATGCGCTTGTTGTAATCCACCAGCAGACCGTTCCAGGATGAATTCCACTTTGACGCAGCTTCAAAGTACACCGCATACAACGTGGAGAAGCCCGGACCGGCGCTGCGTGCGCCCGGAATGCCCGGCGCCGCGAAATACGTGTTCTTGCTCCCCGCCGTCCCTTGCGAGTTATGCACCGTAACCTGGCCGCTGGGATCCGGCTGGTTCACGTTAAAGAAACTACCCAGGTGCACGCCTTTCGTGCGCAAGAAACTGATGTTGAGCGCGGAATCGCTGCTCGGTTGGAAGGCCAAGCCAAAGCTGGTCTGGATGCCGTAAGGCGCTTGATGGTCTTTGGCAAAGCGGGCAATCACGGCATCGCCAAAGAATCCGCAGCCCGAAACCGTACCACCAGGACAGAATCCCAGCGGCGCTGCATCCGGATACGTTCCCGCCAGCAGGTCTGACAATGCGATGGAGGTAATGTTGGGTGCGCTGGCGAACGCGAAAAGACGGGTATTCGCATTCAAATCATTTTCATTGGGGCGTCCAGGGAATTTTCCGGTGGTGCCTCCGCATGAAGGCGCTTGGCACGCGAGCAGTGGCATGGGAATCACGCCGTGGAAAATTCCTGCGCCGCCGCGCAAAACAATGTTGTACTTGGTGCCGATATGGTAAGAGAAGCCGGCGCGCGGGTCAAACTCAGTCTTGGGTCCATCAAGTATGTTCGAGGGGAAAGTTTCGAATTGGTACCGCAGACCGTAGTTCATGGAGAAGTTGTTGGTGGCGTGCCACGAGTGCTGAATATAGAGGCCACCATAGTTGTGGCCGATCTCACCTTCGGCCTGGTTCCTCACCGCGCTGCTGATCCGCTGTCCCTGGAAAACCGCTGGGTTCAGTGTCGGCTCGGTGAAGTTAGGGGCTTGGAAACGTTCGAAGAAGATCACCTGCGGCGCGCCCGCCTGCAAACTGAACGGACACTGGATGGTAAACAGGCATCCGAAATCAGCCTCGAACGGATAAAACAGCGGGAAAGACTCCAGCGTGTTTACGTGGCTGAAATCGCCGCCGAACCCGAAGGTGTGCTTGCCTTTTTGCCAGGTCGCGTTTTCCACGATCTCCGTGCGGCTCTCCTGATAGAAGTCCGGGTTGCCGCGGTTCACTCCGGCTGTAAACGTGTTGAGCACTTCCATGTGCGGCTGCGTGCTTACCGTGGGGAAATCGAATGTGCGATGCCCGTATTGCACGCGCGCTTCGTTGACAAAGTGCGACCCCAGATTCGAGGTCAGGCTCGCTACCAGCGACTGGTCGCGCAGGTTGTTGTCTTTAAAGCCCGAGGGCAAATCGAATCCGTCATTCAGCGGGGAGACGTTCGTCAGCCGGCCATCATTGAAGAAATAGCGCACAAACGCATATTCGTGGTCGCTGAACGAGTGGTCTAGCTTGACGATAAAGTTGTCATAATCGCTCTTGCGGTTTTGGTTGAGCTGTTCGGCCGGAAGTCCAAAGTTCGTCTTGAACTGATTGATCTGGGTCAGGTTCGCCAGGATGATGGAGTTGTAATACGGATTCTCATTTCGCCGCTGGCCTTCGTAATTTCCGAAGAAAAATGTGCGGTCTTTTCTGATCGGCCCGCCCAGCGTGAAACCAAATTGGTTCTGTTGCAGTTTGTTCAGTCCCGGGGCAGCCAGTTCGCTCTTGGCGTCCATTGCGTCATTGCGGAAATATTCGTAAACGCTGCCATGAAGATCGTTGGTGCCGCTCTTGGTGATAATGTTTACGATCCCGCCCACCGCCCGGCCCGCTTCCACGCTATAAGTATTGTTGATTACGCGGAACTCCCGCACCGCATCGGTGGAAGGCGTGGTCTTCTGCACGCCGGAAGCGGTGGAGATATTGTCGGCGCCGTCGATGGCGATGAAGTTGTAATGAATGTTCTGCCCTGCAAAAGAAAGCTTCGTCACCGGTTCAATGATCACGTCCGTACTGCCGGATGTCGTGTCACCGATAGTCACGCCCGGCGCCAGCAGCGCGAAATCGATAAACTGGCGGCCATTCACCGGCAGGCTCTGAATCTGCGCCTGGTCGATTACTGAGTCGGTAGAGGTCCGCGTCGGCTCGATAAGCGGCGCTTCCGCTGTCACCGTGACCTTCTGTTCCACCTGTCCGGGCGACAAAATGAAGTCGAGTGTCGCCGTGTCCCCCACCGTCAACTGGACCATGCGCGTCTGCGCCTGAAAACTCGAGGATTGTGCCGTCACTTTGTAATTGCCTACCGGAAGCGAACTGATCTTGTACTCGCCACTGTCGCTTGTGATCGCGGACCGCGAGAAGCCGGTCTCTGTATTGGCGACGGTAATCGTCGCTTTGGGCAACACCGCGCCTGATTTGTCCGAGATCTGCCCTTGCAGAGACGCCGTAATAGACTGGGCAAAACTGAGAGCGCCGCAGAACAGAAGAGCAGCCAGGCCGATCATTCGCTGATGACGTTTCATAACTCCTCCCGCAGAGAAGGAGCAATATAGCCCTCGGCCGCGGACTTGGCAAGAAGTTTGACATCTAAAATATTTAGACCTAGACTTTTCCCAATGTCTCCTGCGCTTTCGATCCCGTGTTCCTTTTAGAATCGGATTGGACCGGCACAAATTGGTATTGAAAGGCGGCCATGGCCGAGAGGTTTTTTAAAAAAGAGGTTCAGCAACTCTACTTGGGTGAAGGCCGGGAGTTTCGCGGTGAAGGCATTCTTGCTGTTACCAAGGCGCTTCTGCAGTCGGGCATTTCGTATGTTGCCGGCTACCAGGGCGCTCCTATTTCCCACCTGATGGACGTGCTCACGGATGCCAATGACATCCTGATGGAGCTGGGCGTCCACTTTGAGCACAGCGCCTCTGAAGCCACCGCCGCAGCTACCTTGGCAGCCTCGGTCAATTATCCGCTCCGCGGGGCGGTCACTTTCAAGTCAACGGTGGGTACCAACGTCGCATCTGACGCGCTGGCCAACCTTGCATCGGGCGGCGTAACGGGCGGCGCGCTCATTATTGTGGGCGAAGATTACGGCGAGGGTTCCAGCATCATGCAGGAGCGGTCGCATGCATTTGCTATGAAGTCGCAAATATGGCTGCTGGATCCGCGTCCGAACCTGCCCTCGATCGTGCGCGCCGTGGAACAGGGCTTCGCTCTTTCTGAAGCCAGCAACAGTCCAGTCATGCTGGAACTGCGCATCCGCGCATGCCACGTTCACGGACGCTTCACCGCCAAGAACAACGTTAGACCAAAGTTCACCCTAAAAGACGCCATGGAAAACCCAGTGCGCGATGCCAGCCGAATCGTGCTGCCGCCGGGGAGCTTCATGCACGAGCACGAAAAGATCCAAAAACGCTGGCCGGCGGCGCAAAAGTTCATACAAGACAAGGAACTCAACGAATTTTTCTCAGAAGGCGCACAGGATTTCGGCATCATCCTTCAGGGCGGAATGTACAACACAGTAATTCGCGCGCTGGAACTGCTGGGACTCTCAAACGCTTTTGGCGACAGCAACGTTCCTCTTTACGTCTTGAACGTAACCTATCCATTGGTGGATGCAGAAGTTGCCAGATTCTGCGCCGGTAAACGCGCCGTGCTGATCATTGAAGAAGGGCAGCCGGATTTCATTGAACAGAACCTTCACGCGATCCTGCGCAAAGCCGGTCTGCCGGCCAAAATCCACGGCAAGGATGTCTTGCCCATGGCGGGTGAATACACTGCCGCGGCCGTGACCAAAGGGATTTTGAAATTCATCGAAAAAGTGGCGCCGGCGATGATCGACCACCCGCGCTTGCCTGCGGTAGTCAAGCCTCCGGCAACTGGTCCTTCTGATCCTCTTCCAATTGTGCAGAGTCAGGTCCAGGCGCGGCCACCATCGTTTTGTACTGGATGTCCCGAGCGCCCAATTTTTACCGCGCTCAAGCTGGTGGAAAGAGAGTTGGGCCAGCATCACGTCGCGTCGGACATCGGGTGTCATCTGTTTTCCATTCTGCCGCCATTCAATCTTGGCGCGCACACCATGGGCTACGGCCTTGGATGGGCCAGCGCTGCCGCGTTTAACACGCCTGAAACCACCAAGCGCACCATCAGCTTTATGGGCGACGGTGGTTTCTGGCATAACGGTCTTACCAGCGGCGTAGGCAACGCGGTCTTCAACCAGAGTGACAGCGTGCTTGTCGTAGTCGACAACAGCTACACCGCCGCCACCGGCGGACAGGACATTCTTTCTTCGAAAGCCAGCAACCCAATCCGCACCACCCGGCTTTCCATTGCCGATGCGGTTCGGGGTGTCGGCGTGAAATGGGTAAAGACGATTGCCCGCACCTATGACGTCGGGGAGGTACGCGATGTTTTCCGCGAAGCTCTTACCACCAAGGAAAAAGGACCAAAGGTCATCGTGGCCCAGAGTGAGTGCGCCTTGAACGAGCAGCGTCGCCTGAAACCTCTGGTCAAAAAGCAACTCGAAGAAGGCCAGCGCGTCGTACGGGAGAGATTTGGCGTTGATCCCGATACATGCACCGGAGACCATTCCTGCATTCGACTGTCCGGCTGTCCGTCATTGACGATTCAAGCCAATCCCGATTCTCTTCGCAAAGACCCTGTGGCGACGGTAGTCGATAGCTGCGTAGGCTGCGGAGTCTGCGGTGAAGTAGCTCATGCGGCCAGATTATGTCCGTCATTTTTCCGAGCTGATATTGTCTTCAACCCCAGCGTTTGGGACCGCTTCAAAGCGCGCTTTAGGAACGGTCTCATCGCATTGCTGCAACGGCGGATTGACCGCCGTCTGGTACGGATTGCAGGCTGAACAAACATTCATGGAAACCGCGCAGCTATCCCAACCCGCAACGTCGGCAGCGCAGACTGCGCCGCGGGCCATCACTATTGCGATTCTCGCAATGGGCGGCGAGGGCGGTGGGGTGCTGGCTGATTGGATCGTCGATCTCGCGGAGAATTCCGGCTACCTAGCCCAGACCACCTCGGTCCCCGGCGTAGCTCAACGTACCGGTTCTACCATTTATTACGTCGAGCTATTCCCTGCCGACGCTGCCGCCACTACGGGAAAAGATCCGGTGCTGGCGCTGATGCCGGTGCCGGGAGAAGTTGACATCGTGATTGCGTCCGAACTGATGGAAGCGGGTAGGGCAATCACTCGCGGCTTGGTCACACCCGATCGGACAACCTTCATCGCCTCGACTAACCGCGTTTATTCAATGACTGAGAAAACGGCGATGGGGGACGGTCGCGTTGACGCCGATTCTTTCATCCGCGCCGGGCACGCCGCGGCGAAAACATTTATCTACCAGGATTTCGCTCGCATTGCGGAGGACTCGCGGAGCGTGATCAGCGCCACCTTGTTTGGAGCGCTGGCCGGTTCCGGCCGTCTGCCATTTCATTGTGGGCAGTTCGAGCTCGCAATCCGCAGCAGCGGCATCTCAGTCGAAAGCAGCCTCCGGGCCTTTAATGCAGGACTTGAAGCCGCCGCAGCGCTGCCCTCAACTTCGACCCAAATCACGACCGAAGAAGAGACGCCTGCCCCGACAACTCCAGGACCGGCTCTGCAAGCGCTTGTGACGCGCATCAAGCAAAGCTTCCCCGCCGCAAGCCATTCAGTTGTGCTCGCGGGAATACAGCGCCTGGCTGACTTCCAGGACGTGCCTTACGCGGTCGAGTACCTGGATAAGCTGGAGCCGATCAGATTGTTCGAAAGCCAGAAACCGCTGGCATCCAGCAACGATGATCCCGTAGCTTTGCTTGAGGCCGCCCGCTACCTGGCGCTATGGATGTCGTTCGAGGACGCGATTCGCGTGGCCGACCTGAAGATCCGTCGCACGAGATTTGACCGCGTGCAACGCGATGTGCGCATGAAAAGCGGGCAAGTCTTGCACATCCATGAATTCCTTCATCCCCATGTGGAAGAGTTCGCTGACATTATGCCCGCTGCACTCGGCGCGTGGATGTTGAGAGCAAGCTGGGCAAAGAACCTGATCAATCGCCTGACACGCAAAGGCAAGGTTCTCCAGACCACTTCCTTGAGTGGCTTCTTGCAACTCTATCTCGTCGCGGGACTGCGCCCCTGGAGAAGAAGGTCGCTGCGTTTCCGCCGAGAATCTCCGCGGATCAATCGCTGGCTTTTCACTGTACAAGAACTGCTTCCGTTCGATTACGCATTTGCCGCAGAAGTGGCTGAATGTCCGCGGCTTGTAAAGGGTTATGGAGACACCTATGCCCTCGGTAGCCGCAATTTTGAATTATTGATGGGCGCGGTTCCTAAGCTGAGGAAACGCGAGAATCCCGCAGCAGAGCTGAAGAGGCTGCGTGAAGCAGCTTTGTCTGACGACACCGGCAAAGCACTGGCAGATGCCTTACGGGAGCTTAAATCGTGAACCGTACTATATTCGCGCCCGAATACGTAACGATCGTCATCCTTAAAGCAATGCTTGAAGGAGACCTGCGATGAGGATTGCCTGTCTCGGGGGCGGACCGGCTGGCCTCTACTTCGCCATCCTCACGAAAAAGGCCAATCCCAAGTGGAACATTACGGTCATTGAGCGTAACCGTCCGAACGATACTTTTGGATGGGGCATTGTCTTTTCCGATAAGACAATGGACGGATTCAAGACCGTAGATGAGGAGACGCACGCGGAGATCACGCGCTCCTTCCGTCATTGGGATGACATTGACGTTTTCTTCAAGGGCCGAAAGATCACATCTGGTGGGCATGGCTTCTGCGGAATAGCGCGCATTAAGCTCTTGCAAATCCTGCAACGGCGCGCGGCCGGACTGGGCGTGAAGCTGATTTTCCAGACCGAAGTCATAGATCCTGACGATTACGCGAGGGATTACGATCTGGTGATCGCCTCCGATGGAGCGTCGTCGGTCACGCGGCGGAAGTACGAGAACGTTTTCAAACCCAACGTCCAGGTGCGCGACAATCGCTACATTTGGTTGGGCAGCCGGAAGATGCTCGATGCATTTACCTTTGACTTCAAGGAAACGGCGTGGGGCTGGTTCAACCTGCATGCTTATCGGTTCGATGAAGAATGGTCCACCTTCATAGTTGAGACACCGGAAAAGAACTGGCTGGCTGCGGGGCTCGACAAGATGGAGCAAGAGGAGTCGATCGCGTTCTGTGAGAGGCTCTTCCCCGAGCGGCTGGATGGGAACCCGCTGATTTCCAATGCCACACACCTGCGCGGTTCGGCCATGTGGCTCAAATTTAACCGCATCCTGTGCGAGAAGTGGTTTCATAAGAACCTCGTGCTGATCGGCGATGCGGCCCATACGGCGCATTTCAGCATTGGGTCCGGCACCAAACTGGCCATGGAAGACGCAATAGCGCTCTCGCGCGTGCTTTCATCCCATAACGGTGACGTTGAAGATGCACTGCGCCGCTATCAGGAAGAGCGCGAGATCGAAGCGCTCAAATTGCAGAGTGCGGCCCGCAACCGGATGGAATGGTTCGAGCAAGTCGAGCGCTATGTTCATCAGGAGCCGGAACAGTTCACCTACAGCCTTTTGACCGGGAGCCAGCGCATCGGCCACGCTAACCTCAAGCTGCGCGATCCCCATTACGTCGCAGCCGTGGAAAGCTGGTTTGCGCGGCACAGCGGAGCGACGGGAGCTACTCCTCCTATGTTTACTCCGATCACTTTGCGCGGCTTGACGCTGAAGAATCGCGTGATCGTATCGCCCATGGCAACTTACATGGCGGTCGAGGGAGTTCCTAACGATTTTCATCTGGTGCACCTCGCAGCACGGGCGATGGGCGGCGCGGCAATGATCGGCACAGAAATGACTTGTGTCGCGCCCGACGCGCGCATCACGCCCGGCTGCCCTGGGATGTGGAATGATGAGCAGCAAAACGCGTGGACACGAATCGTCGATTTTGTTCACAGGCATACGGACGCGAAGATCGCTTTCCAGGTCGGCCATGCCGGACGCAAGGGCTCAACTCGTGCCGGATGGGACGCTATTGATCAGCCGCTTGATTTCGGCAACTGGCCTCTCGTCTCCGCTTCTCCCTTGCCGTACATTGAAGGTCTTTCTCAGACACCACGCGCGGCGACGCGCGAAGACATGTGCCGCATCAAGGTAGATTTCGTCGCCGCAACACGGCGCGCCGCTGCGGCCGGATTTGACTGGCTGGAACTTCACTGCGCACACGGTTATTTTCTGTCAAGCTTCATCTCGCCGCTGACCAATTGCCGTGATGACAAGTATGGCGGATCGGTCGCGAACCGCTGCCGCTATCCATTAGAGGTGTTTCAGGCAATGCGCGAAGTTTGGCCGGAGCAGAAGCCCATGAGCGTCCGCATCTCCGCGCACGACTGGGTGCCGGGTGGTCTTACGCCGGAAGACGCCGCCGAGGTCGCCTGCCTCTTCAAAGCTGCTGGCGCTGATGTGATCGATTGCTCTTCCGGTCAGGTAAGCAAAGCGGAGAAGCCGGTTTACGGCCGTATGTTCCAGGTACCCTTCGCGGACAAGATACGCAATGAAGTGGGTATCCCAACGATTGCCGTGGGAAATATTTTTGAAGGCGACCATGTGAATACGATCATCGCTGCTGGACGCGCGGACCTGTGCGCGATTGCGCGGCCGCACCTTGCCGATCCGGCATGGACGCTCCATGAGGCAGCGAAACAGGGCTTTATCGACATTACCTGGCCCAAACAGTATTTGAGCGGCAAACTGCAACTGGAAAGGACCCTGGCGCGTGCTCAGCTGATGCTGCAGGTGTAACCCTGGCTTTAGAAGCAATTGTCTGCCAAGCGACTGACGTGGCGGCGAGTTGATGTGAGGAAAAGAATGGCAAGCTCTTCAACCATGCGTAGGAACAACCTGGATCACGGTCATACCAATGGCGCCGTGCTCGACCTGGAGACGCGCGCAACTCGCGGCGACCACCAGGCATTACGTTTATGGCTGCGACTGTTGTCCTGTACGGTGCGAATTGAGAACCAGATCCGCTTGCGACTCCGGCGCGAATTCAATACGACCCTGCCGCGCTTTGATCTGATGGCCCAACTGGAGCGCAGCGCCGGCGGCTTGCGGATGAACGAACTCTCCCAGCGCCTGATGGTTTCGGGCGGCAATGTCACAGGAATTACCGACCAGCTCGAACGCGAGAAGCTGGTAACGCGGACCCCCTGCCTCGGGGACCGCCGTGCATTTGCCGTCAGGCTCACCGAGATTGGGCTCAAACGCTTTCGGGAAATGGCAGTGCGCCATGAGCAGTGGATTGTTGAGCTGCTGCGCGGCCTTAGCCGTGACGAACAGGAGTTGATGATCAAGGAATTGTGGAAGCTAAAGACCCACATCAATAGCATAGGCCCCGTGGCTTCTGAAAGACCGCAATCCAGGAACAGCAGGCAGGAGAAGGCCTGATGGCGAATCCTTCCATTCAGAATGTGCATCCTTTTCATGGACGCTTGCTGGCCGGTTACGCGGCGCAGCACTTCAAATATGAAGTTACCAACACGGTTGCGACCATTACGCTCGACCGTCCGGAACGAAAGAACCCCCTGACTTTTGCTTCTTATGCTGAGCTGCGCGACCTGTTTCGCGCCATGGCTGAGGCGACCGACGTCAAAGCAATTGTGCTCGCCGGCGCCGGAGAAAATTTCTGCTCCGGCGGAGACGTACACGAAATCATCGGACCGCTCACCGAACTGGATATGCCCGGGCTGCTGGCATTTACGCGGATGACCGGTGACCTGGTAAAGGCAATGCGCGCCTGCCCGCAGCCGATCATCGCAGCTATCGACGGAATCTGCGCGGGGGCCGGAGCTATTCTTGCCATGGCGTCCGATATTCGGCTGGGAACCTCGCGCGCGAAGATTGCCTTCCTTTTTACCCGAGTCGGACTGGCCGGCTGCGATATGGGAGCATGCGCGCTGCTGCCGCGGATCATCGGCCTGGGGCGCGCCGCAGAGTTGCTGTTTACAGGCCGTCACATGGGCGGCGATGAAGCTGAGCGATGGGGCTTTCTCAATCGCTTATGTGCGTTCGAGGAGCTTTCAAGCAAAGCTTTAACTCTGGCGGGAGAGCTGGCATCGGGGCCGACTTTTGCCCATGGCATGACCAAAAAAATGCTTCACCAGGTGTGGACCATGGGGCTGGACGAGGCTATAGAATCCGAAGCGCAGGCGCAAGCAATTTGCATGGCAACCAAAGATTTCGAACGAGCGTATCAGGCATTCGTAGCCAAAGAGAAACCTGCATTCAAAGGTGACTGAAGAAGCAAACACAATAATGATGCAAGCTAGCCATCTCGACTGGCCATTCTTCGAGCCTCGTCACAAGCAACTGGCACACAAGCTGGATGAATGGGCCTGCCGCAACCTCGGCCGCAGTGAACGCACGGATGAATCCATAAAAGCTATCGATCAGGCGTGCCGCCATCTTGTACATGAACTCGGCGAGGACGGATGGCTCAAATACGCGGTTGGCGGGACCGCTTACGGTGGATCGGCCGAAGCAATCGATACGCGCGCTGTATGTTTGATTCGAGAAACTCTTGCACGCTATTCCGGGCTGGCCGACTTCGCTTTCGCAATGCAAGGGCTCGGCTCAGGCGCCATTTCCCTCTTCGGCACGGACGAACAGAAGCGCCGCTACCTTCCCCGCGTAGCCAGAGGTTCGGCGATTGCCGCGTTCGCGATCTCAGAACCTGATGCCGGGTCCGACGTCGCTGCCCTACAATGCGCAGCGCGTCTGGAGGGCCCAGAATATGTCCTGAACGGCGAAAAGACCTGGATTTCAAATGGCGGCATTGCCGACTTTTATCTGGTCTTCGCGCGGACCGGCGAAAACGCAGGTGCAAAAGGTATCACTGCCTTCGTGGTGGAGGCCGGAAGCCCTGGCTTGGAAATTGCTGAGCGGATTGAGGTCATGGCGCCTCATCCTTTAGCGCGACTCGTCTTTAACGATTGCCGCATTCCAGCGTCGCAACGCCTGGGTGAATCGGGGCACGGTTTCAAAATCGCAATGTCGACGCTGGACATCTTCCGTTCTTCAGTTGCCGCCGCAGCGCTGGGATTTGCCCGACGCGCCCTGCACGAGTCATTAGCGCGTGCAACCTCGCGGAAAATGTTTGGCCAGCGGCTTTCTGACTTTCAGTTGACCCAAGGAAAGCTGGCCCGCATGGCTACCGACATCGATGCCGCCGCGCTGCTCACCTATCGTGCGGCATGGATGAAAGACCTGGGCCTTCCCGTAACCGTGGAAGCGGCCATGGCCAAGATGACCTCTACCGAGATCTCCCAGCAGGCCATCGATACCGCAGTACAGATTTTTGGCGCCCTTGGCGTGGTAAAGAACCAGGTCGTCGAGGCCCTCTACCGGGAAATCCGGCCGTTACGAATCTATGAAGGCGCGACGGAAGTGCAACAGCTGATCATCGCGCGTGGCATTATCAAACCATTTCAGGAAAGCGAGCACGAAAAGTGAGTGATAGACCCATAGTCCCTCCAGTTCGACAGGCAGATCCGGGACCATTTCAGACCAGGGTACTGGTGCGGTTCAGTGACTGTGACCCCGCAGGCATCGTCTTTTATCCGCGTTATCTAGAGATGTTCAACAACCTGGTGGAAGACTGGTGCCGCGAGGGTTGGCGCTATGGGTTTGACGAGATTGTTATGAAACAGGGTTGGGGTTTACCGACAGTGCGCCTTGAAGTCGATTTTCTGGCGCCCAGCCGGCTGGGTGAACTGTTGACGGCGGCATTGTTTGTTTGCAAGCTCGGCAACAGCTCCATTCACGCGCAGATTGTTCTTACTGGTCCAGACCAGAGCCCGCGCGTGCGAGGCAACGTGGTGCTGGTGCTGATTGACCGGCGCGATGGGAAGTCCCGGCCGTTTCCAGAGCCGCTGCGGGACCGCATCGCGTCGTTCCTGATGCCGGCATGATCAGATTTGAAAACATGAATACTGACGGTACGCCTACAAAATGAAATTCTTGCAACCACCAAACTGGGCACGGCCACGCGGCTACGCCAACGGCGTCGCCGCAAAAGGAGCCATGGTTTTTTTAAGCGGCATTGTGGGCTGGACAGCTCAAGGCGAGTTCGTTTCCGGTGAGTTTGTGGGCCAGGTGCGGCAGGCCCTGCAAAACATTGTGACGATATTGCGAGAAGCAAATGCGCGTCCAGAGCACATTGCAAGAATGACCTGGTATGTCCTGGATAGAAATGAATACCTCGCCTCGGCAAAGGAGATAGGCGTGGTATATCGCGAGATCATCGGCAAGCATTACCCGGCCATGAGCGTGATAGAGGTTTCCGGCCTGGTGGAACCACTGGCGCGCGTGGAAATTGAGGTTACGGCCGTGGTGCCCGACGAGAAGATTTGAAATGGCTGAGACGTTGATCACCAATGCTGCCAGCCAGGAGTTTCTGGCCTTCGCGCCTATGGGAGCACGGCGCCTGCTTGCTCTCGCAGGGATCGGCATGATTCTGGTTGGTATGTTGTTTGGCGATATCTTTGCTATTTTCGTGCTGCATCAGAATGCTGCGCGTGTAGGCAGCAGCCTTACCGCGGCGGCCCATGCCGCCACAGCGGGTGATGCCGCTGGGGTCTCATCCAGCTTTAAGAGCACGGGCGAGTTCCTGGAAAACCGCGGCACAAAGGTCGACACGCATGTTCATCTCATCGGCTTCGGATATCTTGCCTTGATGCTTGCTATTATCCAGCCGTGGGTGCTGCTTTCAGAGCAATCGCGGCGACGGCTGGCATGGTTCTTTATCTCTGGCGCAATCTTGCTGCCGACCTGCGTGTTCCTGATCCATTATGTCGGCCTTGCCTTCAGTCCTCTGCAGTCGATCGGATGGGCCAGCATCTTTGCCGATGCAGGCGGTCTTTTTGTGCTGGTGGCTACCGCTGCCTACTTGGTTGGCTTGTGGAAATTCTTTCGCCGCAAGAACCGGCCGAGCATCGAAGACACGTTGATGAATGACCGTAGCGCCAACGGACGCGCGCTGCTGGCCGGAGGCATTTTCCTGGTTCTCGTCGGTTTTGCGCAAGGAGCTTACTATGCCGGGGCCGATCTGTATCGCCACGAAGCCGCTGATTATCATATCC
>JBARMK010000238.1:0-11757 GCA_049802395.1 Candidatus Angelobacter sp.
GGGAACCTTCACTCATGCTCTGCGATTTGGTTACACAAAATTCCGCAATGGAATCACGGATGGATCGCAGGGAGTGTTTGATCCTCTCCCCGGCATCAGTCTGAGCATCGGTCAGGACGTGAATTGCCTGACTGGAGGCGCGGATCAGTTCTGCTCCGGTCCCAACCTTTTGGCGCCACAAAAGACCTTCCAGCAGAACACGCAGGCAAAATATGACGGCAGCAAGCCATTCCATTCGCACATCCTGCGCTATGGATTCGGCTATAACCACATTCAGGGCGGCGGCTTTGCCAAGTTCTTCGCGCTGGCGCCGGTTGTGAATGCGGACCCATCGAGTATCGCGGATTGCGCCACTCCCGGACAGATCAATTGCATCTCTAGCGTGTTTTCGGGCGGGGATGCGAACCCGCTGAATTATCCGGTACAAATTGTCACTCTGGGCAACGGGCAGGGTTTCTCTTCTGAAAAGGCTGCGTTTGGTTTGCCCGGCGGCGGATTGGGCCCGGACAACCGCATTCAATTCTATGTCGGTGATTCCTGGAAGGTGCTCCCAAACCTGACCGTCAACTATGGCGTGCGTTATGTTCATGACTCGGGTCGCACAGACAGTGACGTAGCTCCTCCGGCCTGCAATACCATCGACCAAACCGGAAACTTTCTGGCTCCTGCCGTCGCAGCAGCCGCGCTGGCGCAGTGCAATACAAATATTTTGGATCTGTTCGGCCAGGGGTTAGGCAAGCCAGTGCGGACACCCGGACTGAACTTTGGTCCAACCTTCGGATTTGCCTGGGACCCGAGCAGCGCCGGCAAGATGGTTATTCGTGGAGGCATTGGCCTTTATTACGAAAACTCCGTGTTCAACAACAACCTGTTCAACCGTCCTGGCCGGCTGGCGCAAGGATTGTTCCTGAGTACCGGAGCGCCCTGCAAGCTGGATGCGTCGGGAACACCCAACCCCAACTTTACCAATTTGCCGGACGGTACTCCCGTTCCAGCCGCTACGCTGGCGGCTATTTGCGGACAGCCCATGGGCAGCGTGAGCAATCAGTTGATCCAGTTGCAGCAGGCATTCCAGGCTGCAACTCTGAAAGCAGGCGCGGCTGCCAACGCGGCCTATATCGGCAATACTCTGGCCGCCGCTACGGGCTTTGACGGCATTAACTTGTTTGCCCCAAACTACCAGACTCCTCGCTCGGTGCAGATGAACATTGGGTTCGAAAAGCAGTTGGGCAAAGGCGTGGTCTGGAATGTGGATTACCTTAGAAACGTTGGCACCCACACCTTGCTGGGAATTGATGTAAATCATGTGGGTGATGTGCGGTTCTTTAACAAGAGCAATGCCTTAGCGGCAATCTCAGCCACCAATGTGAAGTTCGGCTGCGGCACGGGGACAACCGCTGCGGATATTAACTGTGCTATCGCTGCAGGAGCTAAGATTTCTGACTTTGCCGGTGCGGGACTTGATTCCGGTACCAACTTCTGCGGAGCTGGCCCTTGCGACCCAACCGTTGCAGGCGCAGCCTTCCCGGGACAAAATCCGGTTGTTGGCGTAAACCAGATGCTCTTTTCCGCAGGCAGGTCACTGTATAACGCCGTCCAGACCTCGCTGCGCGCCAACGTTCGCAATCCGTTTAAAGGTGTCAAAAGCCTGAATCTGCAAGTTTCTTATTCGCTGTCGCGATATGACGGTTCTGCGCTTGACTCGGATTTCATTAACAGCGCCGTTGACAACAATAATCCCACGGCCTCGCTCGGTCCTAATGGACTGGATCGCACCCACCAGCTGTCCTTTGGCGGCACTTTCGACCTGCCAGGGTCCATCCGCTTCGGCGTGGTGGGCCATGTCTACAGTCCGTTGCCGGTTAGCCTTACGTTGCCCGGCGGCGGAACCGGCGGCATCTTCACCAGCGACGTTACCGGTGACGGTTCGGGCGACGGCAGCGGAATTTACCCGCTGGGCGACTTGGTGCCAGGCACCAAGCTTGGCGCTTATGGACGGAGCGTAAAACCGGACGACCTGGCGGCATTCATCGCCAGGTTCAACGCGACCCAGGCTGGGCAGGCAACACCAGCTGGCCAGGTGTTGGTCAACAATGGCTTATTCACTCTGGCCCAGTTGCAGCAGATCGGCGCCGTAATACCGACGTTGGATGCTCCCACCTCAGTGCAAAGCATGGGCTGGCTGAAGACCGTAGACCTTAAGCTCAGCTATCCGAGAAAGATTCGCGAAGGCATGAGCCTTGAGCCCAGCGTCTCCTTCTACAATGCTTTTAACCAAACCAACCTTGATGGCCCGGGTAACACGCTGAATGGCATCCTGAACAGCGGCGCCGGTTCCGTCAACGGCTCGACTAAAACCGACCATCTCAACACCCGTATCCTTCCTGGCTCAGGAGTGTTCGATCTGGGATCGCCACGGGTCATGGAGTTCGGCCTGAAGTTCACCTTCTAACCCAAACCGCACAAGCTGTTCATTTTTTCGCCGCTGTGTTCGCAAGAACACAGCGGTTTTTCATTCTATGAGAACAAAGGTCCCGGGGAATGGAATCACAACGGAGAAAGCAAATACAATCTCCATCAATGAGCGACACACGATTATCTGTTCTTATCCTTTCAGCACTGCTGTGTAGTTCTCCCTTGCTGAGCCAGGAAAGCTCCAGCCAAGCCACGCGCACGATGGACTCCCAAGCCACGCCAACACCGCAATCGAACAAACGGCGCTCGGTGCCCGAGGTTGACGAAGCTCTAAGCAAAGGCCAGGACCTGCTGTTCAAAAAGCATGACGCCAAAGCCAGCGTCGACGAGTTCAAGCGGGCCGTCAAACTGGATCCGTTTTATGGTCAGGCATACATGCTGCTGGGACTGGCGCAGATGCAGTTGCAGCAGTGGAGTGATGCGCAGTGGGCCTTTGAAGAGGCGGCTAAGGTCGAGCCCGGCAACGCCAAAGCTTATTTGGGCGCCGGGTCCGCGTTGAATGAGCAAAAGAACTATGCCGCGGCGCAAAAGGCACTGCGGCATAGCCTGGAGATCCGTCCTGACTCTGCGGAAGCGCATTACGAGTTGGCACGCAGTTTGTGGGCGATAGGTAAATGGCAGATGGCGGAGCCGCACGTACGCCGAGCCATCGAGCTAAATAACGATTATGCCGGTCCACATGCCTTGATGGGCAACATCGATATCCAGCGTGAGGATCCAGAGGCCGCGCTCCATGAATTTCAGGAATATTTGCGGCTTGATCCCGAAGGAAGTCTGGCGCCTTCGGTAACGGAGATGGTTGCCCGGCTCAAGAAAGCGCTGAGCCAGTGAATGCCTTGCGGATGTTACACGCGCGAACGCCTTTTAGTGCACAATCCCTGACGCGTTAAATGGGCTTTTGTCCTTGATTCTTGCAAAGACCGCCTTGACCACGCGATCGCAGCGCACAGCGTGGAACTGATAGAGATCGGCGCCACGGCCCCGGGCGCGAGCGTAGAGTTCCTTGCGCAGCATGGCGTGGGCGCGATGCAGCCGGGTCTTTACCACGGCTTCGGTCACGCCCAGGCTTTCTGCGGTTTCCGCCACGCTCATCTCTTCCACTTCGCGGAGAATTACCACGGTGCGATAGTTTTCCGCCAGATGATCGATAGCTTCTTCCAGAAGCCTGCGCGTCTCAGCGTGGGCGGTGCCGGCTTCTGGGCTGGGCGCTGAAGATTTCAAAAGGGACATGGGATCTCCATTGCTGGTGAGGGCGTCAAGCTCGTCCATACGACCGCGGCGTCGCTTGCGGGCCAGGGCCTCATGGATGGCGATGCGGGTAAGCCAGGTGGAAAACAACGCTTTGCCCGCAAACTGGTTCAGGTGTTCGTAGGCGCGCACGTAGGCATCCTGCATCACATCTTCTGCCTCGCTGTCGTCGCGCAGAATGCTGCGCGAAACCCGATAGAGCCGCTGGTTGTAACGCCGCATCAGGATTTCAAATAAGGCAGTCTCGCCCGCGAGCACGCGGCCCACTACTTCTTCATCCCGAAGTTCGCTTTGTGTCATCGGCGACAACGACATTAGACTCACTTCAATGTCCTCCGCACCTCAATAGAGGAATTTGCAAGGCCAAAGGTTACAATTCTAATTCCTTTAGGAGCATGGAGATGCGTGGTTTGACCGCTGTCATGAGCGTAGCACTCATTGTTTCACCCAAAATCTGGTCTCAGGGCCAGACGCAAAGCAGCGGGACTGACGTGCAACTCCGCGGGATCAGCGCCATCTCCGACAAAGTGGCCTGGACCAGCGGCGCTAAAGGGACCGTGTTGCGCACCATCGACGGTGGCAAGAAATGGGAGAAAGTAAATGTTCCGAATGCCGAGGCGCTCGACTTTCGCGATATTCAGGCTTTCGACCAGAACACCGCGTTTGTGCTGAGTATCGGACCGGGCGAGCAGTCGCGCATTTATAAAACCGCTGATGGCGGGAAGAGCTGGCAGATCCAGTTCACCAATAAAGATCCCAAAGCGTTTTATGATTGCTTTGCATTCTGGGACAACAAGCACGGGATCGCAGTGAGCGATTCGGTGGACGGCAAATTCCCACTGATCTCAACAGCAGATGGCGAGACCTGGGCTCCGGAGAACGTCAAGAAAATGCCGGCAGCACTGCCCAATGAGGGCGCATTCGCAGCCAGCGGCACCTGCATCGCGACCTTTGGGAAGAAAGACGTTTGGTTTGGCACTGGCGGGCCGGCGGCGCGGATGTTCCATTCCTCCGATCGCGGAGAGAATTGGACCGTCGCTGAGACGCCAATCGCCAGTGGTGCTCCGTCGCAGGGAGTATTCTCCGTGGTTTTCTGGACGGACAAAGATGGGATGGCCGTAGGCGGAGACTACAAGCAACCAGCGCATGCGGACAAGACGTGCGCCATGACTCATGATGGAGGCCAGACCTGGAAGCTGTCGTCGCATCAGCCTCTAGGTTACCGCTCAGCCGTGGCGCTGGTTGCTATTATGGGGCCCGTTTTGGTTGCCGCCGGCACGAACGGAGCCGATGAATTCCATTCTCATGGGGAACAATGGCAGCCGCTTGATAACCGCGACTATAACGCCATCAGCTTTGCCAGTCCGCAGGCAGGTTGGGCCGTGGGACCCGCAGGATTGATTGTGCGCTTTCCTGCCCTTCCGGCAATAAAATTGAGCGCTCACTGATGGCCCGACAACGGTCTCAATCGCTCCCGATTATTTGGAGCTGCATCCGCTCTTGAAAGTCTAATTCATTCGCCAGTTACGACCGGAAGTCTTCATTGCCGCGGCGGATCAAACCGCCTGCAGACCACCGCTGCGGACACAGTGAGGGCTCAGAGGGTTTTGGCCGCGAGGAATGAATCGCGGTATGATTTCCTGCAGTCGACAACTTGAGAAATGCCATGACTCCCATACCTGGTGGTTCCGCAATCCTGGACGTTACCAACTTTGATCTGAAACAAGCTTCCTGGCACTGCGACCAGTTGGAGCGGGGCAAGGTTCTGTTTTTCAGTCACGTGCCTTTTGAGTTTCCTGAAAGTGATCGCGCATTCCTGCTCTCGCAGAAGCAGACGGGCTCGCGTTTCCATAAAAACATCTCGTATCGTCCCACGAAAGACCTGCTGAAGGGAGTGGATGAGGGCTCACCGGACCGTGAGCGCATGAACACAATCATGCGCAATTTTTCCCGGGCAGTGACGAGCTTTGCCTCACAGTTTCTGGCCCCCTACGCAGGCAAAATGAAATTGGATTTTGCCAGCTTTCGCCCACTGGAAGAACAGGGCCGTGACCTGTCACTGCACAAACGCAATGACCTCCTGCACGTGGACGCATTTCCCTCGCGGCCTACGCATGGGGCGCGCATCCTCCGCGTCTTCGCCAACATTAATCCCTCAGTGGGACGAGTATGGAACGTGGGGGAGCCGTTTCATGAATTTTTACCCAAGCTGATGCAAGTGAAAAGAATCGGGCCGTCGACTGGCGGGCTGGGGCGGAAGCTGGCGCATATGGCTAGCAAGATCGGATTGCCTGTCCCGGACCGCTCACTCTACGACGAGTTCATGCTCTATCTGCATAATTGGCTCAAGGAGAACTCTGACTTTCAGCAGAATGCTCCCAAGCAGGAATTGGTCTTTCCGGCGGGCAGTGCATGGATGGTGTACACAGACGGCGTTCCCCACGCCGCCATGTCCGGTCAATACGCGCTGGAACAAACCTTCATTGTGCAGAAAGAAGCTCTGGTCACGCCGCGGGTTGCGCCCTGCCAGGTATTAGAAGACGGCAACTACGTTCCTCGGGCGCGCCTGGCGGTTTAGAGTTCCAGAGCGATCGGGCAGCTTACTCAGGTTCTTGCCCTTACCGTTGCGGAATTGCGAACAGCACTTTCGCTTATTCCGCCCGCAGTGCGATCATCGGATCCACCTTACTGGCGCGGTGAGCAGGCATATAACCGGCAAGGACGCTGACCGCGATCAGCAGGGCCGAGATTGAGATCATGGTGAGTGGATCGGTTGAACGGGTGTTGTAAAGAAGGCTGGCCATGAAGCGGGTAAGGCCGAGTGCAGCGGCAACTCCAAGAAGGACTCCTGCCATGCTCAGCCACACGGCTTCGCGCAGGACGAGCTTCATTACGCGACCGCGGTCCGAGCCAAGCGCCATGCGGACCCCGATCTCGTGCGAGCGCTGGGCGACGGAATAAGAAAGCACTCCATAGATGCCGACTGCGGCCAGTGCCAGGGCCAGCAGCGCGAAGGCAGTCAACAAAACCATATTGAATTTACGTGTGGCAAGAGAGGCGGAGAGCTGCTGCTCCATGGAGATAACATTCGATACGGGCAGATTCGGGTCGAGATTGGCAACAATCCTGCGGAGGGCGGCCACGGTGCTCGCCATCTCCGATGTGCGGACAACAAGGGTGACCCCTTCGCGAATGCGCCGTTGCGGCAGCGGGAAATACACCTCGGGTGAAGCATCCTTATCCAGCCCGAGATGGTGCACGTCGGCGACGATCCCTACAATCGGTGTCCACGGCGGCGAGGGCTGGCCAAAGGTTGGTACACGGAAGCGCTTGCCCAAAGCATCTTCACCGGGAAAGAACCTGCGGGCAAATGCCTGATTGACGATGGTGACAGGCGCTGAAGTGCGGGTATCAGAATCGTTGAAGCTGCGGCCGGCAACCACGGCGATCTTCATAGTGCGAAAATAGTCTGGACTGATCTCCACGGACGGAATAAAGGGCGACATTCCCATCGGCGGGGCCGGCCTGCCCTCAATCGTCACACTGAGGCTGCTGTCATAAGGCAGGAGCGGGAGGCTTGAGGTCATCCCCACTGATTCGACCGACGGCAGAGCACGCAATTGTTGCGTTAACTGATCGACCAGAGCAAACCGGCGCTCCTGCTGACGGAAAGTGCTCTCGTCAAAACTGACGTGGGCCGTCAGCACGTTATGCAAATCAAAGCCAGGATCAACCGCAACCAGCCGGCTGAAGCTGTGTACCAGGAGCCCTGCGCCGGCAAGCAAGACCACCGCTACCGCCAGCTCAGCTACCACTAGCAGGTTGCGCAGGCGCCGATGTCCAGCGCTCGCTGTCGATCGGCTGCCCTTGCCAATGGCCTCGGCCGGATCAGAGCGGTTGACCCAGATCGCCGGAGCAAGTCCGAAGAACAGCCCTGAGGCAATGGTGATAAGTAGGGTAAAGCCGAGCACCCAGAAGTCGAGGCGAATCTCAGCCACCGGAGGTAATGCGCTTAACTTAGCGGCGCGTAGCAGACTTGCGGCAACAACTGCGATCAGCAGGCCCCCGAAAGCGCCACAAAGGGACAGTACGAGATTTTCCGTGATCAGCTGACGCAGAAGGCGGCCCTTGCCGGCGCCCAGCGCAGAGCGAACGCCAACTTCCTGGCTGCGCTGGACGGCGCGAGCCAGCTGCAGGCTGGCAATGTTCAGGCAACCGATTAAGAGGACAAATCCAACCGCCGTCATGATGATCAGCAAAGGCCGGCGCACCGGGCCCACCAGCTCAGTTTGCAGCAGGCGCGTGTGCATGCTGGCGCCGTCAAAAAAATGTCCGAACTTTGAATGTTGGTTGGCCAGGTATTGTTGGAAGACACTTTGCAGGTCAGACTGGGCATGCTCGAGCGAGACACCGGGTTTCAAGCGTCCAATCACACTCACAATGAGCATTGGCTGAGAGCTATCGCCGCTGAACGGCGGCAGTGCTATGGGCACGATCACGTCCGGCTGCAGGTTGGTGTCAGGAAAGCGAAATGGCCGCGGCAGGACGCCGATGACAACGTAAGGTACGGCATCAAGAAGAATGGTTTTGCCCACTGCTCGACTGTCCGAGTTAAAGTGGCGCTGCCATAGAGAATGGCTTATCACCGCCACCTTCTCTGCTTCGGGCTTGTCTTCGGTGGCCATGAAAATCCGGCCCGCCTGAGCATGGACGCCCAGCGTGGTGAAAAAACTCGCGGTTGCAATTGCGCCCGGGAGCCGTTCAGGATCACCGGCGCCGCTAACGTTGAAATCCTCGGGGGAATAGGCCCCAACATCTTCGAGCACCCGGCTGTTGCTCCTGTAAGCGTTGTACTGCGGCGAAGCGGTGACTTCAGAGTTTTCGCGCGGCATGAAGGTAGCAATAGTGACTAGCCGGTTGGGATTTTCGTAAGGAAGTGGCCGCAGCAGGACAGAATTGATCACCGTAAAGACAGCGGCGGTCGCGCCGATTGTCAGCGCCACGGTGAGGACAGCCACAACGGTAAAACCGGGCGAGCGGCGCAGCATGCGCAACCCGAAGCGTGCGTCCTGCAGCACGGTTTCCAGCCACATCACCAGATGCGCGCCGCGGGCTTTCTCCTGGAGCAGCACGGGGTTGCCGAAGCGGCGCAGAGCATCAATGCGGGCTTCTTCGGCGGGCATTCCGGCAGCCGCGTTGTCCTGCGCGCGCATCTCCAGATGCGAGCGCAACTCTTCCGCTAGGTCGTCGTCCTTCTTGTTATGCCGGAAGGCCGATGCAATGCGGCTCCACAATGACATGGCTGTCTCCTTTCGTACGCCCGCAGAAGACGATTAAGCCAACTTCAACACGCTGCCCACGCCGCGGACCACGCGCTCCCAGCTTTCTTCCGCCCTGGCCAATTGCTTGCGCCCCTTGGGCGTGAGCTTGTAATACTTCGCTCGGCGGTTGTTCAATGACGCGCGCCATTCCGAGGTGATCCAGCCGGCTTCTTCAATACGGTGCAGCCCCGGGTACAGAGAGCCTTCTTCAACACGCAACAAATCGTCTGAGACACGCTGGATGTGCAACACGATGCCATAGCCGTGCATGCTGCCGACGTGGGAGAGGGTCTTCAGTACCAGTAGGTCGAGCGTGCCCTGAAGCTGATCATTTTTGGCCATCTGTGGCTTTCTACCCTAGAAATCTAGGCGTCATGGGGCAGGATAGCGTCCAGATACCTAGATGTCAAGGAGAGCGGAGAAAAAATGCGTGACTTCATCGCACAGGGGGCAAAGGGCGCGAAGGAGAAGCAGGGTCGGGCAAAATCGGGCGGCTTTTTAATAGTCCAAGAAGAGATAGAAGCAGCTAACAAGTGTTGGCAAGGGGGCGATTGGCTCTAGCGATCAATGCCCGTTCTTGGCGTACTGTGTGCGCACGGCGAAGAGTTTTTCCAGTTCGCGGCTGTCGAGTGAACGGGCGCAGCCCAGTTGCCGGGTGGCCAGCACAATCTTGGCGTAGTGCTCCACAGCTTCCATTCTCATATAGGCGCGGCAAAGGTCTTCACCATATGTGACCACGCCATGGTTGGCCATGAGAATGGCGTCATGGAAGGGAATAAAGGGACGTAGAGATTCGCTTAGTTCCGTGGTCCCGGTGGTGGCGTAGGGCGCCAACGGAACAGCTCCCAGGGTAATCACGATTTCCGAACAGAGAGGCTCATCAAGAGCGATTCCGGCAGAAGCAAAGCCGGTTGCGGTGCATGGATGAGCATGCACCACGGCGCCCACGTCAGGCCGCATGCGGTAAATCGTCAGATGCATGAATATTTCGCTGGATGGATTATAAAAGCCGTTAAGCTTTTTGCCGTGAAGATCAACGATGACCATGTCTTCTGGCCGCATCATGCCTTTGCTGAAGCCGGTGGGCGTGACGAGGATGCGTTTGTCGTCGAGACGGACGGAGAGATTGCCATCCGTGGCCGCGACGAAGCCCTGAGTGTGTAACATCTTACCGAAGCGCGCAAGGTTGCTGCGCAGCATGCGTTCCTTGCCGCCAAACCTGCCCGAAAAAGGTAGAGCTGCTTTTCCTGTGATCAATTCCCGTAGATAGCTCATGACTGCACCTTTCGAAACTTTCTTACGCTGCGCGTTTTAATTCCCTGACCGCCCTGCTCAATGACGTTGAGGCACGATACACGTCGCCAGCTGTGACACCAAGCCCAATCTTGTGGTTTCCTACCGCGGCCAGCGCCATAGTGGCAATGCAGCCGCATTGGGAACAATCAGGATTGCCGCCGAACTGGCACGGAGTGATCCTGCTCTTGAGGTCGGCCGAAATTGTATGCGTAGTTTGGGCAAAGATGCATTCCTGCGGCGAAGCCGGAGGACGGAGAAACTCCCTGATCAGCCCTTCACGCATATCCAGCCTGGGGTAGAGGAGCCGCAGTCGCATGAGATCGTCCACTGCCCGTATCCGCTCCTGGTGAGTGAGTATCTCTGGCCCGATGGCGCCGATTTGAGGAGTGAACATGCTCATCCAGATCTTCACGATCTCAGGCTTGGCACTCCAGAACTCGACAAATTCCTGCAAATATCCCGCCCGCTTCATCATCTGTCCGGTAATGGTGCAATGGACGATCACCCGGCGGTCGCGAATGCTTTCCAGAACCCTGGCATAAGTAGCAGGCTTGCGCCGGAGATCGTGGTCGGATTGCAGACCGTCGATTGAGACAACAACGTGTACTCGGGGAAACCGGTTCCATTCTTCCGGAATTTTCCGGAAGGCACTGGTGACAATTTGCACGTAAATACCGCGGGGGTGTAGCAGCGGAAGCAGGCGCGTGACCTCATTATGGCGGACCAGAGGGTCGCCCCCCACAAGGGAGAGATGCAGTGGCCGGTATTCGTCCACCAGGCCGATTACCCCTTGCACCAGTTCGTCACCACGTTTGTCATGAAGCTGCCGCAGATTCATGCCTCCTACATGCCCTTCCTCGTATGCGTAACATCCGGAACAGCGCAACGGACACTCTCGCGTAATCTCAATGGCGAGAGATGGCCTTTGGCCGCTCAGGATGCTCTTCCACGCCTGAATGACTTCACGAGTTTTCATTGGATCTCTTTTGTACTGGCTGTTAATGCGAGTTTCACGCCTAACGGGCCCTAAGGATCTGAACGGTTCTTCAGAGGCTACAGGGTGCCGGGAAAGACGTGAAGGGTGTTAAACCAGTCAAAAGAAACCTAACAAAGCCGTACACAGATAAGGTCGAGCACATCACCGTGAAAAGCGGCTGCGATGTCAATCGGACGGAAACGCATTAAAAAAGCGAGAAAGAACAGACCTAAAAAAGCGTGGGTTACAAGAACGAAGAAGTTAAGAGCGGACTTTCCTGAAAAAGTGGCATCCATTTCCGGCAGCGGCGATATCAGCACGTAAAGAATGCCGAACACCACCATCAATGAAATAGCGCATTTGAGACCGGTGGACACGCCAGCCATCTTATCCGATTTTCAGCGCGCTTAAAAGCATTTAAGAGAATAGCAGGCCTAAGAC
>JBARMK010000239.1:0-13674 GCA_049802395.1 Candidatus Angelobacter sp.
GCCAGCGTCAGGATGGAATCGAGCGAATCTTTCACCGAATTGATGAAGCACGCCGAGCACTGCGGGGCTTTGTAGCCGGTGGCGGAAAACTCAACCGTTCCCTGCTCGCGGTTCCAGTGCCAGTTCTGCGCATCGGAAAGAGGCTCCAGCCGGTCACAACCCACGTTGAACCACACCGGCGAATTGAATGCTGCTTTCTGCTGCACCAGGATGTGCACCAGCTCGTCATGGAAGGTGTCACGGTCTTCGCTGGTCGCAAAATATCCCTGCAGCCAGCCCCAGTCGCGAATGCTCTCAGCCACGCGCTGAATCAACTGGCGCACGCCGGTCTCGCGCTGCGGCGTACCTCCGGTTTCACCTATTAACGACCCATGTAGATATTTGCTGGCCACAATGTTGATGGCGGTCATCGACCAGTCTTTGGGCGATTCCACGTCGCGCTGCTCGAAAATGCTGTTGCCCTTGGCGTCAGTGATGCTGGCGGTGCGCAGCTCCCATTCCACTTCGTCATACGGCGAAACACCCGTGCGGGTAAAGTAGCGGCTGAACTTCAGTCCCGCAGGGTTTTTTTCTGCCGGCTGGCTCTGTGTCGAGGTGCGTGTGTTTTCCTTCATAGCTGCTTTTGCGCCTGTTTCCGCCATTTTATTCTCTCCCATTCGCTCTCTCCGGCGAGCTGCTTCCTTTTTATTTCGCGATACAAGTGGTCCCGTGCTCGCGCTTTAGACCTTGATCTTCTAAAATCCCACGCTTTTCGCGAGCTTCATGCCGTGCGTTACGCGATCGACGGCGCGCTCGGCAATGGTTTTCAGATCGGTTTCTTCCATGGCTCCATCGGTTTCACGTTCAACCATTGGTTCTTGCTCTGCCGGCGGCCGTCCCACTTCAAAGATCTGCGACGCCACTTCCCGCTGCGAGCTCAGCCAGTTTCTCAGCGCCGCCGTTGCGGCCCGACGGTCAGCCGTACTCGGCGCCAACGCATACCGGACATAACAGCGCGCTTTGGCCAGCCGCTCACGCCACGGGCTGCCGGCAGAAAACAACCGGCTCAGCGCGCAAGAGAGGTCTTCGGCTTCGTTCACCTCAAAGACCGCCAGCATGCGTCGGGAGTGCGCTCCAGCCGGCTGCACGATCTCTTCCGCCAATGCAAACACGCCAGGCTGGTTCGGCACCAGCAGCAATTCAAAGCTCGATTCGCAACGGGACCAGCGTGACCAGTTCATTTCCATGAGTTTTTTCTCCCGAAAAGACAATGGTGGCTGCGCCTGGGGAATGCCGGCGACGCAAGTACCATCCCTATTCAGTTCACCGCGATTTACGTTTCCGGCGCCACCTCTGACGCCGAGTGTCTTTTGAATGTCGGTGACCCCTTTGGCTTACTTTGGGCCCGGCCAGAACAACCATGGTGTTGGACAAGTTACGCCCTGTATATAGTAGCTGTCAAGAGCGGAATACTATCTATTGTACCCTAGAAGCCTCCAAGCTTCAAAACTCGCAAGTAGTTGATTTATCGTCTTTTGCCGGCCTAATGCGTTATTTGGGTCGGTTTCTTCTGTGGTTCTCCCCGGATTTTTTATCCACAAGCGATTCTCCGCCTCGGTGAATTCGGAGAAATCAAAGTTGGTTTTGGCTGGTTTGAACTTAAGAACATCAGAGCTTAGAACAAAGTGGCGACAACTGGTATTTCGAATCTACGCGCCGTCGGAACCGCCGGTCAATGCCGCAGATTGGTGCAGCTCTGTGGAATTGTGTGGAAAAGGAGCCATCAGCTTTTTCTGAAGTCCCGAACGCAGATTCTTTTGATAGCAGGAAGGGCAGCGAGAGCTCCCTGTCGACCCGCAAAATCCAATTTAGAATGGCTGAACGCATCGTGTGCCCCTTATCTCGTTTTCTTCCGGAGGTCTTATGCGTCGAATTGCCATTTCCCTGCTGTTGATCTCTTTGTCCGTGGCCGCTGCGCGGGCAATGGCTCAATCCTCTCCTCGCGCTCAGGGAGAAAAGCAGGAACGTCTCCAGAAAGAGCTGCGCGACGCCGACCTTGCCTTTGCGAAACAAACTGCGGAACGCCGCCTGGAAGGGTGGGTGGGTTCCTTCGCCGATGACGCCGCCATCATTCATGACGGAAAAACCGTCACCGGGAAAGATGCTCTGCGCCGGTACTACGAACCGGTCTTTGCCGACAAGAATTTCACCCTGAGCTGGACGCCAACCAAGGCCGAGGTTTCCACCGATGGCACGCTCGGTTACACCTATGGAGACTATGAGGCGAAGAGTGGCAATGACACCTCTCGCGGAATGTATGCCACTGTGTGGCGCCGCATCAATGGACGCTGGAAGGTTGTCCTGGATATGGGCAGCGCTCCGCGTCGGCAGCCCAAAGAAGCTGCTCCCTCTGGCGATAAGCAGCAGTAACCTCTGCGCCCGCCTGTGCATCTATTCAATAAGACATGAAATTACATAGCCAAAAACACAGGCGCATAGCCTCGCGCCTCGACGGAATGCTGTTTTTTGTGGCGCTGTTATGGCTTGCCACATCTTTGCTTTTAGTGCTTCTTTCACGGCCCGGGACCGCCCACGCCTTGCAACCACACGGACCCGGCACCTCCGTTGCTCGCGCGCTCTATTTCTCCACCTTCGGCTGAAACGCCACCCATTGAATTATCTGCGTTCATCTGCGCAAATTCGCCGCTGAATGGATTTGGCTAACGGCTAGAAGCTAGTGGCTAGTAGCTTCACTTCACCCTCTTCTGCCCTTCCACAATGATCTGCCGCGCCGCATCGGCATTGCCCCAACCAGCCATCTCCGTTCGTTTATCTTCCAGGTACTTGTACATGGAAAAGAAGTGCTCAATTTCCCGTAACTGGTGCGGGAACACCTGAGAAGCATCGTTGATCTGCTGGTACAGAGGATCGCTCTCCGCCACCGCCAGGATTTTCTCGTCCTTCTTTCCCTGGTCCACCATCCGCAGCACGCCAATCGGACGTACCTCCATCAGGCATCCGGGAAAGCTGGGCGCCTCGACCAACACCAGTACATCCAGCGGATCGCCGTCCTGCCCCAGCGTGCAGGGAAGGAAGCCATAATCGCCGGGATAGTGCACCGGCGAAAACAGCGTGCGGTCCAGCTTAAAGACCTGGAGGTTTTTGTCGTACTCGTATTTGTTGACCGAATCTTTCGGAATCTCGATCACTGCATTCACGCGGTGCGGGGCCTTGCTGCCGATGGGAAGCTTGGTGTAGTCAGGCATAGTTCTAGAGTTTAGCGGCAATGCCTGTGAAAACAATCTTTCATCCAATCTTAGAGATAATCAGGATAAACTTATGTCCCTTGCGAGGTGGTCATGAGTCTCCGGCTATGGCTTTTCCTTTTGCTGGCCCCCGTTTCCAGCGGCGTTGCCCAGGAGTGCACCACCACCGTCCTGGTTTCTTTTTATGACCAGTTGACCACCACTGAAATTGAGACACTTAAGATTGACGATATTGATGTGCGGATGAGCGGGGCCACTCTGCCTCTTCTCGGGTTCACGCACCATTTCAATAACCGGCTGCTGATCCTGCTGGAAACGGAAGGCGCCGTCAGGAATGAAAAACTGGAGGACGTCGTGGACATGGTCACGCGCCAGGCCCGGACCGCGCCGGAGGGAAAACCAGTGGCCTTCGGCATATTCTCCGAGAATACTCTGTTCGCGAAGGGTTTTCTTGCCGATCCGGATAAGCGCACTGCTGCCATCAATGAGGTGATTGAGCAGGAGGGGTCGATGGGCACGCGGGTTGCGCTTTGGGACGCGCTGCATGACGCGCTCGCGCTGTTTGGCCCGCACCAGCCGGGCGACACGATCCTCCTGGTTGGCGAGCCCTATGACAACGCCAGCCGCCACTCCGCCAGCAACGTCGAAAAGGAATTCCTCGCCCAGGGAACGCGTTTGTTTGTGATGCAGCGCGTGCGCGGCAGCCGCGTGGACCGCGACTTTACGTGGCGCTCGCATGAGCTGGAGAAGACCCAGCTTGACCGTCTGACTCAGGAAACCGGCGGCCTGTTGAGCGAGTACGTCCCCTCTCTCATTCGTTTTGCCTGGGCGGGCTATATGCTGGAAATCAAGGTGCCGCCGGGAATGAATAAACCGCGCAAATGGAAGGTGCAGTTTCGCGGTAAGGCAGCGCAAATACATCGCAAGACCAACTTCCATTACCCTGCGCTCCTGCTGCCCTGCTCCAGTGAGCGTGCCCTGCCATAAAAGCAAACGCGCCCGTACGGGCGCGTCGCGTGGGACCTGCAAAAGCTCTTACTTCTTTTCTTCCTCGCCGCCGCCCTGTTCGGCTTCCGCGGCTGCGGCCTGCTGTTCTTCTTCCATCTGCTTGCGCACCTGTTCCTGGCGCTTGGTGCGGATGTCCGCCCGCTTGGCGCGTTTGGCTTCAATCACTTTCTCGCTGCCCAGCAGTTCGATAAAGCAGGTAGCAGCGCCGTCGCCCGCGCGCCATCCTTTGTGAATGATGCGCAGGTAACCCCCATTGCGGTCGCCGAAGCGCGGGGCCACGGTATCGAATAAACGGCTTACCGACTCGCGCGTCATCAGGTAGCCTCCCGCCAGGCGGCGCGCGGCCAAATCGCCGCGCTTGCCCAGCGTGATCATCTTCTCTACGTGCGGACGCATCGCCTTAGCCTTGGCCGGAGTGGTTTCCAGCCGCTCTTCCATGATGAGAGAGGTTACCAGGTTGCGCAGCAGTGCGCGGCGGTGGCTGGTGTTACGTCCGAGTTTTTTTGTATGTCTCTGGTGACGCATGGTCAGTTCCTTCAGAAGAAATTTTCTTTTCGCCGACCAGATGCTAAAGCATTATCTTCTGGTCGAAAGGCCCGTAGCTTGTAGTTATTGGCCTTTAAATATTGCTCCGGAGTTGGAAATCAAGGGATCACTTTCAAGCTGTCCCGTCCCTCGATCGCCAGATCTCCCGCTGGGTTAAAACTCCTGTCCGTCGCCTTCGTCGCCACCACCGCCGCCCATTGGCACTGCCGAGGGCATCTGGCTGGTCGGTCCGGGAACGGCGTTGCCCTGATCGTCGATCTTCATGCCCAGCGAGAGGCCCATGGAGGCAAGGATTTCCTTGATCTCATTGAGCGACTTGCGGCCGAAGTTCTTGGTCTTGAGCATCTCCGCTTCCGTCTTCTGCACTAGCTCGCCAATCGATTGAATGTTGGCGTTCTTCAGGCAGTTGTAGCTGCGCACGGAGAGTTCCAGCTCTTCCACCGAGCGATTCAGGTTTTCGTTCTTGATCAACGGCTTCTCTTCGCCACGCGACTCCGTCTCCAGCTCTTCTTCAAAGTTGATGAAGATGGTCATGTGGTCTTTGAGCAGCTTGGCGGCCAGGCCCAGCGCGTCTGCCGGTGCAATGGACCCGTTAGTCCAGATTTCAATGTCGAGCTTGTCGTAATCGGTGATCTGGCCCAGACGCGCCGCTTCCACGGTATAGTTGCACTTGCGCACGGGTGAGTGAACTGAATCGATGGGGATGAAACCCAGCCCCAGATCTTCGTCGAAGTTCTTGTCGGCGGCCACGTAGCCACGCCCGCGCTTCAGGCGCATCTCCATATCCAGTTTGCCGCCTTCGGAGACGGTCGCGATGTAAACCTCTTTGTCCAGGATCTCCACGTCGCCATCGGCCTCGATCATGCCGGAGGTAATCACGCCCGGCTGTTCGGCCTTCAGGTAAATTGCCTTGGGACCATCGCCATTCAGCTTGAAGGGGACCTGTTTCAGGTTCAGGATGATGTCTGTTGCATCCTCGACCACGCCGGGGATGGACTGAAATTCGTGCAGTACGCCTTCGATTTTCACCGCGGTTACTGCCGCGCCTTCAATGGAAGAGAGCAGCACACGCCGCAGGGCGTTGCCGATGGTGGTGCCGAATCCGCGTTCAAACGGCTGGGCGTAAAAACGGCCGTATTTATCGGTGAGTGTCTCGGTATCGGTAGCGAGACGCTTGGGTTTTTGAAAACCTCTCCAGAGAACCATTGTTTTTTGTCCTTTCAACTCCGCTCCGTTTGGCGCAAGGGCCTGAAAGGGGCCACAAGGCGGTTCTGGTGCGGGCAATTGCGGAGTTGGTCAGCCATGAGCTGCCACTCCTTGTGATCTAAAATTTTCGGTTGATGAATCAGAGGGAACCCATTTGATGCTCGGTCCCAGCGCTTTGATTCATCAGGCGGCAAACGGCGGGCACAGGCCCGCCGCCGGCCAAACTACTTGCTGTACAGTTCGACGATCAACTGTTCGTTGACCGGCGCATTGATATCTTCACGCTTCGGCAGCGCCAGAACGCGTCCCTTCAGATTGTCGCGGTCCACCTCCAGCCAACCCACAACCGGCTGATGGCTCGAGTAGTCGCGCGCTCCTTCAATGACGGTGAACTTTTTGGCCTTGTCGCGCACCTGTATCTCGTCTCCGGCGCTCACCTGGAATGACGGAATGTTCACGCGGCGGCCATTAACGTCGATGTGGCCGTGGCGGACGATCTGCCGCGCCTGCCGCCGTGAGGTGGCGAAGCCCAGACGGTAGACGACGTTATCCAACCGGAGTTCCAGTTGCTGCAGAAGCAGTTCGCCGGTCACGCCTGGTTTTCGCGCCGCTTTCTCAAAATAATTCCGGAACTGGTTTTCCAGGGTGAAGTACATGCGCTTGGTCTTCTGCTTTTCGCGAAGTTGCAGGCCGTAACCCACGACCTTGGCTTTGCGGTCCTTGCCATGCTGGCCGGGAGCGAAGTTGCGCTTTTCCACGGGGCACTTGTCGGTAAAACACTTCGCCCCTTTTAAAAACAGTTTCATGCCTTCTCGACGGCAAAGGCGGCAGACTGCACCTTTATATCGTGCCAATTTGATTCTCCTTTACTTCAGGTGACGACCGGTTTACAGGCTGGTGTCGCCCTTCTTCCCGGTCCTTTATTCAAAGGCTCCGCAACGCTTCGCTGCTCGCCCTCGTGCTTCGTTCGCGCGGGACAGCGCTCTTTTCGCGCTTCACCCGTATTAACGAAATTAAATTTCCTAGACTCTGCGTCTCTTCGGCGGCCGGCATCCGTTGTGCGGAATCGGCGTAACGTCTTTAATGGTCTTAACGTCAAGTCCCGCGGCGGCCAGCGCGCGGATAGCGGATTCGCGGCCGGAGCCCGGTCCGTTGACCCGCACTTCAATGGTGCGCATGCCGTGGTCGCGTGCCTGGCTGGCAGCGTTTGAAGCGGCCTGCTGCGCGGCAAACGGTGTGCCTTTGCGCGAACCCCTGAAGCCCAGCGAACCGGAGCTCTTCCACGCCAGCGTACGGCCTTCACTGTCTGTGATGGTCACAATGGTGTTGTTGAAGGACGCCTGGATGAACGCCACGCCGTGCGGGACGTTCTTGCGCTCCTTCTTCTTGAAAACTTTTTTCTTGCCCTTTGTTCCGGTGACTGCGCCGCCGGCCGCTGCTGCTGGTTTTGCCATTATCTTTTATTCCTCTGCATCGTCGCTGGATCGCGTTAATTCGTCGATCCATGCCGATGTCAACTGATCTGAGCTTCTCAGCAAAAATCTTCTCGACACCTTGTCGTACTGCCTGTTTCTTCCTGTCCGCTGTAGCTAGCGGCTTTCTAGGTCTTTGCCGCTGTTTTCTTCTTGTTGGCTACCGTGCCCTTGCGCGGGCCTTTGCGGGTGCGCGCATTGGTATGCGTGCGCTGTCCGCGGACCGGCAGGTTGCGGCGATGGCGATACCCGCGGTAAGAGCCGATTTCAATCAGCCGCTTGATATGCATGGAGACGTCCTTGCGCAGATCGCCTTCCACGTCGCCTTCAGCCTCGATCGCCTGACGGATGCGGTTGACTTCGTCCTCGTTCAGGTCCTGGACCTTCTTCATCGGCTCAACCTTCGCTGTCGCCAGAAGCCTGGCCGAACGCGAGTTGCCGATGCCGTAGATATACGTCAGCGCGATATTCACGTGCTTGTTCCGTGGAAGATCGACGCCTGAAATACGTGCCATTTGGTTCTCCTTGTTGCAATCTCGATCGGTTTACAGTCTGGCTTTGGCCTTCATCCCGATCTGGTTGGAAATCTATCCCTGTCTCTGCTTATGCTTCGAGTTTTCGCAGATCACACGCACCACGCCCTTACGGTGCACGATCTTGCACTTGTCGCAAATCTTTTTTACCGATGCTCTAACCTTCATGTTTTCCTGTTCCCATGTGGCACAAGGCGCTCCAGCCTGTGCTCGTTATTTGTATCTATACACGATGCGTCCCCGGGTAAGGTCATAGGGTGATAGCTCCACCGCGACCTTGTCGCCCGGAAGAATGCGAATGAAATTCTTGCGCATTCTGCCGGAAACGTGCGCCAGCACCTGATGCTTGTTGTCCAGTTCCACCCGGAACATGGCATTGGGCAGCGGTTCAACCACCGTTGCCATCACCTCAATCGCGTCTTCTTTGCTCACTCAGCTCCTGTACGAAACTCTCTTAACGCCCAGCGCTACTCCGTTAGTACCAGCGGTCCGTTGCGTGTGACGGCAACGCAATGTTCAAAATGCGCGCTGTAACTGCCATCTTCAGTGACTGCGGTCCACTTGTCGTCCAGCACCCTCGCGCCCGGCCTGCCGATATTTACCATGGGTTCGATGGCCAGCACCATGCCTTCACGCAACCTCGTGCCGTGGCCGCGTGTGCCGAAGTTCGGGACCTGCGGGTCTTCGTGCAGCTTGGTTCCAATGCCGTGGCCTACAAAATCGCGCACCACGCTAAAACCGTTAGCTTCAACGTATTCCTGCACCGCCGCGCCGACATCGCCGACCGTCTTGCCCAGCCTGACCTCGGCAATCGCTTTCTTCAGCGAGGTCTCGGTCACGTCCAACAGCTTCTGCAACTGCGGCGCCAGCGATCCACCCACTGGAACAGTGATCGCGGAATCGCCATAATAGCCATCCAGTACCACGCCGCAATCAATGGAAACAATGTCGCCTTCCTTGAGCACTCGCTTTTCTGACGGAATGCCGTGGATGATCTCATTGTTCACTGACGTGCACAGCACGCAGGGATAATCGTAATATCCCTTGAAAGCCGGCTTGGCCCCAAGTTCGCGGATGCGTTCTTCCGCCGCGTGCTCCAGGTCCATGGTGGAAACCCCGGGAGCCACCAGCGCTTTTACCGTGTCCAATACCTGGTGCACGATCTGCCCGCTGCGGCGCATCTTGTCCAGTTCAACCTGCGACTTGCAGTTAATCATTCGTGTCCTGCCGCTGCGGCCCCGCCGTCAATTGCGCGAAAAACATCCGCCATCACCTGCTCCACCGGAAGCTCGCCCGGTACGCGGACCAGCCGTCCCTGGCGCGCATAAAAATCGACCAGGGGCAGGGTTTGGCGCTCATAGCTTCTCAAACGCTCAGAGATAACTTCGTCCTTATCGTCTTTGCGCTGGACCAGCGGCGCACCACAGAGATCGCATACGCCTTCTTTTTTGGGCGGCTGGAGGTAGATGTTGTAAATCTTCCCGTCTGCAGGACAAGTACGGCGGCCCGTAAGCCGTTGCAGTAATTGATTATAACTGACATCCACGCTTATCACAACCAACGGCCGCATGTTTCCTGTCCGTGCCGCCAACTCCCGATCCAGCCATTCCGCCTGGGCAACCGTCCTGGGGAACCCATCTAATACAAATCCACGATTGCAATCCGGCTTCTCGATTCGCTCCGCCACCATCGTGTTGACCAGATCGTCTGATACCAATTCGCCGCGCTCCATGACCGCTTTGGCCTTCTTGCCCAGTTCGGTCCCTCGAGCCACGTTTTCCCGCAGGATGTCCCCCGTAGAAATGTGCGGGATCGCGTAATGCTCTGTTATCAGTCTGGCCTGCGTTCCCTTGCCTGCTCCGGGAGCTCCCAGCAAGATGATGGGCCGGGCCGCAATGTTATTCGCGGTCATCGCGTCAATCGCGCTGCTGGCAGGCATCGCTTAATTCCAGAGTCTCCTGCCGCGGACCCTTCCGCTGCGGGAGGTAAAGCCCTCATAGTGGCGCATTACCAGTTGCGACTCGACCTGGTTTACGGTATCCATGGCCACACCCACAACAATCAGCAGAGAGGTACCCCCGAAATAAAAGTTCACTCCCAGGCCGTGCAGGACCCAGGTAGGGAAGCTGCTGAACACCCGCGGCCCGATCCACGGTATGTGGTCCAGATGGATGCCTGCAATCATCCATTCCGGAATCAGCGAGATCAGGATCAGGTACAAACCGCCCACCAGCGTGACCCGCGTCAGCACGTCATTGATGTAATCGCGCGTGCGATGGCCAGGTCGAATTCCCGGAATAAAACCGCCGTATTTCCGCATGTTGTCCGCCACGTCCGACGGATTGAACACGATGGAAACGTAGAAGTAAGCGAAGAAGATGATTCCAACCGCGTACAGCAGTGTGTATAGCGGCTCGCCCCACTTCAGTTGTTCAAGCACGCCGCCAAAGTAGCGGTTCAGCGTGCCACCGGGCTTAAACGCGTTCGAAAGCGTAAGAAACTGCGGAATGCTCAGCAGTGACGACGCAAAGATGACCGGCATGACGCCGCCGGAGTTCACGCGCAGTGGCAGGTGCGTGGACTGCCCGCCCATGATGCGCCGCCCGACCACACGCTTTGCGTACTGCACGGGAATGCGCCGTTCTGATCGCTCCATGAACACGATAAAAGCCACCACCAGCACCATCACGACGACCAGAATCATCAGGATGGGAATGGTAAAGCTGCCCCAGGTAGCGGATTTTGCCTTGCCGTAGAGGTCGGCCACCGCGCGTGGCAATCCCACTACAATCCCGGCAAAAATCAGCAATGACATGCCATTGCCCACGCCGCGTTCCGTGATCTGCTCTCCCAGCCACATGATGAAAATACTGCCCGTGGTTAGAGTGATGATCGTCATCAAAACAAATGACGGCCCCGGGTTCATCACGAATTTCTGCGATTGCAGCGTAAAGGCGATGCCCATGCTCTGCAGAACGGAGAGGATCAGGGTCAGATAGCGCGTCCATTGCGTGATCTTGCGCCGGCCCAGGTCGCCTTCTTTTTGCAGGCGGGCCAGCGGCTCCCACACCACGGTGAGCAGCTGCAGAATAATTGACGCCGTGATGTAGGGCATGATGCCCAGGGCAAAGATCGTCAGCTTGCGCAGGTTTCCGCCGCTGAACAGATCGTAGAAGCCCAATAGCCCGCCGCTTTGTTGCTCAAAGGCTTTTTGCAGAGCGTCAGTATTAATGCCCGGCGTGGGGATGTGCGACCCAAGGCGGTAGACCGCCAGCATGGCCAGCGTGAACAGCACGCGCTTGCGGAGGTCCGGTACTCGAAAGATATTCGCCAGTTTCTCGAACATTTAGCTCACTTCTTCTTTGCTTTCGGTTGTTCCTGTTTCGCCTGCCCCTTGGTTTTGGGCGCTTCTGTTGCCGCGGGTTGCAATTCCCCGCCGCCGATCAATTCCGCTTTCCCACCGGCCTTGGCGATCTTTTCCTGCGCGCTCTTGGAAAACTTGTGCGCCAGAACTGTCAGCGCCGACTTGAGTTCACCATCCCCCAGGATCTTGATGAGTTCATTCTTGCCCGCCAAACCGTGTTTGACCAGCAGTTCAGGCGTAATGTTTTTCTCGCCCAGCTCCACCAGACGGTCCAAATTGACCACCTGATATTCAGTGCGGAAGATGTTGGTGAAGCCGCGCTTGGGCAACCGGCGATGCAGCGGCATCTGCCCGCCTTCAAATCCGCGCATCATGCGCGAACCGGAGCGGGAGCGCTGGCCTTTGTGTCCGCGCGTTGAGGTCTTGCCCATGCCGCTGCCCATGCCCCGGCCTACGCGCTTCTTGTTGGCCGTGGCGCCCTTGGGCGGACGTAAGTTCGATAAATTCGTTGGCACTTGAATTCCCTTTTGTCGCAATCACCACACCTGGCGATGATTACTCGGTTGCCCTGTTTTTGATTTGGTAATTAACCCAATCGCCATTACCAAACCTCTTTTTTTACTTCTCCAGTATCTGCACCAGATGTGGAATCTTGGCCACCATGCCGCGAATTGACGGCGTGTCTTCCCGTTCCACCACCTGATTCAACCGGGTAAAGCCCAGGCCTTTGACCACTAGCTTATGCTTGACCGGCGTACATATCTTCGAACGTACGTACTGAAGGCGAATTGTCTTTTTCTGTGCCGTCATGTTTACAGCTCCTGCAAGGCCTTGCCGCGCAGCGTAGCAACGTCCTGGCGGTCGCGAAGTTTGTTCAGCGCATCGAACGTCGCTTTGATCACGTTGTGCGGGTTGGCCGTCCCCAGCGACTTGGTCAGGACGTTCTGCACGCCCACTGAAGTCATCACCGCGCGCACCGCGCCGCCCGCAATCACGCCCGTGCCTTCCGGCGCCGGCTTCAGCAGCACCCGGCCCGACCCGAACGTACCCAGCACCGCATGCGGAATTGACGTCTTGCTCAGATTGACCCTCACCAGGTTCTTCTTGGCCGATTCAATCCCTTTGCGGATGGCCTGCGGCACTTCCTTGGCCTTGCCCGAACCGTAGCCGACCACACCCGCACTGGGGTCGCCGACCACGACCAGGGCCGCGAATGACATGTTCTTGCCGCCCTTGACCACCTTGGTCACGCGGTTGATGGCAACTACCTGGTCTTTCAACTGGTAGCTGCCGGCATCGAGCTTTTTCTTGGTTGCAATTGCCATTGTCTTTAAAACTCCAGACCTGCTTCGCGCGCCGCATCGGCCAGCGCTTTGATACGTCCGTGGTACAAGTATCCGCCACGGTCAAATACTACCTTCTTGATTCCTTTTTCCTGCGCCCGCTGCGCGATCGTCTTGCCGATCTCTTTGGCGCTGGCCACGTTGCCGCCCGTCCTCTTCGCGCTCTTTTTTCCCGTGGCAGTGCTGGCCGAAGCCAGTGTGGCGCCGGACGAATCGTCAATCAGCTGCACGTAAATGTGATTCAATGAGCGGTACACGTTCAACCGCGGGCGTTGCGGCGATCCGGAGAGCCTTTGCCGCAGCCGCTGGTGAATCCGCCGCCGTGTTTTATCTTTAGAACTATCTGGAATCATATTCTGCACCCTTGCTTCGCACTGCCCCTGGCAGCGCGATCAAAATTTGTCCTTCTTAATACCGGCGATTTAGTAATTTTGTAATTTGCAATCTGGTAATTGAAAACCATCGAGCTCTTTTCTACTCTCAATCCAATTACCAAATTACCCATTTACAAATTATTTCGCGCCTGTCTTGCCAACCTTCTTCTTCAATCTCTCACCCACAAAGCGGACACCCTTCTGCTTATACGGGTCCGGTGGGCGCAAACTGCGCATGTCGGCTGCGACCTGCCCGACCTTCTGGCGATCAATGCCGCTCACCGTCAGCTTGGTCTGCTTCGGGTCCAGTGCCGCCGTTACGCCGGCGGGCAGCGGAAACTCGATGGGATGCGAATAACCCAGCGTGAACACCACGGTGTTCTTGCCCTTAAGCTCGGCGCGGTAGCCAATCCCGACAATTTCCAGGTCGCGCGTCCAGCCCTTGGTCACACCCTCAACCGCATTGTTTACCAGAGCGCGCGCCAATCCATGGACCGCCGCATGCTGGTCGTTTTCCCGTGTGACTTGGATCTGGCCATCGGCCTGCTTCAACTGCACGCCTGATGGAAGGTGCGTCTGCACC
>JBARMK010000240.1:0-3644 GCA_049802395.1 Candidatus Angelobacter sp.
TCTGTTGCGTTGTATCTGCTTGGCAGTGGAAGAGAGTTCGAGCTCTCTTTGGGGTGGGCTGCTCTCGCACTCTTTGCCGCTGCGGCGACAACCGTGTCGTTTCTGGCGTTGATGCAGAAGATCCTGGAACTGTGCTGGCGCCGGTCATGGTCGTTCAAGAAAACCACCCTCTCGATGCTCTCAATGTGCCTGCTTGCATCGTTACTTTTCCTGGGTCCACTCTGGTTCCTCAATGACGGCTGGTTTTTATTCACGAGGGGTGCGCCAATGCCGTCAGGCAATATGACGCACGCAATGGCAAGATACTTTGCTTTTTCGAACTTTATTGACGTCATTGTGGCATTTGGCTTCTTCGCAGCAGCTTTGCTGTTGCTTGCTCATCGGGCAACGTGGCCGCACCTAAAGAGGAGTGTTATCGCCCTGCGTTTAGCCGGAGTCAGTCTTAAAAATGGATGGCTCCTGGGTACCGGGATAACGTTGCTTGCCGTTGCGACAGGGTGGCTACCTGTTTTGATAAGAGAATTCGTAGCCAAGCCGGAGATTATCAAGGATGTTGAAGACTTTTTCAAAAATTTGTAACCGCGACAAGCTGACTTCAAATACCTGAAGAGAGAGGCTCCTTGATCAAACCGCTTTATCTGTTGGCTGATAGCCAGTTGCTTTTCCGGCAGGGTGACGGTCAGAGCCTGACTGATAGAATCCGCGCTGACCTGCCATCTCTCAACGCAAAAGCGGCCTACATCGGGGCATCGAACGGCGACCAGGCGGAGTTTTATGCTTTATTTCTGGCCGCCATGGACGGAATGGGTGTCACCGATTGCCGCATGATATCGGCACAGCTTTCGAGTGAAGACAGAGAATTTCTTGGACAGGCCGATCTGGTTCTTCTTGCTGGGGGTGACGTGGAACGTGGCTGGCAAGTGTTTGAGCAGAAGGGGATAAAAGACGTGATCTCACGCAAACGATACGAGGGCAGCGTACTGGTCGGCGTTTCCGCGGGAGCAGTGCAACTGGGACTGGGAGCGCTAACCGATGCTTCAGTACCGAAGAAACTTGAGCTGTTTGGTTTTGCTCCATTCTATGTTGGAGCGCATGAAGAGAAGCAAGAATGGTGGGACCTGCGCGCACTGGTGAGGCTTTCTCCAATCGGAGTTCGGGGCATCGGAATTCCCGCGGGCGGAGGCGCCATCTACTCGCCGGACGGAACACTGGAACCCGTCCGACAGCCTTTAACCGAGCTGGCAAAAGAAGGCGATCAAGTTGTGGAACGTCTCCTTATGCCTTTCACGCCATTCTTTAGCGCGCCTATTCCGTGATCGGGCAGTCGTTTAGAATCTCCCTAAGCCCTTATGGTGTCTAATTACAGTGATGTTTCGCGTTTTTAAATCGATCAAAATCCGTTTCGCCTTTGTGGTGATTACTCTCGCCGGAATTTCTTTCGGCCAGGCCAAGGACCCCGCCAACCTTTTGCCCAAGGCGTTCAGCGGATGGCAGATTGACCCCAAGACCGTCAAGACCAGCGTCGATCCTGCCGCGGGCGATCCGGCGGACTTTGCTGTACTGAAAGAATACGGATTCAGCCAATCTGAGACCGCAACCTTCAGACGCAACGGAAGGGAAATGCAGCTCAAGGCCGCTCGCTTCAATGATGCCAGCGGCGCTTTCGGGGCATTCACATATTATGTGCAGCCACAGATGCGGGCCGAAACAATTGGCGACAAAGGGGTCTCCAACAACACGCGCATCTTGTTTTACAAAGGCAATATCCTGGTTGACGCTTCGCTTGACCACGTGAGCGCAATGTCCGGCGCTGACCTGCGAGCGCTGGCCGAAGCACTACCCCATCCCCAGGGAAATCTCGCGGCACTGCCTACATTACCGGCAAACGTCCCCACACAGTCGCTGCTGCCGAATACCAGCCGCTATATTCTGGGACCGGAGGCGCTGGCCCGTCTGGGCGTGCCCATTCCAGCGTCATTGGTGGATTTCAGCAAAGCGCCGGAGGTGGAATTTGCCAAGTACCGTACCTCTCAGGGCGAGGCCGCACTCACACTCATCGGCTACCCTACCCCACAGTTGGCCCGGGAGAGGATGAGCGCGATGCAATCCGCCTCTCTTGCCGGAGGGCCGTTCTATTTCCGGCGAAGCGGACCGTTTGTGGTTGCGGTGAGCGGCAGCATTCCCGCCGATGAAGCTCAATCGTTGCTCGCTTCAGTCAATTATGACGCTGACGTTACATGGAACCAGACGACCAAAGCGAAGCCGCCGGAGAATCGCGCAGGCTTCATTGTCGCGCTGGTGTTGCTCTGTATCATCGCGGTTCTTGCTGCAATGATCTTCGGGTTTGTGTTCGGAGGGCTCAGGATTGTTCTCAGTCGACTCTTTCCCAATACGTTTTTTACCCGCTCAAAGATGGCCGAGATCATCCGCCTGAACCTGAAAGAAAGATCATAACTGCCTGAAAAGGAAAGGGTTTGCATAGCCGCAGAGCACGGAAGTGACATTTTTTGTCACTTGAAAGGCAATGTTGATAAACTAATTAAGTTATTGAAAACAAAGGCATTTATTATCGAAAAATTCCTTGACACTGCCTTTCGCCGCCCAATAAGATTTCGCCAGAAAGTTCTGATGGCTTTTTCGAACTCCGTTGGAACTATTCTCCCTTGAAAGAAAAGGTCGTCCTGTTGCCGGACGGCCTTTTTGTTTTCCCCTTATCGCGTCGTTCATTGCGCAGTCCATTTTGCGGCGCGTTCGATCAATGAGTTCTGCTCTTGCACACAAATCACACGCAAGCCGCTTTTCGAGCGACAAATTTTGTCTCTCTGCGCTCAAGAGAATTCTCCGAATCTTTGCCGAAGCGTGCCTAACGGTCCATGTCATAGGCCGTCTTCAACCACTTTTTCACTTCAGCATCGATGTCTTTGAGCGAGGTGATCTCAATCCGATGGGTGATACGGTCTTTCTTCGCAAAGCCTCCGGTATCGATGAGCCGCTTTGGAACTTTGGTATCTTTGAGCGCCAGTCCCAGATCGATGCGGGTGCGGGTGGTGGGCTTGATCTGCGCAAATACGTGCTTGCGATAGAGCGGCACCATGGTCTGGCACGGACACACTCTCACGTCCTTGCCGAGATTGCGGCCCAGGGCCAGCAGTTCATCAAAGATTGGCCGCAGCGATTCTTTAGCGCCGGAATACATGGCCTGCACATATTCGTCCGCGTTCTTCAGATAGGTTTCCGGCGTTCCGTCGTCGCCTTTACCCACGGAGCGCTCGGCGATCCACCAGGCATAATTCATGCCTAACCCGTGTTTGGTCTTCAGCCATGCGCGACGCTCTTTCTCGGTCGCAGGGCCTTCTTTGTCGACAAACACGAGCCATTCTTCCAGCGAGCGGCCCGTCTTTTGCTTCAGACCGGCAAGTGAGCTTTGGAACATGGCCAGGCTTGGATGGACGTCATAAGAAGAAGTAGTTTGTCTTTTAGCTGCGGGCATAGCTTGTCTCCGTGGCGAAAGTTTACTATCCCTGCCGCGCGCTCGCCACCGACAAACCGAGCCGTTTACCTCCAATCCCTTGAATCGTGTTGCGAACTATTTTTTCGTTTTCCTGAAACCAAAGCATTTCTCGGTACTCCATCAGACAGAGAGC
>JBARMK010000241.1:0-1981 GCA_049802395.1 Candidatus Angelobacter sp.
AGAGCGTTCTTTGGCTCATTCTGCGCGAATCGCTGTTGCTGATCGTGATCGGTGTGGGCATCGGAATGCCCGCGATCTTTGGAGCAGGCCAGTGGATCGCGAGTTTGCTGTTCGGCGTAAAGCCGGCAGATCTCGCAGCCCTCAGCCTGGCAGCGGCTATATTGTTCGCGGCAGGTAGTCTCGCCTGTTACTTTCCGGCGCGTCGGGCCATGCGCGTCGAGCCTACAGTAGCGCTGAGATATGAATAGATGGCCCGGCGGCATAGGCTGCGCTGCTGCAATCATCTGTGGTTTCCAACCCTTCGCAAAGAGCGCGAAGGGCGGGGCACCCGCCGTTTTTTCTCCTGCCCACGAACAGTCAAAAGCCTGGGCTGCGCGCCTATGGGCTCGTGCTGGGAGTATCGTGCTATGCACAGAACCCATTCGCGTCGCTAAGCATTTGGACTAAGATCGAAGCAAACGGGTGGGATCGTCGGATGCTGTTGGAAAACCTAAATCCCCTGAGGCGCAAATGAATCGAACAGCGTTGTTCCTGCTCGCATGTTACGTCGGCCTTTGCCTCGCTGCACCACTTGTTGCTCAAGAGCAGCCCACGCGCCCGCCCATCACGGGCATCGCGCACGTTCGCATCTATTCCACCGATCTTCGCAAGTCCACTGACTTTTACAGCCGAATGCTCGGCTTGCCGGCACGCAGCGGAGGCTGCACGGGCATGACGCGCCCGTGTTTCATCCTCAGCGATCGGCAGCAAATTCTGTTGTCGGAAGCACATGCTGCCCCACCCCCAAACCTTCTTTTCGAAATCGCGTTTGCCACACCCGACATTGGCGGGATGCGCACCTACCTGCTTGCCCATAACGTCGCGGTTGGCCCCGTCGCCCGGGATATCAACTCGGTCGCGTATTTCTCGCTGCGCGACCCCGAAGGAAACCTCATCTCCTTCGTGCAGCTTCACCCTCTCACTGGGTCCAACGCCCCCGCGGGAAAGCTCAGCACGCGCATGCTGCATGCTGGCTTCATCGTCAAGGACCGCGCGGCCGAAGATCGTTTCTACAGGGACCTGCTCGGCTTCCGCATGTACTGGCATGGTGGTTTCAAGGACGCCGGCGACGACTGGTGGGAAATTCAGGTCCCCGACGGCACCGACTGGATCGAGTACATGCTCAACATTCCTGCCAAGGCAGACGCCAAGGAGCGCGGTGTGCAAAATCATTTCTCGGTGGGCGTGGACAAAATTCAATCTGCCGCAAGCCAACTGCACCAGAACGGCCTGGAAAAACTGGACGGCCCGGAAATTGGGCGTGACGGCAAGTGGAGCCTCGATGTTTACGATCCCGATGGCACCCGTGTCGAAGTCATGGAATTCACGCCCGCTAAGGATCCCTGCTGCCATCCCTACACCGCAGATCATCCGAAACCATGACCGGCCTTCCACCCCCACAAAGGTTTGAGAGCGCGGCTTTGACTGACGCATTTCCGAGTCCTTCGCAAAGTGCGAGAAGGGCGGGGGACCCAGGGTGTCGTGATGTCCACGAGATCAAAAGCCTGGGCGCCTGCCCATTACGTCCAACTAGCCTGCGTCTTTAAACAATTTGCAATTGGGTGACAAACTCTTGTCACTCTGGTGACAACGCCCACGAGTGAGTCGGTTTAGCATTGCCTGCAGACGACCTTCCAGCCTGATTTCTTCGACGGGATGTTCGGTCACACTTGCTTGCGCTAGACAGTCTGCGATCGGGCGCCGACCAGAATCGCCAAGACGACACGACTCTGGTTTCAATTCCAAGCCGTCCCTCGGAGATTCCTGTGATCCGCACAACCATACAGAGCTTCAAAATAACGAAGGTTTCAGTGAAAAGAGGCGAGCGATGAGGCGAACTGTTTTCGTGGCGGCAATGAGCTTGATGTGCGTGCTGGGGGTGAGCGCTCAACAACATACTATTGACACGCAGAAGTCCACGTTAACGATCCACGTTGGCAAG
>JBARMK010000242.1:0-8600 GCA_049802395.1 Candidatus Angelobacter sp.
GCGTGAGCGTGCGTAGCAACGTGCAAAACGCGGTCCATGCCAAGCTGAAATTAGAGACGCCGCAAGGCTGGAAAGTTGAGCCGGACGAAATTCCCGTCGATCTGGACCACGACGGCGACGTAAACAATTACAGTTTTCGGATCACGCCGCAGAACCTGCATGAAGGCACATATAAGGTCACGGCCCGCGCGGAGTACAACGGCAAGGAATACGCCGAGGGCTTCAAAGTCATAACACGGCCCGATCTTGATTCTTACTATGCTTATCGCCCGGCGACGGAAAATGTTCAGGCCGTGGACGTAAAGCTGCCCGCGCAGCTCAAAGTCGGCTACATCATGGGCGCGGGTGATGAAATTCCTTCGGTGCTGCAAAGCGTGGGCCTGAACACCAGCATCATCACCCCGCAGGAGCTTGCCGCGGGCGATCTCAGCCGCTATGGGACCATCGTCGTTGGCATTCGAGCCTATGACACGCGGACTGACGTGCGTGAATACAATCGCCGACTCCTGGACTTCGTAAATCGTGGCGGCACACTCATCGTCCAGTACAACCAGAGCATCGGCGCATTTAACGATGGGCACTACACGCCATTCCCGGCGACCGAGGCCAACGTGCGCGTCTCAGTGGAAGAGCAGCCAGTGGAAATTCTTGCCCCAGAAGAACGCGTTTTCAATTGGCCGAACAAGATTACGCAAAAAGATTTTAACGGCTGGGTGCAGGAGCGTGGGCTTTACTTTATGTCGCAATGGGACCTCCAATTCAAGCCGCTACTGGCCTGTAACGATCCGGGGGAGCCATCGCAGAAAGGCGGGCTGCTGCTGGCCCACTATGGACAGGGCACGTACATTTTTTCGGCGTATGGATTCTCGCGCCAGCTTCCGGCGGGAGTTCCGGGCGCGATCCGCCTGTTTGTGAACCTGCTTAGCGCGGGACATCAATGACCGAGATAGCGCAGGCGCCGCCACCGGGTCAGCACGGCCTGGCGCGGGAGATCGGGCTGCGCGAAGCCACCGCGTTGAACATGATTGACATGATCGGCGTGGGGCCCTTCATCACCATTCCCCTGATCATTCATGCCATGAGCGGCCCGCAAGCTATGCTGGGTTGGGTGCTGGGTGCATTTCTGGCCATGTGCGACGGCCTGGTATGGGCGGAGCTGGGCGCGTCCATGCCGCAGGCCGGCGGCTCTTACAATTATCTAAAGGAATGCTATGGCCCACAGAGGCTGGGCCGGCTTATGTCGTTCCTTTTTGTCTGGCAGTTGATCTTCAGCGCGCCGCTCTCCATCGCTTCTGGTTGCCTCGGCATCGCCCGATACGCGGAGTACGTCTGGCCGCGGCTGGGCCACATCTTTCTTGAGCGCACCGTCTCTCTGGGTATTCCTTTCCTTGGCGCGCTTGAGTTTCGATTGTTCATCACCGCCGGAACCTTCGTGGCCATGGGAAGCTGCCTGCTCGCGCTAGCACTTCTCTACCGCCGCATTTCCGTGATCGGGCAACTAGCGCGCTATCTTTCCGTGGGCGTGCTGGGAGCAATTCTCCTGGTGATCGTGGCCGGCCTAAGCCACTTCAACGCCGCGCGCGCTTTCAGCTTTCCCCACGGGGCCTTTCAATTTTCCAGCGGATTCATCAGCGGGCTGGGTGCGGCCATGCTCCTGGCAACCTACGATTACTGGGGCTACTATAACGTTTGCTTTTTGGGCGGGGAGATCCGCCGGCCAGAGCGCAACATTCCCCGCGCCATCATTTATTCCATCGTGATTGTTGCCGTGCTTTACCTGGTGATGAATGTGAGCATCCTGGGCGTGATGCCGTGGCAGGAGCTCGACCAGATAGGAGCGAACGAGACGCGTTACTATATTGCGTCCACCATGCTGCAACGCACTTTTGGCAGCTGGGTGGGACTGTTCGGGACCTTCCTCATCATGTGGACCGCCTTTGCCTCGGTCTTTTCGCTCATCCTAGGCTATTCGCGTGTTCCCTACGCTGCCGCCAAGGACAACAATTTTTTCCGCGCTTATGGCAAACTGCATCCCAAGCACCAGTTCCCGCACCGGTCACTGCTTACGCTGGGCCTGGTAACGACCATTTTCTGCATGTTCCCTTTAAAGGATGTCCTAGCTTCGCTGGTGGTGATCCGCATTATGGTCCAGTTTCTGCTGCAGGTGTTCGGATTGCTCCTGTTGCGGGCGCGGCGTCCTGACTTTCCGCGGCCGTTCCGCATGTATTTTTATCCGATTCCAGCGCTGCTGGCCGCGCTGGGCTTTATTTATATTCTTTACGCCCGCCCCAACCTGAAAGAAATACGCTTTGGCGCGGTGATCGCCCTGGCCGGCGTGGTCATCTTCCTTGTCCGCTCGTGGCGGCGTAAAGAGTGGCCGTTTTCCGGACTGCCCGCTCACGATCCGTTGGGAGAAACAGTCCAATGATTTGTCATGTCCGCCACCATGCCTTCGAGGCCCGCTAGCGCCATGGAGAACCCCGCCTCCACACAGCTTGCTCCCGCGCATCAGCCGGTGCTTTCGCCTCTGCGCGAACCGCTCTTCCGCACGCTGTGGATCGCCGCCGTGATCTCTTACACCGGAAGCTGGATGCAGGCTGTGGCCACGGGCTGGCTCATGACTTCGCTTACGAGTTCGCCAATGTGGGTATCGTTGGTAACTGTTGCGGTCAGTCTGCCGGTGCTGGTGATTGCATTGCCCGCAGGCGCGCTGGCGGACATTGTCGATCGCCGAAAATTTCTGCTGTTCACGCAAAGCACCATGGTGGCAGCCGCAACCGTGCTCGGCGTGATGACGCTTACGCGTACGGTGACGCCGCAGGTCCTGCTGGTTTTTACCTTTCTGCTGGGCGTCGGTGCGGTGATGAACGATCCCGCGTGGCAGTCGCTGACGCCCGATCTTGTGCCGCCCGCGAAGCTTGCTGCGGCAGTGGCCCTGAACTCCGCCGGCTTTAACATTGCCCGCGCCGTGGGCCCAGCATTGGGCGGGCTGGTGATTGCCGCCGCCGGCTCTGGAACTACCGCCGGCTCAGGCTGGGCGTTCCTGTTGAATGCAGTTTCATTCTTCGGCGTGATCATCTTTCTGTACACCTGGAAGCCCGCCGAGAGCGAACGCCACAATGGCGCCGCAACATTCAGAGGAGCAATTGCCGTCGGGTTGCGTTACGCCCGCCAAGAACCGCGAATTCGTGCAGTGCTGGCGCGAACCCTGGCATTTGCTTTTTTTGCCAGCTCATTCTGGGCGTTGCTGCCGTTAATCGCCAGCAAATTTGGCGCGGAAGGCTTTGGCGCGATGCTGGCCTTCTTCGGTCTGGGCGCGCTGGGCGGCGCCGGTGTGCTGTCCCTGGCCCGGCGGCGGCTATCTCCGGATACAGTAATTTTCTGTGCTACGCTGGTCTTTGCCGTCGCGCTCTGCGGCCTAGTGCGCGCGCACACGTTGGCAGTGGCGTCAGTTTTTTCCGCCGCAGCCGGGATGGCATGGATCAGCATTCTCGCCACCCTCAACACCTCGGCACAAACCGCTGCGCCGTCATGGGTGCGGGCGCGGGTGATCTCCATGTATGTGCTTGTCCTGCAGGGTGGGCTCGCGCTAGGCAGCGCGCTGTGGGGCGTGGTGGCTTCTCAATCTGGCGTGCAATTTACCGTCACCGCAGCGGCCGCCGCGCTGGCCGCCGGACTGCTGCTGGCGCCGTGGTATCGCCTGGAGAAGGCCGGCAACCATTAGAACGTTTGAGGGTGGAAGATCCCGAAATCAAATGCTGCAATACGAGGAAAATAGCGCCTCCTGTATCATTTAACCGATTCACGAGAGAAGAGGAGAACCAATGAACTATTTGAGATCGCTCTGTCTGGCAGCAATGTTGAGTTTGACCATAGGCGCGGTAGCGCAAAGCCCCGCCAAACCCGCCATACCTTCGGCCACGCCTGCGGCGCAGGCGCAGCAGCCACCCACCGTGGGCGCGGTAATCGACCGCGAGATCACCATCCTTGAAAAGGAATTTGTGGATGCCGCGGACGCCATGCCGGAAGATAAGTACAACTTCAGCCCCGCCGGTTTGAATCTCCAAGGCAGCGACTACAAAGGCGTTCGCACGTTTGCCGAAGAGGTGAAGCACGTGGCGACCGCCAACTACATGTTCTGGGGCGCAATCACGGGCGACCCCCTGCTTCCCGGCACCGCCGGCCCTAACGGCCCTGACAACATCAAGACCAAGGCGGAGATCATGAAGTACCTGAAAGATTCTTTCGCCCTCGGTCACAAGGCCGCCGGGACGCTCACAGCGGAGACGATTGTCGGCACGGTAAAGATTCCGATGATGAGCCCGAACCCAATCTCGAAGCTGTTTGTTTCAACCTTCGCGGTGGCCCACGGCTTTGATCACTACGGACAGATGGTGGAATACCTGCGCATGAATGGTATTATTCCGCCAGCCAGCAGGGGCAGCAACTAATCTTCATCACAGGGACACAGAGGGCACGGAGGGAAAACTCTTCGTGCTTTTTTGTCTGGATACACACTCCGCTGCGCTTGTTCGGAACCACTCAGGCGACAATTGTGCAGGAAAGCAAAGGATGCGTCCTCGTGATGTTTCGACGCGCCCTCACTCTCCCGCTGTGCAGGATTGTTCGAGCTTGCACAACATGATAATTATGGAAACTTTATTTTGGGCTAGACTAACTCACAATCCGCCGAGCCTGATGGTGCAGATGATGCGACCGTGATATCTTTCTCCGTCGCTCTGATTCAAGCTCCGATTAAAAACAAGGAGAGTTCCCAATATGAAGCATCTGAGAACGTTGTGCCTGCTGGCTATTTTGACCCTTGCTGTTGGCGCATTTGCCCAGGGTGGAACGAAGCCGGCCACGCCCGCCGCATCACCTGCACCGCAGGCCCAGGCCACGCCCACGCCCTTGACGACCATCGCCGCCGTGGCAGACCGCCAGGTAAGCCAATACGAAAAAAATGTGGTGGAAGCGGCCGAAGCCATGCCGGCAGACAAATTTGACTTCACGCCTGCCGGCCTCAAAATTCCCGGTAGCGCGTTCACTGACGTCCGCACCTTTGCCCAGTTGGTGAAGCACACCGCCACCGCCAACTTCCGCTTCTGGACCACGGTTAGCGGTGACAAATTTCCGGAGAACATCAAAGGACCCAACGGGCCGGATGAGTTGAAAACCAAGGCGGAGATCATTCAATTTTTGAAAGACTCGTTTGCCGTGGGACATCGCGCGGCAAAAACGTTGACTCCGGAAAATGCTGCCGAGCAGCTTCCCTTCTTCCGCGGCACGGCAGCGCGCCTGTACATCGTTTCCGGCGCGGTAATTCACGCCGCCGACGAATACGGCCAGATGGTGGAATATCTTCGTATGAATGGGATCGTGCCGCCAGCGAGCAGAGGGAACTAAAGGAAAAGCCACCATAAAGGGCACAAAGGAACACAAAGGGAAGATCAGGCTACTTTAGGGACCCCGGCGCCGTGCTCCGTCCCCTTTTTGATTAGATCTTCGCCTACCGCATCATGCCCGGCAGCTTCATGCCAGCGAGTTTGCGGCTGAAGCTGGATTTGCCCATGTCCTTGAACATCTTGCGCATCTGGGCGTACTGGCGCAGAAGCTGGTTTACTTCCTGCACACTGGTGCCGGAGCCGCGGGCGATGCGCTTGCGCCGGCTGCCGTTGATAATTTCATGATGGTGGCGCTCCTTCGCCGTCATGGAGTTGATGATGGCCTCCACGCGGGTAATTTGGCTTTCATCCACCTGGTCCGCTGCTTTCTGCATGTTGGCAAAGGGGCCGATGCTGGGCAGCATCTTGATCACGCTTTGCAGCGAGCCCAGCTTTTTTACCTGACGAAGCTGATCGCGGAAATCTTCCAACGAGAAGCCCTCACCGCCCAGCGCTTTTTGCGCGAACTCCTGCGCCTTCTTCTGGTCAACGGTGTCCTGCGCCTTCTCGATCAGCGTCATCACGTCGCCCATGCCGAGAATGCGACCCACGATGCGGTCTGGATGGAAGGGCTCCAGCGCGTCATACTTTTCGCCCACGCCGATGAACTTGATGGGCTGACCCGTCACCTGGCGTATGGAGAGCGCGGCGCCACCGCGGGCGTCGCCATCCATCTTGGTCAGTACCACGCCGGTGATGGAAAGTTTTTTGTGGAACTCGTCGGCAGAGCGAACTGCGTCCTGGCCGGTCATGGCGTCGGCGACGAACAGGATTTCCTGCGGGTTCAGGATCTTCTTGAGCGACTGCATCTCCGACATCAGCTCGTCATCAATGTGCAGGCGGCCTGCCGTATCAACGATCAAAAAATTGCAGCCGCTGTTGATGGCCTCTTTGCGCGCCTCTTTGGCCAGGCGCTCGACGGTCGGCGTATCGGCCTGTTCAACCTTGCCTTCATAGAGATTGGCTTTGATCGCTTCGGCCACAACCCGCAACTGCTGGCGTGCCGCTGGACGATAGACGTCCACCGATACCAGCATGGGCCGGTGCCCGCCTTTTTTGAGCCATGAGGCAAGCTTGCCGGAGGTGGTGGTCTTGCCGGAACCCTGAAGTCCGGCCATGAGAATGACAGACGGCGGCTGCGACGCAAACTTCAGCTTGGCGGTGTCTTTGCCCAGCATTTCCACCATTTCGTCGTGGACAATCTTCACAACCTGCTGCGCCGGCGAGAGTGCGGTCAGCACTGCCTGGCCCACGGCTTTTTCCGAGACGCGGTCAATGAACTGCTTGACCACTTTGAAATTGACGTCGGCTTCCAGCAGCGCCATGCGGATCTCTTTCAGCGCTTCTTCAATATTCTCCTGGGTAAGCGTGCCCTGTCCGCGCAGGTTTTTGAACGCCCGTTGCAGTTTCTCTTGCAGATTTTCAAACATAGATAACCGGTTCCAGAGTCAGAATGATGACGGGGATAAATCAGAACACCCGCACTCTTTGATGCACGCGGGCCCTTATCTATTGTATCAGCGGCTCAACCGCGCTTTGGTTCAACGCCCAGATAGTTGAGAAACGCGCGCGTGAGTTCGCGCCGGAGCGCCAGGTCGTCCTTGGGAAGGTATTTCTTCAACGGCCCCAGGTCGGTCGGCATCACGATGATTTCAAAAAGGGTGCTGATGACCATCATCAGGGCCATCGATATGGCGCCGCGCGGGTCGGGATGTCTGATCTCCTTGCGGTGGGCCAGAAAAAGCTCCACCACGTGTTCGTAGGCAACCACCTCCAACTTGCATGCCTTCTTCCAGAATGGGGTATTGGCACGGCCCTGCACAAAGAGCCGGATAGCGCGCAGCAGCGGAGCATTCACGCGATAGCCCAGGACCATGCCGTTGATCAATTGCTCGGCAAAGACGGTTAGCGGAATCTGAGCAGCCGCTTCCGGCTTCATGCCCGTCCGGCTACGCTCTTCCTGGCGCTCCAGAATGCCCAAGATCGTCGCTTCCAAAAGCTCATCCTTATCCTTAAAACGGCGATAGATGGCGCCAGGCGTCAGCCCTGCATGCTGGGCGATGCGGGGAATGGTGGTCCCTTCTAATCCATGTTGCCCCAGAACTTCAGCCGTGGCCTTCTGCAACTTACGTAATGATTCGCGACTGCGTGCCTGCTGCGGTGCGAGTGCCTTTTTCGCCATGCGAAATATTTATACCAGCTTCCAAAATTGTAGTTGACATTTATGTAAATGTGAATTTACATTTACATACAGGGAATTCGCCAAAGGACCGTTCCGTAGACAGACTTCAATTTTCTTATATCGATCATCCCGAGGTTTTCCATGGCCGCATCAACTTCACTTCCCTCCGCGCCGATATCAGTTTCGCATCCACTGCGGGAACGCAACTTTCGCATGCTTTGGGCCGGCTCCGCCATCTCACTGGCGGGCGACCAGTTTTATCTGGTCGCATTGCCCTGGGTGGTGCTGCAATTGACCGGATCAGCGGTGGCCGTGGGCACCATCCTAATGGCTGTGGCCATCCCGCGTGCAGTATTGATGCTGTTTGGCGGCGCGTTGACAGACCGGGTATCCGCGAGAAGAATTCTCATTGGCACGGCTTCAGCGCGGACACTTTTTGTGACTATGATTGGAGTTCTTCTGTGGCTTGGCGACTTGCGCCTTTGGGAGCTTTACGTTCTCGGCTTCTGCTTCGGCGTGGCCGATGCCTTTTCCCTGCCAGCGGCATCAACGTTGCTGCCCTCGCTGGTGAAGCGCGAGCAACTAGTGGCGGCCAACTCAGTTTTTCAAACGACAGGGCAACTGACGACCATTGCCGCGCCGGGTCCGGCAGGAATTGTGATCAAGGCGCTCGGCACCGCGTGGGCATTCTTCATTGACGCCATCAGCTTTCTCTTTATCATTGGCGCGCTGTGGCGGCTGCCGGACCCGCCCAAAGCACAAGCCGCTGCTGCGCGGCCGCCGGTGTGGCGATCGATTCTGGATGGCATAGCCTATGTTCGCCGCGACGCCCCTTTACGTACCCTAATGCTGGTTGCCGCCATGCTGAACTTCTGCTTGAGCGGACCAATGGGCGTGGGACTGCCATACTTGACCAAGGTAAAATTCGGCTCGCCAACCGCATACGGAATCGTGGTCTCGGCCGCGGCCGCCGG
>JBARMK010000243.1:0-3375 GCA_049802395.1 Candidatus Angelobacter sp.
CGGTAAACCTGTGCGTTACATGCTGGAGCGCGACGCGGAACTGAAGGTCGCCGGCGCCCGGCCCTCTGCCTATGCCAGGGTGAAAGTGGCCGCGAAGAAAGACGGAACGCTAACAGCGTGGCAGTCCAACTCCTGGGGAACGGGCGGGCCGGGTGGCGGCGGAATGCCGCCGATTCCGTACGTCTTCAGTTTCCCCAATTCGCGCCTCGAGCATACCGCAATTCGCAACAACATTGGTCCAGCGCGGGCCTGGCGCGCTCCAAATCACCCGCAGGCGGCCGTGATCACAATGTGCGCGCTCGATGATCTTGCCGCCAAGCTGAACATGGACCCCGCGGAGTTTTTCGGCAAGAACCTGAATCTCACCAAGGCTCGCGAGAACACATATCGTGAAGAGTTGGCCATCGCTACCGAATTGATGGAGTGGAAAGAGAAGTGGCATCCGCGTCCGCAGAAAGCCGGTGGCGTCGTGCGCGGTGTTGGTCTGTCGTTTCACACTTGGGGAGGCCGTGGCCATGCTAGCGATTGTGATCTTACGATCCATCCCGACGGCTCCGTCGAACTGAAGATGGGTACGCAAGATCTGGGCACCGGGACACGCACCTGCATTCTGGCCGTCGCCGCTGATACTCTCGGGATCCCGATGGAAAGCATTCAGCTTTTGATCGGCGATACGAACTATCCCCCTTCAGGAGGATCGGGCGGCTCCACGACGATTGGCGGCGTAAGTTCCTCGACCCGGCGGGCCGCTGTGGATGCACGGGACGCACTGTTTGCCAAAGTTGCACCGGCATTGAACGCTCAGCCCGATCAGTTGGAATGCAAGAACGGACAGGTAAGTGTGAAGGGAGATTCCAGCCGAGCGTTGAACTGGAAAGAAGCTTGTTCCAAACTCGGTGCGATGCCAATCACGGTGCGAGGCAAAAATCCTGACCGCAGCAAGCCACCTGATCTTACGAACAGCGGCGTGGGTGGCGTGCAGATGGCGGAAGCGGAGGTCGACTGCGAGACTGGCATCGTCAAAGTCAAGAAAATGGTTACGGTGCAAGACTGTGGCTTGGTTGTTAATCTCAGGACGGCTGAGAGTCAATGCTATGGTGCCATGATCATGGGGATCAGCTATTCGCTTTACGAAGAGAAAGTAATGGATCCGACCACTGGGCGGATGTTGAATCCAGATATGCAGTTCTACCGCCTCGCTGGGCTCAGCGACATTCCAGAACTGATGGTGCACATGATGACCGGGAAAGGATACGACGAACGCGGCGTAATCGGACTGGGTGAGCCCCCAGTAATTTCACCCGGTGCCTGCATTTCCAATGCGGTTGCCAATGCGATTGGGGTGAGAGTGCCATTTCTTCCGCTCACGCCGGACCGGGTTCTCAGTGCGCTTGAGCAGAAAGGACGTGCATGATGCGGCCTTTTGAATATGTAAGCCCAAACAGTACAACCCAGGCGATCAGCCTGCTGGCTGCAAACTGGGGCAATACAGAGGTCCTCGCGGGTGGAACTGACTTACTCGCGTTGATGAAGGACGACGTCCTCGCACCCAAACGGCTGGTCAACATCAAAGATATCGCGGATCTCCGGGGCATTTCCTCAAATGCACAAGGCTTGCGAGTCGGTGCTCTCACCACTTTGGGGGAAATGGCCGACAACGAGGATGTGAAGAAGAATTATCCAGCATTGTCCGAGGCATTGCTCGAAGCTGCCAGCCCGCAGATACGCAATATGGCCACGATTGGCGGAAATCTCTGCCAGCGACCACGCTGCTGGTATTTCCGCAACGGAATGGGTCTGTTGCCCAAAGATCAGAGCGGTAAAGAATTGGTCACAGTGGGCGAAAACCGCTATCACGCCATTCTTGCCAACCAGGGATCTGCGAAATTTGTCAGCCCCTCAACAGTAGTGCCTATGCTGATTGCCTACGGAGCCAAGATTCGCCTGGAAGGACCGAAGGGGAAACGCGAGCTTCCGCTGGAAAGGTTCTTCGTGATCCCGAAGAATGAAAACGAGCGCGAGCACGATCTGCGTCCGAACGAGATCTTGACCGAACTCGTAATCCCGCCGGCTGCCGACTTGAAAGCCGCCCATTACGAAATTCGTCAGAAGGAAGCTTTTGATTGGCCGCTTGCCCTTGTAGCCGTGACGATGAAATTGCAGGGCTCGAACGTGCAATCGTCGAAGATTGTTCTGGGATACGTCGCCCCTATTCCGTGGCTCTCTGCAGAAGCGCAACAGGCAATAGCGGGAAAACCTATAAACAAAGAGACGGCGCAAAAAGCGGCTGACGCTGCTCTTGCGAAAGCCTCTCCACTGAGTCACAACGCTTACAAAGTGAAGCTGGCCAAGGTCGCTGTTGCTCGAGCCATTTTGAAAGCGGCCGGAGGTGCCGCATGATGAAAGAGTCGGAGCGCTTCAACACCACTCACCCAAATCTATGCGCGTCGCTGAGATGGAAGGGGCAGTTTATCCTCGCCGAGTCCGATCCAACAGTGCCCGCCTGCAATGATGGCCTGTTTTGGTGCCTGCATACGCAGACCTGCATTGGACCTGATGGGGAACTGGCCGAGCCAGGAAATTGCAGTTCGAAAAGCCGCGCCTGCCACGGCACTGGGAAATGCGGATAGAATCGGGACTTAGCTTCTGCGCGTCTTTTTGTCTGGGGTTTGCATCTGAAATGAAGAAGGGGTTCATTATGCGATACGCAAGTTTGTTGATGGCTGCCTGCATCGTGGGGTTCTTTTCGATCTCCATGACGGCGCAGGAGATTCGCGGCGATTATCTGGAGACGCGAAGCGCCGATGTTTACACCGGCCAATGTTTTGCCAATGGAGAGGTAAACCTCGTCGGCAATGAGGCCATCCTGGCTTGGCATGTTCAGACTGGAAGCTGGAACGGAATCCCGCTCGCAGGATTAACCGTTGCGGCCGCCGTTCGGGCGAATGGGACCCTAGGCGATCCTTATGAGAGCCCATATCCGGTGAAGGCCGTGCTGCTGGTGGACGATCAAGCCTCTGCCCAGCAACAGGCCGCCCTGCTGCATTTTGCCCAGCAAATGGGCGGAGAGCTCTTGAAGAACGTGGCACAGGTGATTCCCACGCAAATGGAATTGGTGGTAAACGCTGAACACCACGGAGCCGCGATGCTGCGCGCAGGCAAGTTCGCTACGATCCAAACGCGAGGCATTGGCGATAAAGATCATCTTTGTGGGAATGAAGTGACCTTCTATCCGCCGTTGACTGAAACTGCCCATTCCATGCCCGCCGTGGCGTTAACTGATTCTTATTCCGGTCCTGGCCTCGGTGTTTCTTGGGACCTGCACGGCAAACGCAGTGCGTTTGTAGGGACATTCGCTCGATAGGAAACAGGAAG
>JBARMK010000244.1:0-2263 GCA_049802395.1 Candidatus Angelobacter sp.
GCATACAGCGGTGTACGACCGGTCGGTTTCGATTTTGCTCCAGTAGGCAGTCGGACTGTGTCGGCTGGCACGCCGAAGGCTTCAAAAAAACGTTTACCCGATATGCGCGCGAGTAAAGAGACTTCCACGGTCAGAAGAAACACAGATGCGACGAATACGATCCAGCCTTCGAAAAAATGAAGAACTCCCTCGGCCATTCGGGGACCCCATTTATCCACGGTTACGCCAACCATGCCGATCCTGAATCCATTCATTAAAATGGTGATGGGAATGCTGGAAAACAGCACCAACGCACGCTGCCAGATTGGTGCGCGAAACAGATATGCTGCCAGAAAACTCAAGCCTAGGAGGGGAAACAGGTAGCGCAATCCACTGCAGGCGTCGACAACCTGCAGCTTGTAGGTACCGAGATCGATGACGTTTCCGTCGAGATAGACGGGGATCTGAAATAACCTGATGAAGAAAACTCCGAGCTGCGACGAAATGAGCTGAAGCTGCAACGACAGGTTGGCGTCAATGAAATACGGAAGTGGAATTGCGAAAATCAAATATATAATGGGAATAAGTGTGGCGCGGAGCAGAGAGAACCCGCCGGCCGCTAATACGATTCCCAGCAGCGCTATAATGAATGCCAGCTGCGAGAGAATGAAGATCGCACTCAACAGGCCAACAACGTGCATGGCCATCGCGAGCAGCATAAGGACGGCTCCAGACCACGCGGGCCGTCCAACGCTTGCGAGCAGCGCGTCACGCCGTGTCCATAGGAGCCATGCCGTAACGAGCGGTATCAGAAAGCCGTGGCTGTACTCCTCTTGCGTGGCCCAGCGCTTGACTAGTTCAGAGAGCGCTCCGCTGAATCCAATGGCCGCCAATAGCGCCGCCAGAAATACGAATATCCACGCCCGGGTTGCAGCGGTTCCAGGGAACTCGATGGATCGTACCGGCATTACAACGCCTTGTTGGACTTTAAGATAAAAGCCTTTTGAAATGGCACATTCACCGCAGCAGCGGCAAAAGCGCAAGAGATTTCAGGCCTGCGGCGCAACTGTCACTTGGCTTCATTAACGCGTCGACAGCACTGGTAAACAGAGGGCGAAGGTAGTTCGAAGGAGTTGAATAGATTATGCGGCGATTTCAAGCAAAGGTTGTGGCGACGATCTTGGATTTTTAACGACCTGACCCCCGGGGACCCTCATGAGTTCTGCGGCTTCGCTGGCACGACGTGCGGTTCCGGCCTAGGATTGGCAAACGCGAAATTTGCGGAATTTTAAAAGTTTAGAATGAATATTCGAGAACCAATATGGGGCGAATTTGTCGGCTGGTACGCATTGCCGGAAAAAGAGGTTCATGTCTGGCGAACCACCCTGGATATGGCACCATCCGGCTTTGCCAAATTTTGGGAGATTCTTGCCCCGGACGAACGGGAGCGTGCGGATCGATTTCACTTTGAAAGGGACCGCCGGCGCGCGGTCATCGCACGTGGATTTCTGAGATTGCTGCTTGGTCAATTCCTGGATTTGCCGCCGAACAAACTGGTGTTTGAATACGATGAATTCGGCAAACCTGGCCTGTTACCAGAACAAGGTCCATCAGTGCAGTTTAACGTATCGCACTCAGGTGACCTGATTCTGATCGCAATTGGGAGGGGCCTTGCGGTGGGCGTCGATGTTGAGAGAATTCGGACCGATTTGGACGTGGCCGATATTGCGGCGCGTTTTTTTTCAGCCAATGAAAACGAGCTGCTGGCCTCGCTTGGGGGGCCACTTCGATACAAGGCGTTCTTTAACTGTTGGACCCGCAAAGAAGCATACCTGAAGGCAAGGGGTATCGGCCTGTCTCTGCCGCTTGACCAGTTTGATGTTTCGTTTCTCCCTGGGGTAGAGCCCCGGCTGATAGCGACCCGGCCAGACCCTGCCGAGGCAGGCCAGTGGAGGCTTCGGGCACTAGAACTATCGGGCGACTATGCGGCAGCTTTGGCAGCCCCAAGATCGAACTGGAACCTTAAATGCTGGGATTGGGATCCGCTCGTTTTGATTGATCGCGCCAAATCGGCCTAACCAGTTGATATTTCTCGGCAGAAGGGTGCCAGCCATGTGCGATTTTTCCGGGTGTGACTTAACTGATACAGCCTTGATCCAATCTAGGCGGTATAGTGGCATAACCGCCCGCCATAGAGAGCACCCATGCCATGATCGTTAAACAGCTAAAATTGGCGATCGTTCTGCTAACCGGGCTCCAGTTGGCTGGCTGCTACACCGAATAT
>JBARMK010000245.1:0-3195 GCA_049802395.1 Candidatus Angelobacter sp.
ACTATTCTGTGATGGCTGAGATTCTAGAACATTCCAAGGTTCTCGGTGGAAGATTAGTGTAATTTTATGCAACTCACCTTTGGCATCGGTACTAAAAAAGAACGGCCACCTTGCATTTTTGCCCTACAAATGTGAGAACGCTTTGTCCCAATTCTATGTGTTCTTTTGGGAAATAGCGCAATTTCCCCAGTTTCCAAAATCTTGGTAGGATAGAGAGTTTTGAATCCCAGAAAGGCAGCAACTGTCTTAATGCCGGCAAAAACTTTCAAGAACTTCATCGGCGGCGAGTGGGTTGAATCCCGCAGCGGCCAGACCTATGAAAACCTGAACCCCGCCGATACACGCGACGTAATCGGCGTATTTCAGCGCTCCGATAAGCGCGATGTGGACGATGCCGTCTCCGCGGCCCGCCAGGCTTTTGAGCGCTGGCGGCTGGTTCCCGCACCCAAGCGCGCTGAAATCATCTATCGCGCCGGCGAGATCCTGCTGGAACGTAAAGAAGAATACGCCCGGCTGATGACCCGCGAAATGGGCAAGGTGCTGAAAGAAACGCGCGGCGACGTCCAAGAAGCAGTCGACACTGCCTACTATATGGCGGGTGAAGGCCGGCGCCAATTTGGCGCAACCGTGCCTTCGGAGCTGCCCAATAAGTTTGCCATGGCGGTGCGGATGCCTATCGGGGTCTGCGGCATGATCGCCCCGTGGAATTTCCCCATGGCCATCCCGTCATGGAAGTTGTTGCCTGCCCTGGTGTGTGGGAACACCTGCGTGATCAAGCCCGCTGAAGATACTCCGCTTTCGACGCTGAACCTGCTTAAGGCGCTCACGGATGCTGGGCTGCCCAAGGGAGTGGTGAACGTTGTGACCGGTTTTGGCCCGGAGGCGGGAGCGCCAATCGTGGAACATCCTGGTGTTCAGGCCATTTCATTTACCGGTTCCAGTGAAGTGGGACGGCTGGTGGGTGAAACCGCCGCTCGCAGCTTCAAACCGTGTTCGCTGGAGATGGGCGGCAAGAATGCCATCATCGTACTGGACGATGCCAATCTGGATCTCGCGCTTGAAGGCGTGCTGTGGGGAGCTTTTGGCACTACCGGGCAGCGCTGCACCGCAACCAGCCGTGTAATCGTGCAGAAAGGCGTCTACAGGCAGTTTGCTGACCGGCTCATCTATCGCGCACAAAGGCTGAAAATCGGCAATGGCCTGGATGACAGCGTAGATATGGGCCCCCAGATCAATGAACAGCAGGTAGCCACCACGGAAAAGTACGTTCAGATCGGTAAGAATGAAGGCGCCAAACTTGAAGCCGGCGGCAAGGCGCTGAATACTCCTGATCACGCCTATGGGTGGTTCTTTGAACCCACAGTCTTCACAGATGTAAATGAGAAGATGCGAATTGCCCAGGAAGAGATTTTCGGTCCGGTTATCAGCATGGTTCCGGTGGACTCGTTTGATAAAGCCATTGAGATCGCCAATAACGTGCCTTATGGGCTTTCTTCCTCGGTTTATACGCGCGACGTCAACAAGGCTTTCCGCGCTATGCGCGATATTCATGCGGGCATTACATACGTGAACGCGCCCACGATCGGCGCCGAGGTACATCTGCCTTTCGGCGGCACTAAGGCCACAGGCAACGGCCATCGCGAGGGTGGACTGGGTGCAATCGATTTCTATACGCAATGGAAATCGATTTATGTAGATTTCTCCGACCGGCTGCAGCGTGCCCAGATCGATACCGGCGAATAAACTGTCGGCCTATAGCGTCGTGGACAGCGGATCAGGGCTCTAAACAATACAGCGCTGCTGCCGGCTCCGAAGGAATGGAGTCTACGGGCATCCGGCTTATAATGTCAGCCAGGACTCCGCGAATCAATAAAGAGAAACGCGCGAGCAGCAGCCGTGTCCGCACAGAAAACGGATAAGACCAAACGTTCGCTTCCACTAACCCAGCGGCGCGCCCTGCTGATACCGCTGGCCCTCGGCATTGTTCTGCTGTTCGGCGTCGTATTCTCTCAACAGGCCTTTAACCTGAAACAGCTGCGGCCCGACTCCGCCGAACAGACGCTTGGTCTGGTTGCGCTTTCGGCACTCGTTTTCCTCTTGCTGGTGGTCCTGACATTTGTTTTGTTCCGCAACCTGCTCAAGCTCTATGCGGAACGCCGGCTTGGAGTGCTCGGTTCACGCTTCCGCACGCGCATGGTCATCGGCGCTCTAGTGCTCTCGTTCGCCCCGGCACTGGTGATGTTCATGTTTTCTTACGGACTGATGAACCGCTCCATCGATAAGTGGTTTTCCAGTCCGGTCACAGCGCTGCAGCAGGATTCAGGCCGGGTAGCCTCTCTGTTATCTGCTTATGCCGGTGATAACGCTCTGCAGGAAGCGGTGGAGATTGCAGAGTCGCCGGACGTGCAACGGGCATTCGAGACCGCGAACTACACGGGTGTGTTGCATGAGTTCCGCCGCCACCAGCCCACGCTGCAAGGCGGCTTCGCACTGGCTCTTCGCGACGGCGATGCCGTGGCAAGCTGGAATTCGCCGCGTCCCTGGGCCATGCTACGGCAGTCCCTGCCCGATCTGCAAGGCATACAGAAGGCACCGGAAAAGTGGACCTATCTAAATACCGAATATCTTTTGGGGTTGTCCCAGGCTGGCAAGTCAGGCAGCATTCTGGTCGGACTTCCGCTACCGAAGGATTTTTCTTCGACCCTGGAGCAGATCAACCAGAACCAGCATAACTATCAGACGTTAAGCCGTGAAGCCAAACGCATCCGCGGCTTATACATGCTGCTGCTCACGCTGCTCACGGTGTTGGTGCTTTTTGTTGCCACCTGGTTTTCTTTATTCGTGGCCAAGCTGGTTACCCGACCGGTGGAAGCGCTGGCGGAGGCTACACGGGAAATTTCCGTCGGACATCTGGGCCACCGCGTGGAAGTTTCCGCCGCCGATGAGTTGGGCGAACTGGTTTCTTCTTTCAACAACATGGCGGGAGAGCTGGAAATCAGCCGCAGAAAAATTGATGAATCCGCTCGCGCCCTGACCAACAGCAATACCGAATTGGAGCAGCGCCGCCGGCACATCGAAACTATCCTGGAAAATATTCCTACCGGCGTGCTTTCACTGGGTCCGGAGCGGCGTGTCACTCACAGCAACGTGGCTTTTGGACGGATGTTCTGGCCCAACGGCGGAGCGCCCATGATC
>JBARMK010000246.1:0-15651 GCA_049802395.1 Candidatus Angelobacter sp.
TTGCGATTCCTACAACTTGGACGACGGTGACCGTGCCACTGAACTCCCTCCAGACGCCCCAGGGCCAGACTAATTCATGCCCACCCGCTCTTGATCAAGTACATGTGCTGTTTACGGCGGTCACGAACAATATCAACGCGCCGAATGGCGGGACGCTTCTGCTCGACAACATTCATTTCGATCCGACTCCAGCAAGCCGACAAAATGCGCTCGGGTTCCCGGTAGGAAACCAGACCTTCGGGGTGGTGCCGCTGCAGAACACCTCCGGGGGGCGTGTTCCGATTCCTTCCGACCAGGTTCTGCGCAACCTTACTACCATCTATGAGTCATCCCTTGCCGAATTTGTCTTTCTTGCACGGGGCACACCCTCTGACCTCAGCAATGCGCGGATGATTGCGAATGCCTTCGATTACACGCTGCATCACGAGAGTCATGGTGACCCGCTGCCCACCGCAATGATTGGTTCGAGTGTTTTCGTAGCGGCTCACAACGGCTATGAAAACGGCGACATAGGGCTTTTTAACGACCAATCACCGCCGAAGCTTGGAAAGGCCGGAGATATAAGGCTCTCCGGCTTTACGGCAAGCCAGACGCTTTGCGGTGCTTCAGGATTTTGCCTAGTTCTTGATGGCGCGACCGGAGGCAACAATGCATTTGAAATTCTTGCGCTTGTCGCAGCCTTCAAACAATTTGGCGATACGCGGTATCTCGACGATGCCAGGAGTATTGGCAATTGGATTATTGGCAACCTCACGGATACGGGCGGCACCGGGTTTGGAGGATACTTTGTCGGTTATCCGGACGAGGGCCAGGCCAAAGTGCTTATCACGGGCAAGTCGGTTGAGAATAACGCTGACATTTTTGCCGCTATGACGGCTTTAGCAACCATTGAAACCCAGTTCGGAAATACGCCAGTTGCGGCTAGATGGACCACCGCAGCCAATGTTGCTGGAGACTTCGTAATGCAAATGTTTGATGCAACTAATGGGCGCTTCAATGCGGGAACCGTGCCGGTTGGCACCCCCGCGGCACCCGGAATATGTCCGGCTGGCGCTCAGAAAGGAACTGATGTAATTAACACGTGCGATTTCATTGATGCCGACACATTCACGACTCTTGCCATGGCAGCCGCGCCTCGGTACGCCAACCAAATTGATTGGCGCATTCCGGTGCGATACGCACTGAACAATTTTGCCCAAACCGTAACCGCCGCCGGTCAGACGTTCAGCGGGTTCGATCTCGTAAAGAGCCCAACGGCCGGCCCGAGTGGTATCGCTTGGGAGTTCACCGGTCAGCAGGTGCTGGCGATGCATTTCGTCGATCAGTTAACCGGCCAATCCGAGTTTGAGAACTCGGCAGCATCTGCCCTCTCACAGATTGGCAATGCCCAGGCACTTGCACCCTTTGGAGATGGTCAAGGGCTCGTTGCCAGCACGCTTCAAGGCGGCGACATTCTGGTGCCAATCGAGCAGTGTCTCAGCACTCCTTTTCAATGCATTCCAGAGAGGGTCGGGCTGGCTGCCTCGACGTGGGCTATTCTTGCCGATCGCAGCCTTAATGTTTTTACTCCGTTGCCGCGCTTCAGCGTGAGTTCGACTGGTTCTCAGTCAGTGACCATTACTGCGGGACAAACCGCGACATACAATCTTGCGATTGCCGGCACTGGTCCTGTGAATGGAAATGTCTTGCTGAGTTGTATTGGACTGCCGGCGAACTCACAATGTGCGATTAGCCCAACAACCGTGACTTTGTCCGGACAGACGCCTCAACCAGTGACCGTCACTGTCACTACAACTCCTCATAGCACCTCAAGCAGGAATAACGGGCTGCCGACGTCCGCCACCGCTGCGTGGGGAATGTCAGTGATGTTCGGGATGATATTGATTGTGTCGCAAGAAAAGCGCAAGCAAGTAGCCGGACTGGCTCCCTTGACCCTCTTAGCCGTGGCACTGTGCACTTCCATCGCCGGCTGCTCAGGAAGCAACACAACCACAATGCCAACACCGAATCCCGCGTCTGGTACACCAGCAGGCACATATGTGCTTACGGTTACCGGCACCGGAAGTTTTTCAGCAGCCGGCACAAACCTGACATTGATTGTGAACTAGCGATCTCTAACTACCGTCGCCGTTTGCCCAGTTCATCGGTCAGTGATAAGTGCCCGCGCGTTTCTTCGCAATTCTTCACACTTGCACGGCACCATCGTTGCTGCCTATTCTCCTCACTTGGCGCCTCCCGCCGCTGGTTTCTTTTCGTCGGGTTTACCCAGATCCCCAAACGGCCATATTCCAGCCGCCTTCAGAAAAACGTCGTTGTGTTTTTCCGTTAGCATCTTGGCGGTCCTTTCCGGAGGCCACGGGCTGGCCAGCCGCTCCGGGCGGTCTGCAATCCAGAAGGCCGTGAGCGCCATCATGGTGGCGTCGCGCGTGAGCAGATCAGGTTTCACTTTGTCAAAAGTATCCACGGCGGAGTGGTGCGTGTATTTGTATTCTGGAGAATCCTGTCCCATGTTGATGCCCGGCAGCCCAGCCAGAATAAACGGCCCGGCATCCGTGCCGAAGACCGTGTTGTCATCCACATCAACATCGCCAAAAGACTTCACCGATGCGGTGAATTTTTTGACCGCGGGAACCAGATCGTCATGGCCGCCCATATCCAGCTTCACCACTGCGCCCTGGCCGTTATCGAGAATCACCGCCGCGACGTGATTAGGCATCTCATCTTTGTGCATTTTGGTGTAGGCCAGCGAACCCAGCAGCCCCTGTTCTTCTCCCGTGAAAAGCACAAAGCGAATGGTGCGTTTGGGTTTGAAGCCGCTCAGCTTGATGGCTTTGGCCGCGCCAAGCGTTGTGGCCACGCCGCAGCCGTCGTCGGTTGCGCCATCGGCCAGGTCCCAGGAATCAAGATGTCCGCCCACCACTACAACCTGCTCGGGATGTTCGCTGCCGCGAATTTCGCCCACCACGTTGGCCGAATCCACCGGCCCGCTGGTGACGCGGTTCTGCACGTTGATATTAATGCGCACGCTCTTGCCCTGTTCCATGAAGCGATCAAGCTGTTGTTGGTCTTCGGCAATCATGCTGACCACGGGAATATCGTAATATGTGTCAAAGCCCATTGCGCCGGTGTGGGTGAGGTGCATTCCGGTCGCAAACGATCCGCCTTGTCCGCCGATGACGGCGACAGCATGCGCTTCATGCGCCTTTTTGAGAAAGTCGCCGAACTTGGCGAAGCCGCTGACGCCGGGCTCTGCCTTGGGTGCGGCGCCCTTCTTCACGATCATCAACACCTTACCCGCCCAGTGCGTGGAGTTGTTCTTGACCTCATCGTCCAGGTGATTGATATTGACGGCCACGACTTCGGCTTCTTCTCCACCTTCTTTTGTCGAACCGACCCAGCCCATGGAATCCACGTTCAACCGCCGATGAATTGGAATGACCAGCTGCGCGTCGGCTGAGACGCGGGTCCATCCGCGCGAGATCTGCCATTTTTCCGTATGCACGTTTTCCAGCCCCATGGCGCGCATCTTCTGCAGGCCCCACTGTATGGCCTGTCCCGCCTGGGGCGAGCCGGTGACGCGCGCGCCAATATAGTCGGAGAGCTCTTCCAGGTCGTCATACGCTTCAGAACTCATCATGCCCTGGCCGGCAATGGCGGTCAGCGCGGGCATGGTGCCATCATCCGCCGGAGCGGCAGGTTCAGCCGGGTTGGCGAGCATGCCGTGAAGTGATACGCACAGCAGCAGTACCATTGCGACGCCGGATGTAAAAGACAGGAGTTTACGCATTTGAATTGCACCTCAGTGGGAAATAGATCAGGGCTGAAAGCAGATTATATCTCTTATAAGGACGTATTGATTTGACGAGGGTAGCCGAGTGCGGGTCATTTAGAATGAATCTTGTTTTGGACGATGTATTGAAAACAACCTCATGAAGATATCAGCCCTGCTGCTTGCCTTCTGCTCAACTTGTCTATTTGCCCAGCAACTGCCACCCGCGCCAAAAGCCCATCTCACCGACATCACTCCGAAGGCCGGCTTCTTCAATGAGCCCTCCATCGCCGTGAATCCCGGCGATCCCCAACAACTGGTGGTGGCTTGGCAGGTGAATGCCAGCGCTGCGTATTCACGGGACGGCGGTCAGACGTGGAAGAGCGCCGAGGGCACGGCACCAGGGAAGTATCGCATCTCTGGCGACGTCTCGGTCACGTACGACGCCGCCGGTCATGCCATTCTTTGCTATATAGCGTTTGATAAGCTGGGCGCCACCAACTATTGGGCGCAGGGCGCTACGCGCAACGGCATCTTCATCCGCCGCTCGCTCGATGGTGGGCAGAGTTGGGAGCCCGAGCCGATTACGATCATCTCCCATGAGTCCACGCCGGGAATTCCCTTTGAAGACAAGCCCTGGGTTGTCGCCGACACTAATGGCCCGCATCCCGGAAATCTGTATATCGGCTGGACGCAGTTCACGCTGGCAGCCAGTGACCTTTTATTTTCGCGCTCCACCGATGGCGGCAAGAACTGGTCCACGCCGATCAAATTGAACAGCGTTTCCGGACTGCCGCGCGATGACAATGGCGCGTTGGAAGGCTTCGACGGCGTAGTGGGCCCTGATGGCACGCTTTACACCATCTGGGACGATCGCGATGGCATCATGATGGCCGTCTCTCATGACGGTGGCGCCACTTTCAGCAAGGACCGCCGCATCATTCCCGCGGGGCCCGGTTATTTCGGCATTACCGGGGTCTCCCGGTCCAATGGCTTTCCCCAGATTGCTATGGATGTTCGAGCAAATGATGGGCGCGGCGGTAAAACCAGCGTGCGCAGCCCGAAAGAAGGCGGCAATCTCTATGTCGCGTGGAGCGACTATACCAACGGCGACGTTGATGTCTTTGTTTCGTCGTCAACGGACCACGGCCGCACATGGAGCGCGCCAGTGCGGGTGAACAACGATCCTCTTCACAACGGCAACGATCAGTTCTTTCAATGGATGGCCGTCGACCCACAAAGCGGCGCAATCAATCTGATTTTCTATGATCGCCGCACCGACAACCAGAAGACCATCGTGACCCTGGCCCGCTCCACGGACAGTGGAAAGACTTTTCAGAATTACCTTTGGGACCCTGAAGGATTTGAAGCTGAAGGCGATTTCCTGGGAGATTATCTGGCCATCACCGCATTTGGAAACAAAGTTTATGGCGCCTGGGCCCACCAAACATCGGAAGAAACCAAAACCGAGCGAGGCAAGCGCACGCGGACCACGTTGCGCGTAGGCAGCGCGGACTTTAACTAAGTCAATCTTCACTGCGGCTGCCTTGGCAGCGCTGGCGAGGCTGTGTCGTGGAACTCGGGTTTCACTTTTATGAATACGCCCGGAGCCCTGCCTGTGGCAGTGGATTAACTGCTGCGCTTAGCGACAATCCCGGCAACATTGTTGGTTCCCGCAACATCGCATTTCACAAGATGACTGCAGATATTCGCATCGGCACTTCGGGCTATCACTACAAGCATTGGGTGGGAACGTTTTATCCCCCCAAGACGCCGGCATCGAAAATGCTGGGATATCATGTTCGATACTTTGACACGCTGGAGCTAAACAATAGCTTCTATCGCCTGCCGACGATTGCCGCCTTTGAATCCTGGCGCGACGCGACCCCGAAGAACTTTGTCTTCGCCGTCAAGGCCAGCCGCTACATCACTCACAATAAAAAACTCAAAGACCCGGAGAACGCACTGGATAACATCCTGGCTCGTGCTGAACATCTCGGTAAGAAACTGGGGCCGGTGCTCTTCCAGCTTCCACCCCACTGGAAATTGAATATTGGGCGGCTGGAAGCGCTGCTGGAAATTCTGCCGCGGCAACATCGTTACGTATTTGAGTTTCGTGAGCTGAGCTGGATTACCGCGGAGGTAAACAAGCTGCTTCGGCGCTTCAATGCCGCGTTCTGTATATACGAGCTCGCGGGCTACCATACGCCCATTGAGGTTACGGCTGACTTCACATACGTTCGGCTGCACGGTCCCGGGAGCGGAAAATATCAGGGCAGCTACAGTCCCGCCAGGTTGCGTGAATGGGCGCGCCGCATTGAACAGTGGAGCAAGGAATTGAAGGCTATCTATGTCTACTTTGACAATGATCAGGCCGGTTACGCTGCACAGAACGCGTTAACTCTGAAGCAGATGGTTTTGGGTGGGTCGGTGAAATTCAAGCCAACAGCAGCATAACGTGTGCCTTTTTCCAACTATTTTTGCTCAACGCCTGGAATAAATTGTCCTGCGTCCGGTTCTTGGGATAAGTTGTTCAGCAGCAACCTGAAGTGCCTTAGGGACTGGACTCTTGAGAAAAAGTCTTGTAGCAGCAGTATTGCAGTGCTTTCTAATCACGGCAGTATGGGCGCAAGAGGCCAATCCCGGCCGGCCTACCGTCTCCACGCCGGCAACGCTCACGCCGGTCGGCTATCTACAGTTTGAGACCGGCTCTCTGGGCGCGGAACACTCCACCGGCCTCTCCAACCAGTGGAGCTTTAACGAGGTAATAAAATTCTCGCCGACCAAACGCCTGGAATTTATTCTGCAATCTCAGCCTTTTGCCCACTCCGATCTTGGTCCGTTTACGACAAAGGATCCCGGAGACGTTTCCGCCGGTCTACAGGCGGTGCTGATACCTGGGAATGAGCGGCGTCCGACTCTTTCCATCAGTTATTTTCGGCGGATATTTTCCGGCACGGCGCCCGATCTCGATATCGGCTCTAACCGCCAGGCAGCGCTGCTGCTGCTCTCGACCGACATCGGCAAATTCCACATTGATACCAACGCATTCATCGATGAGCAGATAGAAAACTTTCGCCATCGCGCGCAGTTTGGCCAGACACTCTCCATCGCTCATGGACTTTCACATCATTTTGGATTGGGCGGCGAACTCTGGCACTTTACGCAGCCATTCCAGCAGGCCCACGCTGCTGGATTTCTCTTTGGACCAACGTATACGCCCCGGCCAAACCTGGTATTTGACGTGGGGTTCAATCGTGGGCTCACCACAACCAGCACGCGGTGGGAGGTGTTTCTGGGATTTACATATTTGTTGCCGAAGAAATTATTTTGAAGGCCGGATTAAACTCTTGCTCTTTCCAGCCACATCTAGCCGCGCATTGGCAAGGTCCAGGGCAGCCTGAGCATCTTTGTTGCCTTCGGGGCCAGCTTTCTGTAATTCAGCTAGAGCTTTTGCCTTGGCTTCCTCAGCTCGGGCCGTATCGATTTCTTCCGCCTTCTCCGCGGTCTCGGCCAGGATGGTGACCTTATTTTGCAGCACCTCGGCAAAACCCCATGCAACAGCCAGCCATTTGGTCTGGTTGCCTGTGCGATAACTGATTTCGCCCACCGCAAGCTCGGTAATGAGCGGAGCGTGGCCGGGCAGCACGCCGAGATATCCTGTCTTGCCGGGGATCTCAATGTACTCCGCCGTTTCGTTCACTACCAGCCGCTCCGGGGTAACGATTTCGAGTTGAATGGTCTCTGCCATGGTTTGTTTTACGCGGCTGCGCCCGTCTTCATCTTCTCCGCCGCTTCCAGAACTTCCTCGATTGCGCCTTTCATGTAGAACGCCTGCTCGGGAACGTCATCGTGCTTGCCCTCGATGATCTCCTTAAAGCTGCGCACGGTGTCGGCGATCTTGACGTAGCGGCCCGCCATGCCGGTAAACTGCTGTGCCACAAAGAATGGCTGGGAAAGGAACTTCTGCACCTTGCGCGCCCGCGAAACCGTCAGCCTGTCTTCTTCGCTCAGCTCTTCAATGCCCAGGATGGCGATGATGTCCTGCAGGTCGGTATAGCGCTGCAGAATCCTTTTCACGCCCTGCGCCACGTCATAATGCTCCTGTCCGACAATGTGCGGATCCAGAATGCGCGAGGTCGAGGACAGGGGATCGACTGCGGGATAAATCCCGATGGCGGTCAGCGGACGCGAAAGAACGGTCGTCGCATCCAGGTGGGCAAAGGTCGTGGCCGGCGCCGGATCGGTAAGATCGTCGGCGGGCACGTAAATCGCCTGCACGGACGTAATGGAACCGCGCTTGGTTGATGTGATGCGCTCCTGCAACTCACCCATTTCGGTGGCCAGATTGGGCTGGTACCCTACGGCCGAAGGCATACGGCCGAGCAGCGCGGAGACCTCAGATCCCGCCTGGGTGAACCGAAAAATATTGTCGATAAAGAGCAGCGTGTCCGCGCCTTCGTCGTCTCGGAAATATTCGGCCACCGTCAAGCCGGTAAGAGCTACGCGCAAACGCGCTCCGGGGGGCTCGGTCATCTGGCCATAAATCAGGGCTGCCTTCGATTCTTCGGGAACGCCCGGTTTGATCACGCCAGACTCTGTCATTTCCAGCCAGAGATCATTGCCTTCACGCGTGCGCTCGCCGACACCGGCAAACACGGAGTAGCCGCCATGCTGCTTGGCTACGTTGTTGATGAGCTCCATGATTACAACCGTCTTGCCTACGCCGGCGCCGCCAAACAATCCGATTTTGCCGCCCTTCAAAAACGGCTGGATCAAATCAATGACCTTTACTCCGGTCTCAAACATCTCCGCCTTGGTGGATTGCTCATCGAAGGCAGGCGCGGGACGATGAATGGGCAGCCTCTTGGTCCCCTCTATCGGGCCAAGGTTGTCCACCGGTGCGCCGATCACGTTCATCACGCGGCCCAGCGTTCCTTTTCCCACGGGAACGGAAATCGGTCCGCCAAGGTCAATGGCCTTCATGCCCCGCACCATGCCGTCCGTGGCCTGCATAGCTACGCAGCGCGCGCGGCCTTCACCCATGTGCTGCTGCACTTCCAGCACCACATCAATAGGGTGGGGAACCTTGAAGCCTTCGCTGGTCACGCGCAACGCCTGGTAAATCGGCGGCAGCTTCTCTTCCGCAAATACCACGTCCACCGCGGGACCCGAGATCTGTATAACCTTGCCAATATTTTCAGTAGCCATAAGTCCTATCCTGAGATCGTTTATTGCGCTGCTGCGCCGCTTACGATCTCAATAATCTCTTTGGTGATTTTCGCTTGCCGCACGCGGTTCATCTGTAGCGTCAGGCTGTCAATCATGTCGGAAGCGTTGCTGGTGGCAGAATCCATGGCCGTCATGCGCGCCGCGTGCTCGGCGGCTTCAGACTCCAGCATGGCGCGGAATAATTGGATGGAGATGTACCGCGGAAGCAGGTCGCGGAAAAGCTCTGCCGGCGGCTGTTCGTAGATGTAGTCCACCGGCGCCGTGGCAAAGCCCGCGGCCTTCTTGTCCATCTCTGCGGTATCGGCGGGACGCAACGCTGAATGCCCCCCAACAACGCTCGCTCCGGCGTGCAGGGCTGCTTCAATCCGCCGCTTGCGCTCTTCTTCTGTGAGTTCCTCAGCCATTGCACGCCCTTGCTCGCCGATCGTCTTGATAGGCAGCACTTCATCCACCACCAGTCGTTGGGCAATGACGGATTTGAACTCGTTATAAACGATGTAAACCGAATCAACTTTCGCTTCGGTATAGAGCTGGCAAACCTTGTCAGCGATCTCACGCGCGCTTTGAAACTGTGCGCGGTTCATGAGACCTGCGTACTCGGCTGCAATCTGGACTTGCCCCGTGCGCTGATCGCCGGACTCAGCCGCCACAGAGTATCGGCGACGGAAGTAATCGCGCGCCTTTCGGCCCATGGCCAGAACATCAATGTTCTTGCCCTTTTTAGTTTCAATGAACCGGGCCGCGGCCTTGAGGATGTTGGAATTGAAGGCCCCCGCCAGCCCTTTCTCACCAGAGACCACGATCAGCAGCACCGTCTTCTCTTCGCGCCGGACCAGCAGCGGATGTAGCGGCTCGCCGGTCTGCGAATCATATACGTCAGCCCGCGACACCAAAGACTTCAGCACATTGATGAGCATTTGCGCGTATGGCCGCGCCGCCAGCGCCCGTTCCTGCGCGCGGCGCAACTTGGCCGCCGAGACCATCTGCATGGCCTTGGTGATCTGTCGCGTGTTGCGCACGCTGCGGATTCGCCGCCGGATGTCGAGAATGTTTGCCATGAATTTACGTTAAGCTTTAGCTTTCGCAGTCTGGTGTTCGCTCAAAAACTTTTGCTTGAACTCCTTTAGCGTCTTTTCGATCTCCGCCTTGATCGCATCATCCAGCGTCTTCTTCTCCATGATCGCATCCAGCAGCTTGGGGTTCATCGACTCAACGTATTCGTTGAGCTCCTCTGAGAATGGCCGCACCTGCTCTACTTCCAGATCGTCCAGGAACCCGTTGGTTCCGGCATAAATGATGATGATCTGCTTGCTGAACGGCAGCGGCTTGTACTGGTCCTGCTTCAGGATCTCCACTAGGCGTTTCCCGCGATTGAGCTGGGCCTGAGTCGCTTTATCCAGATCGGAACCGAACTGCGCAAAGGCTGCCAGTTCGCGATACTGCGCCAGCTCAAGCTTCAAGGTACCTGCCACCTGGCGCATGGCCTTGATCTGCGCCGAACCGCCTACGCGGCTTACTGAGATGCCGACGTTCACCGCCGGACGCACGCCGGAGTTGAATAGATCGGTCTCCAGGAAGATCTGTCCGTCGGTAATGGAAATGACGTTGGTCGGAATGTACGCGGAGACGTCTCCCGCCTGGGTCTCGATCACCGGCAGCGCCGTAAGCGAACCGCCGCCCATCTTGTCTGACATCTTGGCCGCGCGCTCCAGCAAGCGTGAGTGGAGATAGAAAACGTCTCCGGGATAGGCTTCGCGCCCCGGCGGACGGCGCAGCAGCAGTGAGATTTCACGGTACGACGCCGCATGCTTGGAGAGATCATCGTAGATCACCAGCGCGTGTTTGCCGCTATCGCGGAAGTATTCACCCATGGCGCAGGCCGCGTACGGGGCCAGGTAAAGCATCGGCGCGGGTTCAGAGGCAGAGGCCGCCACCACAATGGTGTATTCCATGGCGCCATAGTCCTCCAGCACCTTGACCACCTGCGCGATCGAAGACCGCTTTTGTCCAATGGCGCAATAGATACAAACAAGGTTATTGCCCTTGCTGTTGATGATCGTATCCAGCGCCACGGCAGTCTTGCCGGTCTGGCGGTCGCCAATAATCAGCTCACGTTGTCCACGGCCAATTGGGATCATGGAGTCGATGGCCTTGATGCCTGTCGCCATCGGTTCGCGCACCGGCTGGCGGTCAATCACGCCCGGCGCGATGCGCTCGATCTCAATGTATTTGCTGGCCGTGATCGGCCCCTTGCCGTCAATGGGCTGCCCCAGGGCGTTTACTACTCGGCCAATCATGGCGTCACCGGTGGGCACGGACATGATCCTGCCCGTGCGCTTTACCTCGCCGCCTTCTTTCACTTCCGTGTAATCGCCCAGCAGTACTGCGCCTACCTGGTCTTCTTCCAGGTTCATGGCCAGGCCGGCAATGCCGTGCTCGAACTCGATCAGCTCGCCGGCCATGACTTTGTCCAGCCCGTAAATGCGGGCAATGCCGTCGCCCAGCGAGATAATGGTGCCGACCTCATCCACTGAGACTTTGGATTCGTAGTTCTCAATCTGCTCACGGATGAGTTTCGTTATTTCGTCTGCTTTGATTTGAGCCATAGATACCTTGGTTTTAAGACCCCCGTTGTGGCCGATTTGGTAAATTGGGTAAATTGGTAATTTGGTAAAAGTTTGACTTGAAACCCGCGCATTCATTTACCCATTTACCAAATTGCTCATTTACCGATTTAGGTCTCCGTGATCTGCTCCCTCAGTCTCTCCAACTGTCCATGCACTGATCCGTCATAGATTGTGCTGCCAACGCGGACCAGTACGCCACCCAGTAACGCCGTGTCCTCCGCATACGTTGCCCTGACAGTCATACCCGTGACATCGGCCAATTGCTTTTCCAGCAACTTCTTCTCGGCGGGGCTAAGCGTGCGCGCCGATCTCACCTGCGCTTCGGCGATTCCGATGCGCCTGTCCATCTCCTCCTTGAACTGTTTGACGACCTCGCCAATGTGCGCGATCCGCCGGTGGTCAATCAGCACCGCTAGAAAATTACGCAAAAGCTTTGATCCACCCAGGCGTTTGGTGATGGCATCGAGCAATTTCAACTTCTGCTCGCGACTCACGGCGGGATTTGCCAGCACGTTGCGTAGTTCGCGGCTCTCGTGGATCAACTGGGCAACCTCTGCCAGCTCTTCCACGGTCTTATCCGGATCCAGCTTGTGCGTGACTACCACGTCGGCGAATGCTCGAGCGTAGCGGCCCAGGACTGCTGCCATTATTTATCGTCCTTTCCTAGTTCGACGGTAAACTTGTGCACCAGTGCTTCATCGGTTTCTTTGCTCACTCGGATCTTTTTTTCCGCCAGATCGATCGCCAGCTCGGCAGCGTAGCTCTTCAGCTCACGCCGCGCGGCACTGGCAGCCAAACTGATCTCCTGCCCGGCGGAGGTAACAATCCGCTGACGCTCTTCCTCGCCGGCAGCCAGAATCCGGCGTTCTTCAGCCTTGGCATTTTCCTCGGCCTCGCCGCGCATCGCGGCAATATCGGCATCCAACCGTGACAGCCGGCTTTCCACCTCAGCCAGCCGGCGGCGCGCCTCTTCGCTCATTTTGCGAGCTTCTTCAATCCCCTTTTGGATGAGTGTGGTGCGTCCGCTGAAATACCCCGGCAATTTCTTGCGTAACAACCCAACAATAAGAACCAGGACCACGGCAAAATTAAATCCGAAACACAGCCAATAAGCCTGATCTACGGTGAGCCCGGTTTTACGGGCGATCCACTTCACTGCGGGAGAATTGCGGACCGAATCCGCATCCGATCCACCCGCATCTTTTTCGTTTTTCGCCTCTGCTGTCTGCGCCGGCGCACTGCCAGACGACTGCGCTGAAGGCGCTGCTGCATGCCTGGCGGCAGCATCCTGCGCGCGCGCCGATGGCGTGGCGAACAGTGCCGCACAAAGCAGCGCAAACAGTCCTGCCAAAAGTTTTCTACGAATATGTCGACCCATCTAGCGGCCTCCTGCGGCCATAACCGGCCGTAATATGGCCGCGATCACCTGGTCAGCCAGCACATTGGCCTGTTGTTCTAACGCGGCCTTCGCGGCCAGCGTGTCTTTTTCCAGTGCGGCCCGAGCGTTCTTGACCATCTCGTCTGCCTGCCGCCGCGCTTCTGTCAGGGCCGCGTCGCGCTGGCTGATAATCCGCTGCCGTTGGGCATGTTGCCGCTGGTAAATCTGGGCGCGAGCTTCGCGCACCCGCTGCTCATATTCCGCGGCGTGCCTCTCGGCTGTGGCAATCTCCTCCTGTGCGCGCTGGATGGCGCCTTCCGTCAGCGCGCGGCGTTGCTCCAGCACCTGCTGCAGCTTGCCGTGGACGATAAAACGGTAGCCTGCCCACACGATCAGCATACAAATGATCGTGGGGATGGCAGAAATCAGTAATTCGCCTACTTGCCTGAGTATCTCGTTCATTCAAAATTATCGCTTAGGCTGTGCTGAACAGAAGTGGATCGGGGGTTACCACCAAACTCTTTAAATTAACATTCGCTTCGCCGGAGTGTCAACGAGAGCCGGGCCAGCGGTTAAGAATGAATTCAAGCGCAACTTTCGAGCTTCGCTTGTTTAGATTTGCCGTCTAAAAAAAACCTCATTCCATTATGATTTCGCGCATGACTTTTCTCTATATACTGCTCGGCCTGGTGATTGGAATGCTCTCCGGAGTGGTTGGAATTGGCGGCGGGGTCATGATTATTCCCGCGCTGGTTTATCTCTTTCATATGAGCCAGCACAAAGCGCAAGGCACGTCGCTGGGGGCCTTGTTAGCACCGATCGGCGCGCTGGCATTCTGGGAATACTACAAAGCCGGCAATGCTGACCTTAAAGCCGCGCTGCTCATTGGGGTGGGGTTTCTGGTGGGCGGCTACTTTGGGGGGATCTGGGCACAGCACCTGCCTGAAGTGGTCCTGCGCCGGGCGTTTGGAACTCTTCTGGCAATCATTGGCATTCAACTGCTCTTTAGTCGATAATTTATAAGCAAAAACTAATCGGCAACACCGCTAAGTCATTGTTCCATATAAATTTGCGCACAAGCAGAGGAGACCGTTATTAAGTTGATTAAGTAAGTAAAAAAAGACTTGCCGGATGCCTTGACATGGCCGGTGACTGGCCTAAAATGTATATATCACCTCCGATCCGATTCAGGATCGAATGGGCTTGTGGCCAAGGAAACCGTCACCGCTTCTTGGTCTTAAGCCCATTTAAAATTGAGGCCGGCATCGCCGGTCTCAATTTGTTTTGGGGCACTAAATTCACCTACCAGCTTCCAGCCACTAGCTCCTGGCTTGTTTTGTGCCGCACACTGATTTATTTCCGACTGAAAGCTCATCTGTTCCATTCGTGGCCCCATTTTTATGACTACAACCCATCTCATAAATTGCCTGGAGCCCCCGAAGGCCAATTCTGACTGTCTCGCTTTTGCAGTTCAACTTCCGGATTGCCCGTAATTCGCTCAGAATCCATAGGGCTAATTTTGATTTGTAGGAATCGCAGAGAAGTTATTTGTAAGCGTTTCGCTGTGCTGCTCCGAACGACACCATGTGCAAAACTGACAAAGATCGAAGGAACGCTCAGAGTCGGCGGCTTGGTCTTCAGTTCTAGGAGCCGTCGGCCTTGGGCGTGGACTGAGCTCCTGGCGGTTCGCGGAAAGGATCCATCGGAATCGGCGCGTACTCGACGCGGATGATCTCGAGATGCTCTGTCTTCGCTGGCGCGCGCAGGTCCACGCGGTCGCCGGGGCTGGCCTTCATGAGCGCATTAGCGAGAGGCGAGCGCCAGCTGATGTAGCCGCGATTGAGGTCCACCTCGTCGATGCCGACGATAGAGACGACGTGTTCGAGGCCGGCGGCGTCCTTGTAGGTCACGGTTGCGCCGAAGAAGACGCGCGTAGCGGCTGATGCCGGCCGCGGAGCAGTGGGATCGACGACCACGGCCGCGGCAATGCGTTTCGAGAGAAAGCGAATCCGTGAATCGATCTGGCGTAAGCGTCGCTTGCCGTATTGGTAGTCGGCGTTTTCACTGCGATCGCCGTTACTGGCAGCCCACGCTACCACCTCCACCACCGCCGGACGCTCGCGACTCAGCAGGAACCGATGCTCGTCTTTCAGCCGCTGCAACCCGGCGGGCGTGATGTAGTTTTTGGGCGCCGGTCCCGCTTCTTCGCGCACCGGTTCGCGGAGCGGTCGTTTTTCTCGTATTGGCCAATCTGACATAAATCAGCTTTTAGCTCTTAGCCATTAGCTCTTGGCTTTGTCTCGTTATTCCAGACTGAATTCATTTTCGCATGAATGCCCATTCGGTCCAGTCGTGCACCCCGTCATTCCGGAACAATCATTGGTGTCCACTGGCATACAACTTTTACTTGACTTATGGTGTCCAATGGAGTACAAGAGAACCCTGTGCAGACGGTTGTCGAGACGCCTACTTATCTTGCAGTTGCCAACAAGCTCTTCAGCGAGGAGGAGCGCGCGGACATTGTGGCACTGGTTGCGGCAGACCCTGAAAGTGGAGATCTGGTCCGTGGGACGGGAGGATTTCGAAAGGTCCGGGTTGCACGCAAGGGAATGGGAAAAAGTGGCGGGGCACGGGTTGTGTATATC